>JACOEM010000001.1:0-300000 GCA_024998565.1 Nitrospira sp.
ACAGAGGAGATCTGTCCGCACGGCGTGCTTGCTTTCCGCATATAGTACGTTATCCAATCTGATACGCGGTGAATGAGATCCGATACAGGCACTGTTCGCGATGCGTCCCCGAATAAAGGCAACGGTTCTTGTCAGATCGCTCTCCTAATGCAGAATTTCTCAAAAGGTCTGGGAGAATCGGCGAACACTTTTTTCTCAGGCACGTACGGCACGGCTGTTGCTATTCCCAGGAGTGTACAGGGACTTTTCCATCCCTGAGGTAACCGGGAAGACCCATTCAGTACAGAAAGGAGCCTGACATGGAACTCGTCATGGGTGGTCTCCTGATCGGAGTCAGTGGCATGCTAGCTCTCTTGATTGTTGCCGTATGGAAAGACACCGCCCCGCAGCAGCCTGAAACCCATCCGCCGCAGCGGTGAACTTCATGACACTGACCATATCCCTGCGCAACGGACTCGCGCATCGATATGACGCAAGCGAGGTAGGCGCTCACCATCAGTGGTCTCGTGCAAAGGAGTGGCACCATGAATCGATTTATCTATCTGCGATCCCAGAAACGCCAACGTATGACCGTCAGCCTGCCGACCGAGCTCTTGGAACGTATGCGCGACGCCGCCTATTGGACGTCGGGCACCACTATGGCCGGTCTGATTTCATCAGCGATTGAAGATCTCCTCAATAATCTGGAGTCGCAAAACGGCCGCCCTTTTTCGCCACGGCTTCAAGATTTGAAGCCAGGTCGTCCACGCGCAAATAAAACCAATCGGGCGCCTGTATCTGAAGACATACAGACTGTATCCAACTAGATACGTGCTTCGATCCTAGAGCTCCTCTCTCGACCTCGCTCCTTGCGAAGACAGCCGAAATCGCGTGAATCCCCCCATAATTCACGCGTCTGCTTTCCGCATACCGAGAATCCCATAAGCATGCATTTTGCGAGAGAGTACCTCTAACCACATAGCCCTCGTGTTTGTCTTCTGTCCAACCATGCCCGACACCGCCGGGCCGGGATCCACGGTATGCCATGCGCCTTCTGATGCACCCTCCCGGCACCGTCTACCACTCCCCATCCTCCTCTCCGCCGGCCACGCGACGCCCCGTGGCGACAGGACCGATCAGCAAACGATTGCGACACTCTGCCCTTCCCCTCTGTGGAGGACTCTTGATCTGCTGCGGTGCCATCGGCGCTCAGGCTCAGGACGCATCGCCTCCCGCGACGACTCAAACAGCAGCGGCACCGGTCAGCGAAGAGCTCGAACTGCTCAAAGAGGAAGAAACCGTCAGCATCGCCACTCGCCATGAGCAACCCATCTCACAAGCACCCTCCAACGTCTACGTCATCACCGACGAGGACATCCGGCACTCGGGCGCGACCGACATTCCCACCATTCTTCGCCGCGTACCCGGGCTGGATGTCATGCAAGTCACCGGGGCGGACTTCAATGTCAGCGCACGCGGCGACAATCAACTCTTCGCCAACAAAATTCTCGTGATGGTGGACGGTCGCTCGATCTACATCGACGGCCAAGGCCTGGTGTTCTGGAAATCGCTTCCGGTCACCCTCCCGGAGATTAAACGCATCGAGGTGCTGAAAGGGCCCGCCTCTGTCGTCTACGGCTTCAATGCCTTCGACGGAGTGATCAACATCATCACGAAGTCTGCGCAGGACATGAAGGGCACGACGTTGCAATTCGGCGGCGGGGAGCTCGGCACCATCTCCAGTGCCGCCGTCCAGGCCGGATCGGCAGGGAAACTTGACTACCGTCTCTCCATCGGCCACGACCAGAATCAACAATGGCGCAACAACGACGCCCTCGCCTTCCGGTCGAACAAATTCAACGTGCAGACACAGTACAACTTCTCCGGCGACGCCACCTTGCGCGTGGCCGGAGGGTTCATCGATACCAATCGCTTCGACGGTCCCGTTTCAAACGTCCAGATTCCTCGTTCCCAATTCAATCAAGGGTATACGGACGTGCATTACCAGTACCGCAATTTCTCCGTGCGCGGCTGGTGGCAGGGCAACGACATCCCCGTCGACTCCGCCACACATCCGCTCCTCTCGCAATTTGTCCGGCAGACGAACGCCACGGGCGGGCCCAATGTGTCTTTCACCACGAACACCTATAACATCGAGGCACAACACAGCCTCGAATTCGGCTCGTCCAACCGGCTGAGTTATGGCGTCAATTATCGTTACAACACGGTCGACGGCAGCGCCGTCTCAGAATTAGGACGAGAAGATCGTCTCGGGGTTCATCTCCAGGACGAGTGGACGATACGTCCCTCGCTCACCCTCGTGGCGGGGGTCCGCTACGACCTGCACACCAGAATCAACGGTACCTGGAGTCCGCGTGTCGCCCTCGTCTACAACCTGACGCCGGAGCATACGTTTCGCGTCAGCGGATCTGTCGCCTATCGCCCCCCGACCCTGTTCGAATCGAATCTTGACCTTCGAATCCTGCCGACCGTTCCACCGCTGTTCGCACCCATCCCGCTGCTTGGCTCACAGACACTCAATCCTGAGCAAACCATTTCCTACGAAGCCGGATACCAGGGCTGGTGGCTGAAACATCGGCTCCGGACCAGGCTCGACCTCTTCTTCAATCACCTCTCCGACTTGATCAACTTCCAAACCGTCGGCACCGCGCGCACGCTCGTCAACGGCGGCGAGGCGGATATCTACGGAACCGAAGCAGGCTTGGAGTTCCTCGCCACTCGCTGGCTCAGCGGCTTTGCGAATGTGTCCTACCAGAAAATCGGACAAACCTTCACCGGCGTCTCACGGCGCGGCGGCCCGGACTGGAAAGCGAACGTGGGCCTGCGCGGTGACTGGGACAACGGCCTCAACGGGGAAATCGCCGTCCATTACGTGGCCAGCGCCACCTATCCGTTGATCGAATTTTTCAGCGCGCTCGCCCCGGTGCTGCCCGTATCGACCAGTCCGACGGTCGATAGTTACACGTTGCTGAATCTGCGGGGCGGATACCGATTCTGGCACGACAAGGCCGAGGTGGCCGTGGCCGTCTACAACGCGCTCAACGACAAACACAAGGAACATCCTTTGGGCGATACGCTCGGAAGCCGCGTGATGGGATGGGTCACATTAAGGTTCTGAGGGTGATGTGATGCAGGATGCGCTTCGACGATCGTGGCATCCGATGCTGGTAGCCATCCTAACAATCGGCTTGAGCAGTGTCGCATGGGATGAGTTGCCAGCGTCCGAACGGCCCGATACTTCCCCGATCCCGATGAGTGAGGAACTCGAATTGCTGAAGGAAGAAGAAACCGTGAGCATTGCGTCGCGTTATGAGCAACCGATCTCACAGGCGCCGTCGAATGTCTATGTGATCACGGACGAAGACATTCGCCATTCCGGGGCCACCGACATCCCAACCATCTTGCGGCGCGTCCCGGGACTCGAGGTCATGCAAACCACTGGGGCTGATTTCAATGTTAGCGTCCGTGGCGACAATCAATTCCGGGCCAATAAACTGTTGGTGATGGTAGACGGGCGATCGATCTATCTCGACGCGCAGGGCAATGTGTTTTGGAAGAATCTCCCGGTCACCCTCCCAGAAATCAAACGGATCGAGGTGCTGAAAGGGCCTGCCTCCGCGATTTATGGATTCAACGCGTTCGACGGTGTCATCAACATCATCACCAAGTCACCGGAGGAGATGAAAGGCACGACCCTCCAGTTTGGTGGAGGCGAGGTGGGCACGATCTCCAGTGCCGCAGTTCACGCCGGATCATCCGGCAAAGTAGGGTACCGGCTCTCTGTAGGACACGATCAGAACCAGCAATGGCGCAGTCGGGACAGCCTGGCCTTCCGCAACAATAAGGTGAACGCCCACACCGAGTATGCATTGGGAGGAGACGCCAAATTGCTGTTCTCAGGAGGCCTTGTCGACAGCAACCGTTACGACGGTGATTTGGGCGATGTGGGAATCAGTTCCACAAGACCCACACAAGGCTATGCGAATGTTGCTTACGAACGCCCCACTGGCTTTGTGCGTGCGTGGTGGCAGGGGAACAATACTGATAGCTTCGTTCATCTCGACCCGCAGCTTGCCAACCTACTTCGGATTACAAATCGAAACAACTCATCGCTGTTCACAACGACGACGAACACGTACAACATCGAAGCACAGCACACACTCCAACTGGCCGAAAGGAATCATCTCACCTACGGCATCAATTATCGCCAGAATACCGTTTCTAGCGATTTTATCGCCAACGGTCAGCACCAGAACAGGCTGGGGCTATATCTCAACGACGATTGGCGTCTTACCGACAGTCTTAGCCTGACGGCCGGGACCCGCCTCGACTTGGACAGCTTCATCCATGCGCAACTGAGCCCACGCTTTGCCGTCGTCTACCGGCCGGTTCCCAACCATACCATCCGTGCCGGCCTATCCATTGCCTATCGACCTCCAACGCTCCTCGAAACCTATCTCGACTTGGTCAACGCCGTCACCATTCCACCACCACTGGGACCTGCAACCGTCACCTCGCCGTCGCTGGGATCCACCACTCTGAATCCTGAACAGATCGTCTCGTACGATATCAGCTACCAGGGTTGGTTTCTTCGGCATCGGCTCAGGGCCAGAGCTGACCTGTTCTTCAACCACATCTCGAATCTGATCAGTTTCCTCTCCGCCGGCCCGTCCCCGTCAGATCCGGTACGTGCCGCCAACGGAGGAGTGGCCGACATTTATGGTGGCGAGGTGGGGATCGAGTATTTGGCTACTCGATGGTTGTCGGGCTTCGCCAACTATGCCTATGAACACATCGGCCAAACCTTTTCGGGAACCACTACGCGCGGCGCACCTCGCTCAAAATTCAACCTCGGTATCCGGATGGAATGGGAAAATGGGCTCAACGCAGAAACTACGTTTCATCACGTGGGATCCGCTTCCTACCCGATCGGAGCCGCCTTCTCCTCGCTGGCACCCATCGGAGGATTTCTGCCACCGACGTCTGTCGTCGACAGTTACAACCTGCTCAATCTTCGCGCCGGGTATCGATTCTGGCAACAAAAGGCCGCCGCGGGGTACATGCGCGACGCGGAAGTCGCTGTCTCCGTCTTCAATGCCTTGAACGACGAACACAAAGAACATCCGTTGGGCGACCTCATCGGCAGACGGGTGATGGGATGGGTCACTGTGAGATTTTGACGGAATCATCGGCATGCTCGGAGCAAGGTTTCAGGCCATGAGAACTCCGGAGTGACAGCGAGGCCGCTATGACAGCCACTACACCCGGTCATTCGATCCTCGTCGTGGACGACGATCCAGATATCGCTCTCGGGCTACAGGACTTACTCGACCACGACGGCTACGACGTGAGCGTCGCCGGCACCTGCGCGGAGGCGCTTACGCAGACACACGACCATCACTACAATGCCGTCCTATTGGACCTGGGCCTTCCGGACGGAGACGGCTCCTCGGTTCTCCGGACATTGCAAGAACAACAGCCGCAGCTTCCGGTCATCATCCTCACGGCCTACACGAGCGCCGACCGTACCGTCGGTTCACTGACACAGGGCGCATTCGCGTACCTCACCAAACCCTATAACCGGGACGAACTGCGGGCCGTCCTGCGCCGGGCCATCGGCATCCAGGCCCTCGCCGCCAAGGCCGAGCACGCCGAACATGCGCTGAGCGAAAGCGAAGCACGATTTCGATCCCTGGTCGAGGCCGCCACCGACTCCATCGTGCTGGCGGACCACAACGGTCATATCCTCTCCTGGAATCAGGCCGCCTCCCGGCTGTTCGGATATGCGGATGAGGAAGTCCGGGGGCACCCCCTGACCATATTGATGCCGCAACGGTATCGCGCCGCTCATGAGCGAGGGCTCGCCCGCGTGAAGGAGACCGGCCAGTCCCGACTCATCGGTCGCCTGGTCGAACTGGAGGGACTACGCAAGGACGGCAGCGAGTTCCCGATCGAGCTGTCGTTGGCCATGTGGAGCACCGATGTCTCGGTGTTCTTCAGCGGCATCATTCGCGACATCACCCAGCGTCGCCGGGCGGAGGAAATTCTCGACCGCCTCCGCCGTCTGCACGAGGTCATCCTCACGCAAGCAGGGGAAGGCATCTACGGACTGGATCGTGACGGTGTGACCACCTTCGTGAATCCGACCGCCGCTCAATTGCTCGGATATGACCCATCCGAACTCGTCGAGCAACCGATGCATACACGGCTCCACCACTCGCGACTCGACGGCAGCGCCTACCCGGCCGATGAATGTCCCATCTACGCGGCCCTTCACGACGGCGTGGTCCATCGAGTGTCGCGCGATGTCTTCTGGAGGAAAGACGGCACCGGTCTCCCGGTGGAATATGTGAGCACCCCGATCATTGAGAAAGGCGCGGTCGCAGGGGCCGTGGTCGTCTTCCGCGACATCACCGAACGCCTGGAAGCCGAACGGGCCGTCGAAGAAAGCCAGGAGCGATTCCGTCAGCTGGCGGAACACATCCGGGAAGTGTTCTGGATCACCGACCCGGCCAAGAGCCGGGTGCTCTATATCAGCCCGGGGTATGAAGAAGTGTGGGGGCGATCCTGCGAAAGTCTCTATGCGATGCCGGGCTCATGGATGGACGCTATCCATCCCGACGACCGGTTACGGGTCCGGGACGCGGCCATGCGCCGGCAAATTTCCGGATCGTACAATGAGGAATATCGCATTCTCCGCCCAGATGGATCGATGCGATGGATCTGGGATCGCGCATTCCCGATTCGCGACGCATCCGGGACGGTCTACCGCATTGCGGGTTTCGCGGAGGACGTAACGGAGCGCAAACGGGTTGAATCGGCATTGATCGAAAGCGAACGCCGGTATCGGGTCCTGTTCGACGACAACCCGTCCATGTATTTCATGGTCGATGCGGCAGGCACCGTCCTGTCGGTCAATCGCTTCGGGGCCGAGCGCCTCGGGTACGACGTCCAGGAACTGCTCGGATTACCCGTACTGAATATCTTCCACCCGAGCGATCAGGACGACGTGCGCACGAACCTTGCCGCCTGCCTCTCAGAAATGGGCCGGCCCAGAGGTTGGGAGTTTCGCAAGGTTCGGAAGGACGGCAGCGTCATCTGGGTGCGAGAAACCGCTCAGGCCGTGCTCAATGACCGACAGACGCCGGTGGTACTGATCGTGTGCGAAGACATCACCGCCATGAAGGAGGCCGAGATCGCCCTCCACGACAGCGAAGAGTTCAAGAACCAAATCCTACGCAGCAGTGCAGACTGCATCAAAGTGCTGGATCTGGAAGGTCGGCTGCAATACATGAATGACGCAGGGAAAACACTGTTACACATCGGCGACCTCACCGGCTACCTGAACAAACCCTGGGCGGACCTGTGGGAGGGAGACGATCGGAATGCCGCTCTGGCTGCGCTCGAAGCCGCGAAGGCCGGCGAGATCGGCAAATTTGTCGGCTTCTGCCCCACCACCGACGGAGTCCCGAAGTGGTGGGACGTGCAGGTCACTCCCATGCTCGACACGCGGGGGTATTCACGACGTCTCTTAGCGATCTCTCGAGATATCACAGATTACAGACGGGTCCAGGATTCGCTTCGAGCAAGCGAGGAGCGGCTCGAATCGGTCATCCGGGGATCGAACGACGGATTCTGGGACGGCCATGTGCTTCCCGACCAGCCCTGGCACTCACCGATGACTCCGGTCTGGTGGTCGCCGCGCGTGCGGGAGATGCTGGGGTACAACGAGCAGGAGTTTCCCGATATCCTCGACAGCTGGGCCTCCCGGCTGCACCCGGATGATCGCGAGATCGTCTTCGATCGACTGGCGGCCTGCCTCGAACAAGGCAAGTCTCACTACGACGTCGATTACCGGTTACTGACCAAGCAGGGCGAGTATTGCTGGTTTCACGCCCGGGCCGAAGTGCTGGAGCGGGACGCGCACGGGTATGCGCTCCGCATGGCCGGCTCGCTGCAATGCATCACGGAGCGCAAGCAGGCGGAAGCGCACCTGCGCCTCAGCGAGGAGCGGTTGCGCACGGCCTTGACTGAATCGGAAGTCGGCATCTGGGATTGGGATCTGCAGTCCGATCGCCTCTACTGGTCACCCGACGTCGAGGCTCTGTTCGGTCTGAACCCAGGGTCTTTCCCCGGCACCTATGCCGCGTATATCGGCCTGATTTATGCGCTCGATCGCGGCCCGGTCCTGATGCAGATCGAACACAGTTTGCGCGACCAGTCCACACTCAACATCCGACATCGCGTCGTGTGGGCCGATCACTCCATCCATTGGCTGGCCTGGACCGGCCGTATTCATCGCAACACCGATGGGGTCGCCACACGCGTTCTCGGTATCGTTCACGCGACAAAGGGATACACCGACACGTAGACAGGGGGCACTCGGCAATCGCTCACGGGGCCGGCTGGATCGACGAGGATGCAGACTGTAACCTTCCCATTCGTACAATCACCGTTCACCATCAGGCATGCCGATCGGTTTCGGCAAAGCCTGAGTGGGATCGTCACCGCCCTCATCTGCTTCCTCGTCAATACCGGGCTGGCCTCGGCCACGGACGTGGTCATTCTCAAATCGTCGGACATCGCCGCGTATAACCAAGCCATCAGCGGCTTCAAGGCCGCCCTTCCGAACGACGTCGTGCTCGCCGAATATGACTTACAAGGTGATTTGGAGAAGGGGCGGAAACTGGCCCGCAAGGTCCGTGCAGCCGACCCGGCATTGGTGTTCGCCGTCGGATTGAAAGCGGCGAGGGCGGCACAACTCGAAATCGTCGACATTCCAGTGGTGTACGCCATGGTGCTGGACCCGTCCAAGTATGGACTCAACGCCCCCAACATGACGGGCGTGCTCATGGAAATTCCCATGGAGCGGCAGCTCACCCTGATCAAATCTTTGCTGCCTCGGCTCAAACACGTCGGCACCTTGTACGATCCATCCAAAACCGCCACGCTGATCGAAGACGCGCGGAGACTGCTCAAATCCAACGGGACAGACCTTGTCCCGATCCAACTCAACAGCGAGCGGGATGTACCCGGCGCTCTGCGCACCTTGCTGCCGTCGATCGATGCATTGTGGCTCGTCCCCGACTCGACCGTGCTCACCGATGAATCGCTGCGGTTTATCTTGAATACCGCATTGGAGGAGCGCGTGCCGGTGGTCGGATTTTCGCGCGAGTTCGCGCGAAGCGGAGCCCTGCTGTGCCTGTCGGTCAACTACGGCGATATCGGACGGCAAGCCGGGCAACTCACCCGCAAGATCCTGGACGGGCACGTTTCACTCCCCGCAAAACCGTTACCCCCGGATCGTATCGAAATGAGTCTGAATCGTAAAACCGCCAAGTTCCTCGACATCGAGATCCCCAGAGATCTCGAGGAAAAGGCCGACGAGCTCTATTGATGAAAGGACTCACCGTGAAAGGCCCCGCCCACTACCTCACGTCACCCTCGTTATACCCGAGCGGCCCGGGACGATTTGTCAGTCTCCGGACCAAGTTCGTCGTATTTTTCAGTTTGATCATTATTCTGACCTGCTCGGGAATGAGTTGGTACTTCATTCACAGCAAACGTATCGCCATGACCGAACGAGTCCAGGATCTCGGAACGATTCTGGTCAAAAATCTCGCCCACAACGTGCGATACGGCATCATCATCGAGGAACGAGTCATCCTGGAGCAGTTCATCGACGGTGTCATGGGGGTCGACGAGGTGGTCTATGCGCTCATCACCGGCACAGACGGTCAGATCCTCGCCGCCAAGAGCAAAGGCAAACTCGACAGCCCGCTCGGGACCGTTCGATCGGCAGAACGGCCTTTTTATCCCCGGCCCGACATTGCAGAGGCGGTGATCAAGCGTTCAGGCACGGAGCCGACCATCACGCGCCTCAGGCTCAGCGGCGCAGATACGATCCCTCTGCAGGAGAGGGACTCGACCCTTCCCATTTCGACCTCGGGCATTCACGAAGAGACGTTCTACGATTTTGCCGTCCCGGTGATGAAGCGATCGGAATCCCGCCTGGAAGCGCTGGCACTCCAGGAGGAAGAAACGCGCAAAGCAGCGATTGCACCGGTCACTCCTCAGGCATTCGGCGTCGTCCAAATCGGCTTGACCGAGGTGCCGATGCAACGAGAACTGGCGAAGATTCTGCGAAACTTTCTCCTTCTGACACTCGGCATCATCACGGCCGGTATTCTCTGCACCAACCTGCTGGCCCGCCGCATCATCACGCCCTTGCGCCATCTCGCCGCAGGCGCGCGCAAAGTCAGCGAGGGTGATCTCTCCACCTTTGTCGTTCCGACAACTCAGGATGAAGTCGGCCAACTGACGGCACTCTTCAATTTGATGACCAAATCCCTTCAAGAGCGCAACCATGCCATCTCCGCCAACCTTGAAACCATCCGGCGTCATGTCACGCAACTGACCACCTTGAATCAGTCCAGCACGGCCATCACCTCCACGCTCGACCTTGACCGGCTCCTCTCTATTGTCTTGCAGCTCCTCAGTGAAAATTTGGGGTTCGCCCGGATGGTGTTGTTTTTATGGGATAGCGAGCGGGGCGTCGCGACGGTGGGACAAATGCTGGGCATGCCCCCGGAAGCGGAAGAAGCCGCTCGACGACTTGAGATTCCCGTGTGCGAAGACGGCGGGTTTGCCGCCGAACTGCTGATCCATGGCAAGCCCCTGTTCGTTCCGAGCATTGAGCCGGTCGCCGATCGCATCTCCCCTGCAGTGCTTCCCTGGCTTCGTCAGGTGGGAATCTCGTCCTTCGTCGCCGCGCCGCTTCGAAGTCAGCAGCGGATTCTCGGTTACCTGGGAGCCGACCGGGGCACCCATCCCTGCAGCCAGGAAGATCTCGATCTTCTGGTCACCATTGCCAGCCATGTGGCAGTCGCCGTGGACAATGCGCGCGCCTACACCGAACTGGCCACGCTGACGGACCACCTCGAACGGCGCGTGCAGGAACGAACGCACGAACTGCAAACGGTGAACGAGCGCCTGCAGGAGCACGACCAACGGCGCTCCAAATTTGTGTCGGTTGCGTCGCACGAATTGCGCACGCCGATGACCTCCATCAAAGGTTTTGTCGAGAACATGCTGGACGGGCTCACCGGTCAACTCTCAGAACGACAGGAGCACTACCTCCAGCGGGTCAAACACAACGTGGATCGACTCACGCGAATCATCAATCAACTGCTGGACTGGTCCCGCCTGGATGTCGGCCGGATCGAGATCAAGCCCGAATCGCTGCACATCGACGAATTTGTCCGGGATGTGGTGGAAAGCTTTCAGACGCTCGCCGCCGAAAAATCGATCGTCCTCGACGTGCTGTCCTGCGAACAACCGATCACCGTGCGTGCCGATCGCGACAAGCTGGAGCAAATTCTTTGGAATCTGGTCGGCAACGCCATTAAATTCACCCCCCCTTCAGGACATGTCTCCGTCAGCTGCAGCCTCTGCGACGCGAGGTACGCCCAGATTACGGTGGCCGACACCGGCTGTGGAATTGCCCCCGACGAGTTACCCCATGTCTTTAACGAGTTCTCCAAGGTTGAATCAGCCATGCCCTCTTCACAAGGGGCGCAACTCGGGCTCTTCATCACGAAGAGTCTGGTGGCCCTGCACGGCGGACAGATGTGTGTAGAAAGCCGGCTCGGTGTCGGAACTCAGTTCTACTTCACCTTGCCGCTCGACAACGCACCCGCATCAGCGCCGTAGACAACGGCCATCCAGCAGTGCGACAGCGCCCCCTCGGCTGTATCCGATCCGATAAACCCCGCATTTATTTGAACAATCGCAGGCAATGCCACACAGCGCGCACACCTTTCCTCCGTCACTCTTCCTCACAGAATCAACGGGTTCCCGATCTGTGGTCTCACGCGCCGTCGACCCACCGGCGGCATAAGTATTGCGCTCACAGCACACCGTGAAGACGACTCACAATCCGGAGCAGTCGCACCATGCGTCCTCCCGTTCTCATTGTCGATGACGATCCGGATATCCGGGAATCGCTCACGGACATGTTGGGTCACGAGGGATACCTGGTACACAGCGCCGCCTCCGGAACCGAGGCCCTTCAGCAAGCCAAACAGACGCGCTACGACGCAGCGCTCCTCGACATCCAATTGCCCGACCTCAACGGTCTCTCGGTCTTGAAAGTGCTCATGGAATTGGACGCGAGTCTCCCCGTCATCATCCTGACCGGAAACGTCACGCCCGAAAACACGATCGGCTCTCTGGCCAAAGGAGCCTTCGCGTACCTGACCAAACCGTATAACTCCCAAGAGCTCAAGGCCATCCTGCGCCGGGCCGTCTCGGTGAAAGGGTTGACCGCCCGGGCCGAGCATGTGGAGGAGGCGCTGCAGGCCAGCGAAGAACGCTTTCGGGCGCTGGTGGAATCGGCGACCGACGCCATGGTGCTCGCCGACCAGAGCGGCCTCATCATCTGGTGGAACGGCGCAGCCGAGCGAATGTTCGGGTATACCAAAGAAGACGCCCTCGGGCGCCCACTGACCATCCTGATGCCGGAACGGTTTCGCGCCGGGCACGCGGCCGGCGTCACACGCCTCGCCCAGGGTGGAACAGCCACGATCATCGGACACACCATCGAGCTCGTGGGTCTGACCAAAACCGGCGACGAATTCCCGATTGAGCTCTCGCTGGCATCCTGGCGCGCGAATGAAGGGATGTTCTTCAGCGGCATCATTCGCAATATTGCGCGTCGCAAACGCGCCGAAGAGTCCGTCGTCAGATTGAGCCATCAGAACGCGCTGATTCTCGACAGCGTCGGGGAAGGCATCTTCGGACTGGACCCGCAAGGATGCGTCACCTTCGCCAACGCAACCGCGGCGCGGATGCTGGGGTGGAGCGCAGCCGAGCTGATCGGCAAACCCTTGGCACCGCTCCTCTATCGGATCGCCAACGGGAATACGATGCACGCCCCGGACCCGTTCTGCCTCTGCGCGGCGCTTCACGACGGGGCCGTCCATCGAATCCAAAATGAGACCTTCGCCAGAAAGGACGGCTCGCTGTTTCCCGTCCAATACGTCACCAGTCCCATCCGTGAGCGAGACCGGCCGGTCGGCGCCGTCGTGGTGTTTCAGGACATCAGCGCTCGCAAACAGCAAGAAACTCTGCAGCAGGCACAACTCTCCGTCAGCCACATCCTCGCGCAAGCCGGCACCGTCGAAGAAGTCATCCCGCAACTGCTCCATGTCGCAGGCACCATGGGTGCGTGGGATATGGCGCTCTTGTGGCAATGCGGGCCGACGGGAGACCAACTGACGTGTCAGGGAAGCTGGATCCGCCCCTCACATCGATGGGATGAGTTTCTCTCGGTCTGTCGCAACAGTGAGTTTCCGCCGGGGATGGATTTCCCTGGCATCGCCTGGGCCTCAAAACTCCCGCTCTGGATACCGGACGTCCTGACGGATTCCCGATTCACCCGCGCACCGACCGCCTCTCGCCTGGGTATTCACGGGGCCTGCATCGTCCCCATCCGGACCGGCAGCATCATCCACGGAGTGCTTGAGTTGTATACCGAGCAGCGGCGGTCCTCCGACAGCCACCTGATTCAAATCCTCGCCGACACGGGCATGAAGATCGGACAGTTCATCGATCGCACGCAGGCCGCGCAGGCATTACGGGCGGCGCATCGCATGACTCAGAGCCTGCTGGCCAGTCTGCCCGGCGCCATTCTCCTGTGCAGGAGCGACTGGCACGTTCAGTATGCGAATGCGCTGGCCCATCAGTATTTTGCGCCTCCCGGCGAATCGCTGATCGACCGTCCGCTGTGCGAATGTCTTTCCCTCAGCGAGCCCGCGCTTCAACGACTGGTGGTGGAATGGAACACGCACAGGGCAGACTCGCCTCATGGGCTCTCTGAACGTGAATGCGAAGTCGCCGCACACCTGTATCGCTATCGGTTTTTTCCGGTCTCGACCCCGGAATCCCCGCAGTATCAAGTGGGCATCCTGTTGTGGGATATCACCGACGACAAACGACTCCAGGATGAACTGATCCAGGCAGAAAAACTCTCCAGCCTCGGCACCATGGTGTCCGGCATGGCGCACGAAATCAATAACCCGGCCCAGGCTATCCTCAGCATGGCCGAGTTGATCCAGGAGGAGAATGATCCGGACACGGTAAAACAGTTTGCCGCCGATATTGTGGGCTACGCGCGGCACGTCTCCACCGTCGTGCGAGACTTCGCCGGTTATGCCCGTGCGGCCGGCAGGGATGGAGAGACGGAAATCGATGTGGCAGAACGGTTGCTCGAAGCGGTCAAGATGGTCCGACGAGGGCCTCATTTCGGCCAAGTGGAGATCGCCACCCGGTTCGATGCCCCTGTATTTCTTCGCGCGCGAAAGGGAGAAATCGATCAGGTGCTGGTCAACTTGATCAGCAACGCTACCCAGGCCATGGAAGGAATCGGCTGCTTGACGTTAACGACCGGTCAGGACGGCAGATGGATTCAGGTGACCGTTGCCGATACCGGTCCGGGCATCCCGGCTTCCATCCGGCCGAGGATTTTCGATCCGTTCTTCACCACCAAGACCGCCGGCAAAGGGACGGGGCTCGGACTCAGCATCGTACACAAAATCGTGACCAAATATGCCGGAACCATCACGGTGGAGAGCACCGAAGGCGGAGGCACCACCTTCCGGTTACGGTTTCCGGCACTCGTTCAGTAAGAGGAACCGCCACGATGATGTCGTGATTCCATTGCGGCTTTGCGAGAAGACACACGCGAGGAGTCGGTCGGCAGGTTTGCAGCAGCGAAGGATGTCAGGACTGTGAGCGAGGAGCGTAGGCCCGCTTAAACACCGAGCGCAATCCGAAATAAGCGAAGGAATCTTTCAGATTGGAATACAGGCGCTTGAACGCGCCCATGTCGGGATTCGTCACATACTCCATGGTTAACACGATTCGCTCTTCCTGCTCTCCGAGCGGCGTCACGGCGTGCCAGAGCTTGTCGCCATTAAAGATCACCAGATCGCCAGGCGCAGTCGCCAATTCACGGTGAATCGGCTGCTTCCCCGGTACGTCTTTGAAAAGATCGCAGACTAAGCGGCACTGCTTGGACTGATCGAGCAACCCCATCAGAATGGTGTACCGGGCGCCTTTGTAATAGGACGTATCGTAGTGATACCCGATGTGATCGCCGGCTTCCGTGTAGTAATAGAGGGCACACGAGTGGGGATCGTTGTCGGGACACAGCAGCAGATTCACCCTGGTCAACCGGTTGAGCATGGCCCGGAAGGCGTCTGATCGATACAGGTCGATGAACTGCGGCGCTTTCTCCATCACGGCATAGTAGCTCACACTGCCGCCCTTCTTATGCCCGGGAATATAGTTGCGGTTCAGCCCTGATTTAAGCTCCTGCGCCTGCGACGTGAGCTCGGCTTCGACAAACTCGCGCGGCAAAAACTGGGGAATGTAGAGGAACTCGTTCTGCTCCCAATACTCCCGCTCCAACCGATCGAGATCCAAGGCCGAAATCGCCCGCTCAACCGCTTCGGTGACGCTGCTTGCACAGGCCTCTTTCATGCTTTCCTCGCCAAATCCGGGTTGACGCTTCACCAGTCATCACTGTGTCTTGTTTGTTTCTTGGCCTACTGAAAAACCCTTCGTTCGCAGGATGGTCAAACAGGCCGTCCAGCAAGGCCGCAGCGAGCAGAGAATCGAGGCGTACCGTTGTGGTACGTTGAGGTTCTCTGCGATGTGAGAACGAAGCTGGTGGACTTTTTCACCATCCTGCTAGGGTCGGCTCAGCACCGGCGCCCGTACGATTTCTACATCGGCCGGGGCCTTGAAATCAAATAGGTCGTCCTTCAGTCCGCTGTTCGGCTTCAACTCTGAAAACTCAAAGGTCGCGATATTGCCGCTGACCTCATGCAGGGCGATCGTCTTGAGGAAGTAGGTCTTGGGCTGCACTTCGATCACGATTTTTTGAATCGCCCGCTCCGGTTCGGCCCGCCCCTGCTTCGGAGTCAGGGAGACCAACAGAATGCCCCCTGCCCCCCGTTCCTTGTATGCCGTCGGTTCGATGTCGAACTCTTCATCCAGCTTGGCCACCCCTTGCAGCAATTGCAGCGGCGCCTGGGAAGCGGCCATATAAGTGAGCTTGCCCACCAGCACCTGCTTGTGCTCCGGCACGTACATTTTGACATCGTCTTTGTTGACGTAAATTTCTTCCGTGGCTGGTTCGATATAGTCCCATCGCAGACGCCCGGGCTTTTTGATATAGAAATGTCCGGTCGAAATTACGGGCGTCGAAAATCCTTCGATCCTGGTTTTTTGCGTGAACGAGGCCTGCAAGTCCTTGGTTTTCTCGTACCGCGCCTGAATGTTCTTTACCACTTCCTGGACTTCCTTCAGAATCTGGAGGTCTACCGCCGGCTCATCGGGCTTCAACGGTTGAGCCACGGCCTGAATTCCGCTCATGAGCAGCACCGCAACGATTAAGAATATCCGCATCATGCCTCATCTCCACCGACCGGCCCACGGCGTCCCAGTACCTCTCGACGCCCGTCCCGGCCCGCTGCTCCGACCACACCTTCCGCTTCCATCTGTTCGATCATGCGTGCCGCCCGTGGATACCCGACGCGGAGACGCCGTTGAATCAAGGAGGCAGAAGCCTGGCCGGTGGACAATACCAGATCCTTGGCCTGTTCGTAGACTTCGTCCTTGGCTTGCTCCTCTTCCGCCTCTTCGATCTTGAGGGATTGGAGTTCCCGGCAGTAGGAGGGCAACGCCTGCTTCTTGACGAATTCGACCACCCGCCGCACATCATCGTCCGACACATAGGACCCGTGAATCCGCATCAGCTTCCCGGTCCCCGACGCAAGGTACAACATATCGCCGCGACCGAGCAGCGCCTCGGCGCCGTTGGCATCCAGAATCGTGCGCGAGTCGGTCTTGGACGAGACTTGAAACGCGATACGCGCCGGAAAGTTGGCTTTGATCAGACCGGTCAACACATCGACCGACGGCCTTTGAGTCGCCAACACGAGATGAATCCCGGAAGCGCGCGCCATTTGGGCCAGACGCGCAATCTTATCTTCCACATCTTTCGGGGCCACCATCATCAAATCCGCCAGCTCGTCGATCATGACCATGATGTAGGGCAGGGGCTCCGGCGGGCTTGGCTTCACCGAATCGGTCGGCCCATTGTCGCCGGCAGGCTCCGCATCCTCTCCCTTGGAGAGACGTTCTTCTTCGGACAGAAACGTCAGTTCGACCTGCTCAGGCTTGCCGGATTGCCAGACATCCGACACGGCCCCTTGCACTTCTGAGATACGCCGGTTGTACGCATCGATACTGCGCACCCCCGCATCAGCCAGCAGCTTGTAGCGCCGCTCCATTTCCTGAACCACCCACCCCAATCCGCGCGCCGCCGATTTGGGATCGGTAATCACGGGACGGAGCAAATGCGGAATGCCGTCGTAACTTTGGAACTCCAGCATTTTCGGATCGATGAGCAGCAGTTTTACTTCGTCGGGGCGGGCGTTGAACAGAATGCTCAACAACATCGTATTTAATCCCACACTCTTGCCGGCTCCGGTCGCGCCGGCAACCAGCAAGTGCGGCATCGTTCTCAGATCTGCACAGACCGCACCGCCGAAAATGTCTTTCCCGAGCGCGAGACCCAATTTGGAGCGTGAGCGCGAGAAGGCGTCGCTGGTGACGACTTCCTTCATGGACACCATTTCGCGATGGGGATTCGGCACTTCAATCCCGACGACCGACTTCCCGGGCAACGGCGCCACGATCCGCAAGCTGATGGCTTTGAGCGCCAGGGCCAGGTCATCGGCAAGATTCACGATCCGTGCGACCTTCGTCCCCGGCGCGGGCTCGAACTCGTACATCGTCACGACCGGACCCGGTCGCACCTCCGTCACTCGCCCTTCGATCGCAAAACTTTTCAGCGCCTTGGTCAGAATTTCGGACTGCAGTTTCAACTCATCATCGCTCAGACGGGCAAGCGGACCGGAGGGATCGCTCAACAATTCCTGCGGATCAGGCAGCACGTACCCGTCGGACACGGAGGGACTCGTCGCGACGGTCGCCGCCGGTTCGTCCGCCGAGACCGCACGTTTTTCCACTTTCATCGGAGGCTGAATCTTAGGCGGAATGACAGGAACTGGAATCTGCTCCACTGCCTCGGCAACCACCTGCACTTCGCGATCGAAGTCCTGCTCCTCAACCTCGCGCGGAGCACGCGCCTTCTTCTCACGGACTCGCTTGGGCTGCGCCTCCTCCTGCTTCGTCGGCCACTCCGGCACCAGCCCGTCCATTCGCTCGCGCGCGGCCGCCCACCAGTCCGGCACTCGCTGCAGCAGCGCCGTCAGCGACAGCGGCACCGTAAACAGGAGCGCCACCATCAAGCCGGTGAGGATCACGATATGCGCGCCGGTCGTGGCAAAATAACTTCGAACTCCGTCGGCCAACACCTGCCCGATGATCCCGCCGGCCAGACCGCGATTCACCCAGCCGCTGGAAATCGTGGGCACCGCCGTCACTTCCAAATGCAACAGGGCACTCAGGAACACCATGGCCGCCAGACCGCTGCCGGCGTTTCTGAGTCGCATGGTGAGAGGGATCGGCGTAAAGCACCGCGCGCCGAGCAGTCCGAGAAGAATGGGAAAGAGGTAGGCGGCTCCGCCGACCATGAAAAAACAAGCGGCCGCCGTCAGCGCGCCCACCGACCCGATCATGTTTTTGGGCTGATTGCCGGCTGCTCCGGATGCCGCCATCGATTTGGCGTCGCCGGGAACGAACGACACCAGACTGAGCAGGATCAGGAGACCGGCGGCGATCAGGAGAACCCCGATCACTTCGCGCTTCACATGAGAGGAACGGGAAGGGGCTGAGCGGGCGTCACCGCGCTTTGCCGTGGTGGATACACCCATGCGGCGGATCGTAGCACAGGGAAAACGCCTTTTCAAACAAACGGGGAATGTTGCGCAAGCCGATGACGCCGCGTCCGTTCACGCTCGCAGAGACTGGAGTCAGATCGACTCGCGATCGAATGCGCGCGCCAGTGTGCGGTAGTCGTCGAGCGTGAGCATCTCGGCCCGGGCTTGCGGCGGCACGCCGGCTTCCGCAGTCGCCCGCGCAATCTGTTCGGGAAGGTAGCCTTCATCACGCAAGGAATTCACCAGGGTCTTGCGGCGATGGGCGAACGACGCGCGCACCAACCGACGGAACCGTTCGTACCGGACCGGCTCAAACCCTTCCTGCGTCTTGATCCGAAGGTGCACCACCGCCGATCCGACGGTCGGACGGGGACGGAAACAATTCGCAGACACGCGAAAGGCTACCTCCACCTCTGCCGCCTCCTGGGTCAACACCGACAGCACTCCATAGTCCTCGCTGTTCGGCTTGGCCGCCAATCTGAGCGCCACTTCCGTCTGCAGCATGAGCACCAGACGATCGAGACGGGCCCGTGCATCGAGCAACGCGAAGAGAATCGGTGTCGAGACATAATAGGGAAGGTTCGCCACCACCACCGTGCGCGGCGGCAAGGTTTCGAAGGGAAAGGCGAGCGCGTCCCCGATCCGAAGGTCCAGGTTTCGGCAATGCCCGAGAGTCTCCTGCAGATGAGGCTGCAACTGTGGATCGATCTCAACGGCAATGACGCGTCCCGCTTCGGCGCACAAACCAGCGGTCAGGGCGCCCCGCCCCGGTCCGATCTCCAAGACAGGATCCTCCGGGCCCAGCTTCGCCAGGGACACGATCTTGCGGATTATGTTCGGATCGATGAGGAAATTCTGACCGAGCCGTTTCAGGGCTGGGGGAAGAGTGGACGCCATAATACCGCGCGACCGCCTAGCCGGCGGCCGGAGGGGCCGCAGCCCGAATGCGTTTGGCAAGCGTCACGAGGTAGGAGCGATAACTTTCCACCTCGTCGGTGAACTCTTCGATCAAATCGTTGGTGAACGACATACCGGGCTTTTTTCGCGCCAGCTCATCGGCCGCGCTCTGTCCGGCATGCTGCTGGAGCAGAGCCACCGTGCGGAGCTTCCACTGCCCCATGCGTTCAGTACCCAAGGTGGTGTTGAAATCTTGAATGGTCCTTGTCGCGATCGCATCCAATTCCTTCACCTGCTGATCAATCATCGTCGCCGCGGAAAGGCCTATCTCTGCCATGGACGTATTCCCCTTCTTTCCTATCGGGACGTTTTGGTCGCCGGTGACCAGGATTTAGCCAGGCGGGCCGCCACCTTCACGGCCTCCAACAGACTCCCATGCTCGGCCACCCCTTTGCCGGCAATGTCGTAGGCCGTTCCATGATCCACCGAGGTCCGGATAATCGGCAGCCCGACGGTCAGGTTCACGCAGGTTCCGAATGCGACCAGCTTCAGAGGAATGAGCCCCTGATCATGATACATCGCCACTACCCCGTCGTAGTCGCCCCGGGCGGCCTTCCCGAACAGGGTATCCGCCGGAAGCGGATCACTGGCCTTGATACCCGCCGCCCTGGCCAGCTTGACGGCCGGTGCGATGCTGGTCGATTCCTCGTTGCCGAACAGACCATGCTCTCCTGCGTGCGGATTCAACGCCGCCACGCCGATCCTGGGACGCGCAATACCGAAATATTTCGTCAACCCGAGATGCGCGAGGCGGATAGCCTTGCTGATCCGCTCCGTCGTCAGCAGCGGAGACAAGGCATTGATCGCCACATGGGTGGTCGTGAACATGATTTTGAGCGGCCCGCCGACAATCATCATGCCGAACTCTGTGGTCTTCGTAAGATCTGCGAGCAATTCCGTATGCCCCGGGTAGTGAAAACCCGCCATGTTCATGGCTTCTTTGTTGATCGGGGCCGTGACGATCCCGCCCAGGCTCCCCGCCTGCGCCAGCGTCACCGCTTCCTTAATGAATGCGATGGAGGCCGCACCGGTCATCGCGGTGGCGGCGCCCATGCGAAATTTCGGCAACGGACTTTCCAGCGGGTCCGCCACGGCCACCTGCCCGGCCTTCAACCGCTGGCCATTCGCCGGATTGAAGTCCACCACCTGCAAGGGCAATTTCAACCAGGCGATCGTCCGCTCCATGACCGGACGGGAGCCGATGACAACGGGAGTGCAGAGTCGGGTCAGCGCCTTATCGGCCAAGGCTTTGGCGATGACTTCCGGTCCAATCCCGGCCGGATCTCCCATCGTGAGACCCAGAACAGGACGCGCTGATTTCGTCGTACGTTTAAGAGCCATGTGCATACAAGAACAGTGTGTACCCAAGGTACAGCAGCGCACTACCGCTGAGCAACCAGGGCCGCCAATGCCCGGATAAGATTGCTTGCAGCAAACTCAAGCCCATGGCGACTACAGCGAGCACCATGGTCGCCAGCGCCGTCGTGCCTAACGTCCATTCAGTGCCCAGCAACCCGACAGAGACGGGAATCGAGCCCTGAAACACCATCGCCCCGGTGACATTTCCGACCGCCAGCCGATCCTTCTTCCGGTACAACCAGAGAAAGCTGTTCGACATCTCCGGCAACTCAGTCGCCAGCGGAGCGATCAGCAACGCGAGGATGAGCGGAGAGACCTGCATTTCCGCTGAAATGGAATTCGCGGCCGTCACGAACAGATGGGCTCCACCGACCAGACCCAACAGACCCACGATTCCCTGTGCGCCGATCACCAGATACGACGGACGGGAGGACCGGCGGGCGAACAACAGTGGCTCCAGTTCACCACCCCCCTCACCTTCTTCGTCTTCGGCCGAGAACTTGAGCTTCATGTAATAGACGTACATGCCCAACAGCACGACCGCAACTACCACGTGAAAGAGCTTGGATGGGATGACCGCGCAGGTCAAGGCGAGCGCATAACTGATGAGAAAGAAGCTGATATCCACGCGGACTTCGCCGTAGTTCAGCTTAAAGGTCGCCGTCCGCTTACCGAGCTTCGCGTAGAGCAACAACAACAACGCCAGAATCGGCAGCACCAGCGTGCTGAGCATGAACGGCGCCCCGAGAATGGCGCCCAGGCCGACCTCCATCTGCTCTCGCCCGGCCCCGAAAAAAATCGCAATGATCGGAATCGACGTCTCCGGAAGGGTCGTCCCGACCGCCGCGAAGACGCTCCCGACCGCGCCTTCAGAAATGTTGAGACGCTTGCCGAGCCATTCAATGCCGTTCGTAAACAGGTGGCACCCGGCGAGGGTGATGACGACCGAGGCCACAAACAATCCCACATAGAGCAGGATCGTCACTGGAGGCCTCGCGAGGAAGACACGTCACACAAGAAGACAACCGCGGCAGTTTTTGTGGTCACCTGCTCTTTTTTCCCCTTTTCACATGTCCTCCCGTACGCCGATAGACCTGCATGGCCTCTTCTAAAATGTCTTTCACCGGACGGCCGCTCTGTTCGGCAATCCGTTTACAATCCTCATACTCAGGAGCGGCTTTGCTCCGACCCGGCTGGGAGTCCGCCACCTTGATAGACACCTCGTGGCCGTGGACCTGTACCGGGACAAATCGTCGTGGCAACACCCGTCGCTGCACCTCATGGGTCCTGACCCCGAGCGCCGTCGTGTCGGCGAACAACACGGCCAGCACAGCCTCCACCTTCTCCTGGGGAGCGAGCACGGAGAGGACATTCCCGGGCCGGCCCTTTTTCATCGTGACCGGTGCCAAGGTCGCATCCACGGCTCCCGCAGCAAACACCCGATCGAACACGGTCTCGTAGACCTGCGGATTCAAGTCGTCGATGTTCGTCTGAAGTTCAACGATGGTTTCCACCGAACCTGCAGCAGCCGGTTCTTCACCGACGAACACACGTAACACATTCGGCCAATGCGCCGGATCGGCGGTTCCCGCCCCATACCCCACCCGGCGCACCTGCATAGGAGGCAAGCAACGGAATTCTGTCGCCAGAGTTCGCACCAGCGCCACTCCGGTCGGAGTCGCCAGTTCCCGCTGCGGCCCTCCGGCATAGATGGGCAGGCCGACCGCGAGCGCGGCCACGGCCGGTCCGGGCACCGGCAACGATCCGTGTGCCGACATGAGGGTGCCCGATCCCACATTGATCGCAGAGGCCGTCACACGCTGCACCCCCAGGAGATGGAGCCCCAGGACCCCGCCCACCACATCGACAAACGAATCCATCACGCCGACTTCGTGGAAATGCACATGTGAGGGTTCGACACCATGGGCTTTCCCCTCGGCGTGAGCCAGCACATCGAATACGGCCTGACTCCGTTCTTTCACCGCCGGGGGCAGGCCACTCTTCAGTAGAATCCGCTTGATCTGCGCCAGGGTTAACGGCGCGCGAAAGCCCTTCTCGACGAGCACATCGACTTTGGTGGCCGTGAGGGCCCCGCGCTCGACCCGTTTCCGCGTCAGGCGAAACCCCTCGATCCGCAACAAGGCCAGCCCGCGCACGAGATCTTTAAACGGCAATCCCGCATCGACCAGCGCGCCCAAGGTCATGTCGCCGCTGATGCCGGAGAAACAGTCGAAATGAAGATGTGTGGCCACGTCACTCCTACGATTCATCATCCAATGCGAGCGAGCGGCATCTTACCGGAGCCGCATCCAGACAGCAATCATTCCGCTCGTTCATTGACAGCCCTTCGATGCTGTGTTATCCCCAATCAAGAGACGCATTCCATCGAACCACCGGCCCACACGCTGCGACTTCAACACCATGACCACTGCCACACCATTCAGCTCTACGATTGCCCTTCGCGCATGGCGTGCCGTACGACTCAGCCTGCTGCTTCTCCTCAGCGCAGCGTTTCTGCTCGGAGGACATCCCCTGGAGGCGTCGGCCAAAACCAAGGGCAAAAGCAGCGTCCCGCGACCGGAGCCGGACCTGAAAATTCTCTCGCTGCATGCCGCGCCGATGCCCTATCGCCCGCAGGACGGGCCTTTTCATTTCATCGCGACCGTGCAGCTGCCCAAGGAAGTCGATGAACAATTGATGCTGGAGGTGTCCGCCCTGGTCACCTCCTCATCCATGACCTCACTCCGCTTCCTCTCGATCCGGCAGCCGGTGAATGAACATGCGCAGACAGCGACCAGCGCCGCCGGAGACACGCCACAGAAACATGTGCAGGTGGATCTGGAGTGGGACGGGCTGGACCACAACAAGCAGCAGGTGCCGGTCGGGTTCTATGAATATGAAGTGCGGGTCAAATTACTGAGCAACGGTGAGAAAGGCCAACGCACGCAGATGTTGTCGTGGCCCAAACGCGGCAAGTTTGTGGTGAAAAACTAGCGTGTCCTGTGGCTACACGTCATCACTACAGCAAACCATACCCTCATCAACTTTCCGCCATCATCCGCAGCCATCGCAAGCTGTCTTCAAAAGTCGCTTTGAGGAAACCGGCTGAATGATCAATACACATCTCGAGGTGTCAGGCAAGACTTGGTTGGCCTTCTGCTTGTCTGCCTTGACCCTATCCGGCTGTTTTTCAAAAATCCCCTTCAAAGATGCACCGAAACCGGATCCTCAAAGGACAGCTATTTACATCTATCGAACCGACTCGCCCCCGAGACTGCGTAAAGGCACGGTGCTGATCAACAACAAAGAGGTGTGTAATCTCGCTTCAGAAGAGTTCACATGGACGAGCCTGGAACCAGGAGGATATTGGCTATCCGTTACCTGGTCACCTGAATTGGGTATTTCCTCAGAAAACATACGGCTTGACGTGCAGGGCAATCAAACCCTCTTTGTAAAGATCGATCCCTCAACGAGGATTCATGCCGTTTTCCTGCCTGCGGGGGGTGTGTTGACCACCGTGAAAGCACGTCTTTCGGTTGGGAGACATCCGGATCAAATTACCGAAATATGGCCTCTGCACTATGTTGCCCCAAGGGAAGAAGAGATTGAGCCGATGCCGCCAGGCCTGTAGCATGGGCTACTAGCCGCAAAACAGCTCCGGCATAAGCCTTTAGCCGTGAAGCTGCAGATCACTCACCATCTGTCTCCCCCACCATGTTGATTCGATGTGCGAGACAACCGGCGCCGAAGCCGTTGTCGATGTTCATCACTCCGACTCCGGCTGCGCAGGAATTCAACATGGTCAACAAGGCGGCCAACCCGCCGAAGTGCGCGCCATAGCCCCGGCTTGTCGGCACCGCAATCACCGGTTGCCGCACCAGTCCGCCGACCACGCTTGGAAGCACGCCGTCCATGCCGGCCACCACGACGAGCGCCCGCGCATCATGCAAGCGCTCCTGTTGCCCCAGCAGCCGATGCAAGCCGGCCACTCCCACATCGTACAACGTGTCGGTCTTGCTCCCCATGATATCGGCCGTCACCCGCGCTTCCTCCGCCACGGGAATATCGGCGGTGCCGGCGGTGACGATCAACACGGATCCCCGGCGCTTCAACTTGGGCGGCGCAATGGCGACGACCCGCGCCGCTTCATGGTAGACCGCCCGTTTGCTCACGCGCAGGAGCGCCCGCGCAACCGAGGGTTCCACCCGCGTCGCCAGCAACGCGTTGTTCTTCCGCAAGAGCGTCTTCGCGATGGCCACCACTTGTGATACCGTCTTGCCTTCGCAAAAAATGACTTCCGGAAACCCCTGGCGCAGCGCGCGATGGTGATCGAGCGAGGCAAATCCTAAGTTTTCATACGGCAGGGTTCGTAGCCGGTGAAGCGCGTCCGGCACCGCAAGAGCGCCCTGCTGAACCTTCGTGAGCAACGCCTGCAGCTGGTCCTGATTCATGACAGGCTCTTCTCCCCCTTGGCTTCGCGCTCCATGAGATCACCGACCGCCTGGCGACAGGACTTGTCGGCAAAGAGCACGGCATTTACTTCCTGCACGATCGGCATATCCACACCACAGCGCAGGGCGAGATCCAGCGCCGCCTTCGCCGTGCGCACGCCTTCCGCCACGGCCTGCATGCTCGCGAGAATGCCCTCCAACCGTTCGCCTTTTCCCAACCGCACCCCGACCGAATGATTGCGGCTCAAGGGCCCGGTGCAGGTCAGAATGAGATCTCCGACCCCTGAGAGACCATAGAAGGTCCGTGGATCGGCGCCCATCGCGACACCCAGCCGGATCATTTCGGCCAGGCCGCGGGTGATAAGCGCCGCGCGGGCGTTATGCCCGAGTTCGAGCCCATCGACGACACCGGCAGCCAGGGCCATCACGTTTTTCAGGGCACCGCCGAGTTGCACGCCGATCAAGTCATCGTCCGCATAGACGCGAAAGTTCGGCGTCATGAACAGCGCCTGGATCGCCTTGACGACACCGGCATCCTGCCCGGCAAGACAGAGCGCCGTCGGTTTCCCTCGGCTGACCTCACTGGCAAAACTCGGTCCTGACAGGACCAACAACGAACCCTGCATATGCGCAGGCAGCACCGCCTGCATGACCTGCGTCACGAGCGCTAGCGTCTCTTCCTCGATCCCCTTGGTCGCACTGACCAGCGGAATGGGCTGCGGCAGCAAGACGGCAATCCGGCTCAGCACCGTTCTCGCCACATGCGAGGGCACCGCAAAAATCAGGCAATCAGCGCCCGCGATGGCGTCGGCTAAGACATTCGTGACGGAGAGGGTCGGCGGAAGCAACACGCCCGGAAGGTACACGGTATTTTCACGCCTGAGCTGGATCGCCTGGACGACCTCCGGTTCATGGGCCCAGAGGCAGACAGGAATCTGTTTTTCAGCCAGATGCCGGGCCAACGCCGTCCCCCAGGCCCCGGCGCCGATCACTGCCACATGCTTGATGGCCGGCTGCTCCATCACTGCCCCACCAGCATGACCTGGTCGAGCGCGCCGATAGTCGGAATGTAGTACGCGGACTTCATGGAGGCGGATTATAGGAAGGGGCTTTGAAAGCTGTCAACGAAACGATCCCCTCTCTCGCCACTGGAAATTCTGCCGCTGCCGCGTTAGGCTGCAGGCTCCATCTGGAACGACGGTCATGAAACCCTGTCCTGCCTGCGGACGTGCCTTGCCGGAAATCAACCGCTACTGCACTCAGTGCGGTGCGAGTGTTGCGGGCAGCGCCGACCGACCCGGCGCGTCACCCGCTCCCGACTCCGCCAGAGAACAACTGAATCTGAACATTCTTTATGGCATGGTCACGGTCCTGATCGTCTCGCTCGTGATGCCCCCCTGGGAAACGCCGCCCTCGCAACCGGCTGCCTTCCTCGGATTTCATTTCATTCTCTCCCCGCCGCAACCGGATGCCATCGTCAGCCGGCTGTTGCTCACAATTGAGCTCACCACGACCGCCATCGCAGGACTATACCTGTCGTTTCTCTTTCGCGAAAAACGGTAGCCGGTCCGTCGAGGAGGGAGAACGAGAACCGCTCGCCGGACGAAAGGATCGGCCGACGGAGCAGGGATTCATGAATAATCCGGGCTAGTCCAGGGCGAGAGTCAGGCATTTGGCTGCGCCGCCCGACTTCATGAATTCGTCCAGTTGGACAGGATGGGTGCGATAGCCTCGATCTTCCAAGAGCTTCGTCGTGAAAGGGCAACCGGCCGGGATCACAACCTGTTTACCGACGCAGACCGCATTGCAGGCAAATCTGAGCGCTTCCTCTTCAGGCACTGCGAGCCGACGATCTTCCGTGACCCGTTCCGCAATGGCGGCCCGGCCGTACGCATCGAAAGCCGAGGGAAGATAGAGGAGATCGCCGCCGCTGAGCGGACAAAAGCAGGTATCCAGATGGTAGAACCGGCTGTCGATCAACTCAAGCGGAATGATTTCCCGCTCGAATATCTCGCTTAACTTCGGAAACGCGCGGATATCAGACCGTTGGCGATAACCGCCGAACCAGGTATCCGGAAATCCCAGCAGATCGCCGGCGCCTTCGAAATACAGGGACGGGTCGAGCGTCAATACTTCATAGCCGCGCTCACGGAACCATCGCGCAAAGTGCGCTTCCTCCTGCTGTCGCTCCGGGTAGCGAAAGCGGCTCACCAGTGCGCGACGACCGACGACCACTCCCGCATTGGCTGTAAACACCAGATCCGGCAGCCCCTGAACAGGCTGCATGCGCTCCACCCCGACACCGACCTCCTGCTCCAGCACGGTCATCAGCGCCTGCCATTGCCGGACGGCACGCGCCGGATCCACACCGTTTTCCCGCCGCATCCAGGGATTGATCTCGTAGTCGATCTGAAAATAATCTGGAGGGCACACGAGCAGGCGACTCATGGACGCCACCCGAGTTCACGTGCGAGTTCGGTGAGAAAGGAGGCGGCATCCATGACGAGGCCGACGGCTTGAAAACTGCCACGGTCGGCCAATTTTGTCGGCACCGCCGGGTTCACATCGACGCAGACCGTGGGCACCGTGGCGGGCAATAAATTGCCGGTCGCGACCGCATGCAGCGTGGATGCAACCAGCAGGGCAAGTCCGACCCCTGGAATTTCCGCGCGCATGGCCTGCTGCGCCGCCATGGAGTCCGTGAGTACACCGGGCAAGGGGCCGTCGTCTCGAATGGTGCCCGCCATGACCAGCTTCACATCGCACCGCACAGAGGCCGCCATGATTCCGCCGGTGATGACGCCCGACCGCACCGCCTGCTCGATGCTGCCGATGGTACGAATGCGATTGATGGTGCGCAGGTGATGCTCATGCCCGTGCGGGACAGAGCGGCCGGCCGTCAGCCCATACCCGAGCGACGTGCCGTAAAGCGCGGCTTCCATATCGTGCGCAGCCAAGGCATTGCCGCAGAACAACACCTGTACGTACCCGGACTCGATCAACCAGGCCAGGGCCTCCCGCCCCCCGGCATGCACGATCGCCGGGCCACCCGCAAAGAGCACCTTGGCCCCGGGACGACCTTCGCGATGCCATTCGCGCAACTTCTGCATGCGCTGCGCAATATCGGCGATGACGGGGTGATGGGGCCGCTCCGATGAGACCAGCGATTCCATAAATCCGAA
The DNA here is from genome assembly GCA_024998565.1 of Nitrospira sp. Taxonomy (NCBI): domain Bacteria; kingdom Pseudomonadati; phylum Nitrospirota; class Nitrospiria; order Nitrospirales; family Nitrospiraceae; genus Nitrospira; species Nitrospira sp. Next base: position 28,864 of record JACOEM010000001.1, read on the forward strand.
CACGTCACGCTCGACAGGACGAGCGAGGGGTGTGACCCTGATTCCCTCCCGCCCGGTCACGATGAGGTCGCCGGCTGTCACCGCCCCCATGGGAACGGTCCTGGCGCGGGCCTTGGCCGGATCCACACAAATGCCAAGGTCCATTTCCATGCCCTCCACCTCTACCCACTCGCCGTCGAGACGAATCTGGGTCGGCAGATGGGTCGTCGCATAGAACTGTTCGGGAAACACTCCCGGAGCCGGTGCCGGCTCAAAGCGACAGTCCGCTTCACGCTCAATGGCGGCGCCGTGAGGTTGAATGGCCCTGAGAATCTCGGCCAACAGGCGGCCGGAGGGGGCTCGCACGACAATCCGCGCCTGGGAGGAGGCATCCCTGGTCGCGCCGATCTTCACGTCCTGCAGATCGAAGGTGCCGCCCATCATCAGGATCGTGTCCAGAACTTTGGCCAGAATCAATGAATCGATGATGTGCCCCTGCAGGAACACGGTCTCTTGCGATGCGGTCATGACGGACCTCTCACGACTCATGCCCGCGTGGAGCGCAAGGCGCCCGACGGGAACATGCCTGACTCTATGAATTCTACCATCTGCCGGGAGGAATGAGGCGCGAGGGTCAGTCGTTTTTCTTGACCACTTCACGCAAGACGCTCGTGGCGTAGGAACCGGGAGGGAGCCAGAAGCCAAGGGTCAACACCGTACCCTCCAGGGACCAGGACAGGTCGTTGAGGCGGACGCGCAGTGCTCGCCGCTCGCCACGGAATCCACATTCGGCGCCGGCCTTCGACAGGAGTTCCGGCGTGGTGCCCAGCTCAGCCGCCACGGCCTGTTCAATGTCGCCTGGGACTCCCGTCGCCCAGGGTGCGCGGGAGCCGAAGAGTGGTCCGGTCGGACTGATCTCAAACCGGTCGGCACGCGGCTGCTCGACCTCCGGCTGCTCCACAGGAAAACAGGCGCCGTTCTCCGACTTCATCGCCCAGTCGCCTAGAAACACCCGGTCGATGCTCTCAATCCGTTTGGCGACGATGCGATTGAACACATGGGACTGATAGGCATTCATGAACCAGATACGTTTGTTGCGAGGCATCTTGTTCCGACGCGCCGCGTCCTGCAGCAACTCGGCACCCAACTGAAAATTCGTCCCCGATCGCCCTTGCCGTTGTGGACCGAAATAGTTCGGGACGCCCCGCCTCACCAATTCATCAAACAACTCTTGCAGATCATCTTCGCTGCGTTCCCGCACATCCCGGATCACCAGACGGAACTGATTGCCCGCATGATGCCCCTTACGAAGCCGGTTGCGGTGGCGCCCCAGGATTTCCAGCGTCAGCAACCGGTCGTCGATGGGGAGTGCCGCAACGGTTTCCGCCTTGACTCCTTGCAACGACAGCAGTTGCGTCGTCACGGCCTGCGCATCCTTCAACCCCGCCACCCCGACAGTTTGGGCTTTGACGTGGAGTTGGGAGGCCAGCCGCAAGACGAGATCCGGCGTGGACAGCCCACGCTTTTTCACCCGGATATACAGATGCTCACCCTCCCCGCAAGGTAGATAAAGGGGGCGTTCCTCCACGCAAAAATCATCCGGAGTACTGCGGATCCGGCCGCCGAGTGCGGGAATCGAGGCCGTCAAATAGGGCACCGTGTCATCGAGCCAGGACGGAGGCGGCATAGGTTTCCTTCTCGTGCCTCATCGGGCACCATTGCTGACATTTGGGTAGGCACAGGGACGACCCGTGTTATACTCGAGTGAGGCCGTCCACGACTCCTGCAATGATCTGTAGACGATTCCGATGTCGATGCGATTTAGTCATATCTACTGCGCCGTCTGGCTGCTGTGCTGCGCGCTGACGGCCGGCTTCGCCTCCTCATCCATGGCCGCGACCCGGATGAACGGCATCGATATCTTCGCCCGATTCACCGAGCACATCCACCGTCAGGCCGACACCGACAAGCAGGCCTTTGCCGTAGCCAGTCAATGCATGACCTGGTTTTACAAGCAGCAGCGGCACAAGCCGGCTCCGCCCGCCGTGCAGAACATTGCCTGGAGCCGACAGACAACGTCACCATGGATCTTTGCCGATTCTTCAGAGCAGGAAGGCTCCGACTGCCGTACACGCTACCCGGATGGGATCGATGCCGTTCGCAGCGACTTCCAGCGCACGCAGGCGTTTCTCTCACTGAGCCTGACCTTTTACGAGTTCGCCCTGGTGGGCGACGGCGACGATAATGCGACCTACAGCGCCCGGGAACTCCACGACATGCTCACGGCGCTGAACCTGGCCTCTGAGCCGTCGCTCGGAACGGATGCCCATCTGCGTTCCCTCACCTCGAGCTTCGACTCCCTGCACGAAGCCCGGGGTATGGAAGCGCTCATGACCGGCATGGGCAAACTGTACGACCAGGGCTACCGCGTCACCACCGCAGACAAAGCTCACCTGAGTCGAGTGATGGAATGATCTCGACCCTCATGCGGTGGCAGGAGCTGACGCGCGTCTGGATCGGCCACTGGCTGAGCCGCCCCTTTCATCATCTGTTCAATGTGATGCCGGGGGTTGAAATCGGGCTGTCTGCACCGGCCATCACCCGCCTCCCCCTCGTCCATGCTCCGCTGGCGGGACGGCGAGCCGTGCATCTCAGCGACCTGCATCTTGACCGTTACCGCCCTCGACATCGTGCGCTCGTCCGCGCTGTGGCCGACCTCAAGCCGGATTGGATCTTTATCACCGGCGACCTCCTGAATGTCCGCGACGGTCTGCCGCATATGCTTCGCTTCCTGACGGAACTCCGTCGCCTTGCCCCGGTTTTCGTCACGCTCGGGAATCACGACCACTACAGTGGCATCCGGGTGGACGAATTTACCGAGCAATTCGACCGACGCAAGGTCACGCTCCTGCTCAACCAAGTCACGTTCCTGCCGATGGACACAGGGGAACTGGCCATCGTCGGGCTTGACGATCCGTCACTGCACCGTGCGGATCTCCGTTGCATTCCCTCACCGCGGCCGGGACGATTCACTCTCGTGCTGGCGCATGCGCCGAATATCCTGGACCAGCTCGCACCTGAACACCACGTGGACTTGACCCTCTGCGGACACAGCCATGCCGGGCAGTGGCGAATCCCCTCCATTCCCACGTTCTGGTTGCCGCCGGGCTGCCATGGACGGACAAACGGCATGTATACCAAAGGCACCCACCGGCTCTACGTGAACCGTGGGATCGGATGGTCGGTCATCCCCATGCGCTTGAATTGCCCGCCTGAAATCGTGCTGCTCGAATGGGCCGCGTAATCGTTCGATCATCTGCCCCGCCAGCTCTGCGGCTTCTCATCGAATACGCTCCAACGCCTCGCGTGCCCGACTCCGCACCGTTTGATCCCAGTCTTCCTTGCTGACATAGGCCAACTTGTCCTTGGCCGCAGTGGCCCGCAACCGACCGAGTCCCAATGCCGCGCTGGATCGCACATAGGCATGGTCATCTTCCAAGGCCGCCAGGAGATGGGCCACCGCCGCGTCGTCGCCGATCACTCCCAGGTGGCTTGCCGCCATTCCCCGTACCTGATGTTGTTTGTCTCCCAACGCCCGCTTGAGGGTCGTCACAAATAATTCCTGGAGCTGGGACGCAATCGACTCGAGCCCGACTCGCCGGTATTGGTTCACCTCGATCACCGCGAATGCCAGCTTCAGTCGTTTCTCGGAGGAGGTCTGGCTCTCGAACAGCTTGATCAGCCGTGCCCGCTGCTGGTTCCGGCGCCGGCGTTTGATGATCTTTCCTATGAGGATCCACACCGCCGCCAGTACCGCAAGCGAGAAGGCTGCCAGGGGTAGCGCCTGGTCGATGATGAGGTCCTGCATGTCCGGGGACAACCGCTTCCACACCCAGACACCGGACACCACAAGCCCCAGCAGGAGGAGAATCGTGGTCAGATTGGCTTGGCCGGATTGCGCGTGACGAGGCATGGCAGGCGACATGATAGGGGGACAATCTGTGCGGCGTCAACGCAACCTTCGTCGGCTGACTCTTGACAGCCGACGATGGGGTGATTAGGCTGCGCGCGCAATGGAATTACCCGACCTCAAGGACGACCCGCACCTCAAAGTCCTGCGCCCGTTGGTCGAGACCTACCTCGCCTTTTGGCGCACGGATAGCCGTCACGTGCGTTCGTTGAAACTCACCCCGTCGCAATTCGACGTGATTGCCACATTGGGCGATACCAAAGGATTGACCTGCGCCGAACTGTCTACGGCCACCCTGGTGACGAAGGGGACGCTGACCGGCGTGCTGGATCGCTTGGAGGATAAGGGGTTGATCCGGCGTACGCCGGTCGCCGATGACCGGCGAAGCACGCGCATCTGCCTGACCGAGAAAGGCGACCGCCTGTTCAAGAAAACATTTGCGGCCCACATCGCATTTATACGCCCGTTCTTCGAACGGGCGCTCACGACGACAGAAGCCGAACAATTGCGCATGCTGCTCCTCCGCCTCCACCGGAGCTTTCAGGAGAAGCCGACGGCATGATCCGGGTCACGGTGCTGGGCTCAGGCACAAACGTTCACCCGACACGCGCTGCGGCCGGGTACCTGGTTCAGACCGACCAGACGCTTCTCCTCGATTTCGGACCGCGCACGCTCAGCAACTTGATCACCAGCGGTGTCGATCGGCACCGGATTACACACATTTTGTTTTCTCATTTCCACGCCGACCACTTCGCCGACTTCATTCCCTTCTTCTTCGATGCCGTCATCTTCTGCAAGTACCAGGGAGGCACCAGACCTCCGTTGACCCTGATCGGTCCGCATGGCACCGCCAAGTTGATGCGCGCGATGATGACGACATTCCCGAGCTTCAACCGCGCTCCGTTTCGCGTCACGATTCGAGAGGTCTCCGATCGCAGCTTCCGCCTCGGGGAGACCCGAATCAAACCCGGGACCGTGACCCATGCGCCCCGACTGCATTGCGTAGGCTACCGCATCGAATACCAGGGCCATGCCGTCACCTACTCGGGAGATTCCCTCTATTGCGACAACCTGGTCCGTCTCTGCCACGAGGCAGATCTCGCCATCCTGGACTGTTCCTTTCCGGAAAACCGCCCGGGCGCAGGACATCTCCACGCCGGGCTCTGCGGCCGCGTAGCGCAGGAAGCCGGCATCAACCAACTCGTGCTGTCCCATTTTTATCCGATTGCGGAACGGTATGACGTCTGCGCACAGGCGGGTAACTACTTCTCGGGACGCATCCGGATGGCGCGGGACCTGCTCAAGCTCAAAGCTTAGCTAGGAACCGTCGGTGGTTCGTTCTAGAACATGCAAGAGGCTCGCTGGCGGGAACAGACGAGCAGGATGCTCAAAATGCCCGTCCAGCAAGGCCGCAGCGAATGAAGATTCGAGGCGTACCCCTGCGGTACGTTGAGGATCTGAACGAAGCGAGAACGCAGCTGGAGGCCTTTTTGAGCATCCTGCTACAGCCCTTCTTCTCGTTGTTCACATCCCAGTATTTCAATGAAGCGCGGCAGACGGGTCTTCTTCAGCGGCTCATCGAGTTTGTTGTAGATGGCGAGTAGGTTCTTGATCATGCGGGCGAGAATCGCGCGAGTCGGACTCTTCTGGAGAAACCGGTCTTCGAAGCCGTAGCCGGCTTCCGTCAGAAAACGGGCACAGTTTTTTTCCGTCAGCAGCGCGCCCCCGTTGAAACAATCGATGAAGATCTTGTAGCGATCGGAGTCGAACTTGACGAGGAAGTGGCCCGGCATACCGATCCCCTGCACCGGCAGGTGCAACCGCTTTCCAATGAGCAGATACACGGTTGACAGGCTGATCGGGATTCCCGTTCGCCGGTCCATCACACAGTTGAGATAGCTGTTTTCGACCTCATAGTAGTTCTTGGTGTTACCTCGAAAACCCGCTTCGGTAAACAGGTAGCGGTTGAGCGCCTTGACCGTCTCCTCCCCCGAGACCCGGGATCCGATCTGCTCCCGCACCTCCTGGGCCATGCGATCCAACTGCCGCTGATACCTTTGGACGTCAAGGGTCGGATAGGCATACCGCGCCAACAGGAAGGCCCCCGTTTCAAGATCGATATGATCTTCCGGAAGAGCGATGAGATCTCGGAGCTCCTCTTCCAGCCTGCTCCCGCGGATTTCCTCCAGCACCGTGACGATACGATCGGCCATCTCCGGCTGCTCGATTTCCGCTTCCTGCAAGAGCGGCACGGCGGAGGCGCCGAAATCGATGAGCTTGCCGCTGATCGTCTTGACGATCCGTTCGTCCTCATCGCCGAGGAGTCGAATCAAAGCGCGGATTTGGCTTTCATTCACGATCATGGAAGGTCTCCGCTGTGCGCAATCGCATTTACCCGATCGCACGCCGGAAGGCGCGCGCGCCGCCATAGAGGCACAGCGCATCGAACAGCACCATCACCCCGATGACCATGAAGACATGGGGCAGGGCTTCAGCCCATCCGTGCAAAATGAGCGGCCGCACGGCATCAATGGCCCAGGTCATGGGATTAAACTGCGCGAGAAAACCCATCCAGCCCGGCATCGCCGCGAGCGGCACCAGAGCCGAGCTCAGGAAAATCATGGGCAGGGAGAGAAATCCGAGGACGGAGAAAAAATCGCCGTGACTTTTCACTGAAAAGGCCATGGCCATGGAAATCGCCGTCAATCCGACGCCGAACATCATGCCGATGAACAGGATCGTTGCGACCCCTAACAACCCGGTGACCGGCTGCACACCGAACAACCAGGCCACACCAAGAATGACCAGCACTTGCAGCGACGTGATCGTCGTCACAAAAATGAACCGGCTCAGGATCACCGACGTGCGGTGAATCGGTGTGGACATCAGCCGTTCGAGAAACCCGTTCTCCTTATCGAAAAGCAGATCCACGCCTCCGGCCAATCCGTTGTTCAACACCGTCATGACCACCACACCGGCGGTCAGAAAGCTGATGTAGCTCGACGCCTGCGTCACCTGCATGTCCGCGGCGCGCTGGAACAGATTGCCGAAGAAGATCAGCCAGAACAACATGGGCTGAACCAGGGTAAAGAGCATGCTGAACTTTTCCCGGCTCAGCCGCCGCACCCAGCGCATCGTCAACGCCCGAATCTCCTGCCAATATTCTTTCATAGACCCTTCACAGCGCTCTTGATCGATCCTTACTGATCTTCTGCCTTCGGCTGGTCGTCCTTAATAGACCGTCCCGTATGGGCGATAAACACATCATCCAATCGCGGCCGGTGATAATCGATGAACTCCAGCTGGCAGGTCAGACGGTTCGCCGCGTCAAGAATGGCCGGCAACGCCTTCTCCGGTGAATCGACCCGAATATCCAGCCCGGTCGGCGTGGTCGCGACGGCTCGAATGGCCGGTAGACTTTTCACTGCCGCCGCAAGCAACTCGACGCGATTGTGTTCACGCACCGTCAGCGACACCAGATCTCCGCCCAAACCGGCTTTCAACTCGTTGGGAACGCCCAGGGCCTTGATCCGCCCGCCGTCGATGATGGCGATCCGGTCACAGAGCTGATCAGCTTCATCCAGGTAATTCGTCGTCATGACGACGGTAATGCCCCGCTCGCGCATGGCCCGGACATGGTCCCAGATGCGGAGACGACTCTGCACATCCAACCCGAGCGTCGGCTCGTCGAGAAAGAGGATCTTCGGGTCAGGCAGGAGACCGCAGGCAATATCCAACTTCCGTTTCATGCCGCCGGAATAGGTCTTGGCGGGACGATCGGCCTGCTGTTCTAATTCCACCAGCTTCAGTAATTGGGGGATACGCGTGGACGCGTCTTCTGGCGACAGGTGATAGAGATCGGCGAGCAGCTCGAGATGTTCCCTCCCCGTCAGAAACCGATCGATCGCCCGCTCCTGAGGCACATACCCGATCGTCTTCCTGACACGGTCGGCATCCTTTACCGAATCCAGGCCGAGAATTGTCGCCGATCCGGATGTGGGATGGAGCAGCGTGATCAGGATACGGAGCGTGGTGCTCTTACCGGCGCCGTTCGGGCCGAGCAGACCGAATATCTCTCCCGCATAAACTTGAAAGGAGAGATCATCGACGGCTCGTACCTTCTCGTACGTTTTTCCGAGATGCGACACCTCGATGGCGACCGCCCGCGACATCAGCCCCACCCTCCGGCACCGCGCCGCTCCGCCAGTTTGAACTGGATGAGGTCGCTCAGGCGACGGGCCTGCTGCGGCACATGGTCCGCTTCCAGCAAAAACTGCTTCTCCAGCGGGGTGCAGTCGAGATACGTCGAAAGGGAATTCACGAACACCTCGTCCGTCACATCAGGCCGCACCAGGCTGTGCAGCGGCGAGGCTTCTTCATCGGCCTTGAGATATTCGCCGAGTACCTCCGTCAAATAACGGCGCAGCGCCGGTTCCATCGAGACGGCGCCGTCCCGCGGCTTCAGCGAGACCCGGGCTTCGCGATAGCTCTTCTCATAAAACTCTTCGTGTATTTCATAACGCTCAAGGCCCTGAAGAAGGATGTTCGAGCGGCCGTCGGGCAAGGCCTGGACGCTGGCCAACCGTCCGACGCATCCGATCGAAAAAATCGGAGGATTTCCGTCGTACTGTTCTTCCCATCCTTCTTTGAGCAAGGCCATCCCGATGCATTGCCCTCCCGCGGCCGCATCCGCTACCATCTGACGGTAGCGCGGTTCAAAAACATGGAGCGGCAGATAGGTTTTGGGAAAGAAGACGACGTTGGGAAGGGGAAACAACGGAATACGCTCCGGCACCGGAAACGGCTGCGCCTTTCCCGATACCTCCCGGCTCGATTGGTCACGTTCGGGCTCAAGAAACATGGCTCACGATAGCTGATGCTTTGCAAAATTGTCAACGCTGGCAGGCAAGGCAACTCCAGAAACGACCACCGCAAAACCCTCATGGATACTGGCGTTCCGTCGATCTCTCATCAAAATATGGCACCGCATCATAGGCCGCCACTCCTCACCGCGCACAGGCGACAGCCGGTGAGTCGGGTGATCACAGTGCGCCATTCTGCATTCGCCGCCCTGGCGGTTATGATCGTGCTTCTGACCGGCACCGTTCATTCTGTGGCAACGGGCAACCAGGCACCGTCATTTGACACCGCCAAGCCTGGCTACCGGTATGCATTTCCTAAAGACCATGGCGCCCACGAACGGTTTCGTACCGAATGGTGGTATTACACCGGCCATCTCACGGCCGCCGGAGGCCGGCAGTTTGGATTTGAGCTCACCTTTTTCAGGCGAGGCATTCCACCGGAACAAGTCCGGACTCACCCCTCGCAGTGGTCGATTCAACAACTCTATCTGGCCCACTTCGCCCTCACCGACCTCGAAGGCAATCGTTTCCTGTTTGCCGACAAACTCAGTCGCGAAGGTCTCGGCAAGGCCGGCGCGGAGACCGACCGGCTGCATGTCTGGCTCGATCGTTGGTCCGCCGCTATGGATGATCCCGCGTCGTCCCGACAGAGGCTCCAGGCCGCCACCGATGCATTTGCGATCGATCTTCAGGTGATCCCGCGCAAGCCGCCCGTGCTCCACGGCCGGGAGGGCATCAGCCGCAAGGGCACGCGACCCGAGCAGGCCTCTCACTATTATTCGTACACCCACCTGTCAACCGAGGGGGACATTCGCATCGGCACGGACACCTTTTCCGTCACCGGTCTCAGCTGGATGGATCACGAATTCGGCTCAGCCGACTTGGGGCGGGATGTGGTGGGATGGGACTGGTTCAGCCTCCAGCTGAGCGACTCGACCGAACTGATGTGGTATTCCCTGCGGCGGGCCGATGGATCGGCAGACCCCGTCTCCAGCGGCACCTTGATCTCTGCCGATGGACGAACCCAACCGCTGAACGCGCAGGATCTCACCATTGAACCGCTTTCTTATTGGACAAGCCCGCGATCGAAGGCGAAGTATCCGCAACAGTGGCGAATCACGGCGCCCTCCATGGGAATCAATCTGGATGTGCGAGCGCTGCTCGCGGACCAGGAACTGAATACCGCACGCAGCACCCGCGTGACCTACTGGGAAGGAGCCGTGTCCGCCACGGGACAGGCCCGAGGCGCCGCCGTCACGGGACGCGGGTATGTCGAACTCACGGGATACGCCGAGCGTTTCACCCAGCGACTGTAACCACTCATCTGATGTCGCACCTTGACTCAATCGTCACGCTATGGTTAGGTCTGCGCCCATTGTGATGACACGACGAACTCGCATGGCCGCCCTGCTCCGGACATCCGTCTTCCTGGTCGGCCTGTTCCTTCTCGCCTGCGGGTCACGTGAAGCCGCGGTGGTCTCGATCGCGCTCCATCCGTCGAACCCCAACATTGTCTATGTCGCGACGAACGAAGCCGTGCACAAGACCCGCGACGGTGGCGCGACCTGGGAGCAGTTTCAGGCCTTCACGGCCCGCCGCGTGACGACGCTGGCGATCGACCCGAAGCTCCCGGCCACAGTCTACGCGGGCACAATGGGCGATGCCATCTACAAGAGCCCCGACGGCGGACAGCATTGGCTCCCGCACAATGTCGGGCTCAAAGAACATGTGTCCTTCGTCAACGAAATCATCTTCCATCCCGACAACACCGAGCTCATCTACCTCGCCACGACGGTCGGCGCCTTTGTCAGCAAAAACGGAGGTCGGGAATGGGAAGAGCGGATGGCGGGCATGAAGGAAGTGCATATCGTCACCTGCATCACCATGGATCATCAGCACCCTCGCGTGTTGTACGCCGGGACAACGGGCGGGACCTATCGCAGTGAAGACGGCGGCACGAGCTGGCAAAAGAAAAACAACGGACTCATTCCCGACGATGTGTTGAACGCCGCCATGGCGCTTGGGGTAAACATGTTGGCGGTCGATCCGCACAATTCCGACATCGTCTACGCCGCCACCACCAAGGGGCTGTTTCGATCCACCAACCGGGGCGACTATTGGGAACAAATCGGACAGAACCTGGCCAATCAATTCATCAGCACCATGGCGCTGCATCCGACCGATCCCGACATTGTGTACATCGGTGGCCCGGAGGGTATTCTCAAGACTGTTGATGGCGGGAAAACCTGGCAGGCCCACAACCAGGGACTGACGACCATGAATGTGCGGACGATCAGCCTCAGCCCCAGCGATCCTCAACTGCTCTATCTGGGGACCAATGGCAGCGGATTGTATCGGTCGACCAACGGCGGCGCACAGTGGACGCCGATCCCTCTGACCAGTCACGCGCCGGCGGCGCCGGCGCCGTAGGATTGGGGAGATCTTGAGATGCCGATCGTCCTGCTCATCAGACATGGAGAAACGGAGTGGAATCGATCCGGCCGGGTGATGGGCGATCAACCGATTCCCCTCAACCGGACCGGCGAAGAACAGGCCCGCACCTGCGCCGGCATCCTGTCTCGCACCCCGATCGCGGCCATCTACACCAGCCCGGTCCTGCGGGCCGCGCAGACCGCCGAGATTCTACGTGGGCCACAGCAGGTCCCGATGCATCAGGTTCCGGGGCTGAGTGAGATCGGCGTGGGGAATTGGATCAATCGCTACTGGCATGAGTTCGCCGACGACCCGGCCAAGCGGGAGTGGTACACCCACCCGGACCGGGCCCGACCTTCCGGCGGAGAAACGCTGCGCGAGGTGCAAGAACGGGCGGTCGCGGCAGTGGAACAAGCCCTCGCCCCCGCCCACGACACCCCCGTCGTGATCGTGTCACACGGGGATGTCATTCGGGCGATTCTTGCGCACTACCTGCAGCTCGACCTGGCGATCATCCGCCAGGCTCGCATCGATCACGTGGCGGTCAGCGGGCTGGACCTGACGGGGGCCGCAGCCCAGCTGCTGTTCCTCAATCATCGCCCGGACTTAGAAACGCTTCTGTAGTCGACCACCCTGCCTTCTAGGGTTGGGCGGCAGCAGGAGCCGCAGCTTCTGCGCCCTTGCCGTAGTACCGGCTGCCATACCGTTTCAATTCCTCCGACAATGCCGACCATTCCTCGGCTGTCAGCAACGACTTCATTTTGAAGCGAAGGCTGAGCATCCGTGCGGACGAACGCATCCGGTTATTATTCAACTCGTCGAGAATTTTCGTAAACTCTTCCGGCGTCGCGGTATAGTTGGCGTTCAGCTCATAGAGCGCCCGATGACTCTGGCGATGCTGCTCCCGTGCCGATTTGATCTCAGTAATCATCTCCCCCATCACCGCATTGACCTGCTTCGCGGTCTCCGGATTTTTCACATGCTTTTCAACCAGACCGCTCACATCCTGAGACGCCTTGCTCCAATAATAGTCGCCCTTCCCATGTCCATAACTCCCGTGGTGATGAGATGAACAACCGGTCAATCCGGTCACAAGCACGCCGATGAGGACAACCAAGGATCGATAACGCATTACAGCCTCCCTACATAAGAAAAATGAATGCCTCGCACGAAAACGCGTTGCGCCGCACGTGGGTCCTCCCGTAAGCTGCCTTCAAACAGGGCACCGCACAGGAGACCGACATGGGCACACAGAAGGACCACCGGCAGGGAACAGGCCCGGTTGAATCGCTCCGGGACGAATTCCGGGAGCATCTCCACACATTCTACAGCACGCTCAAGCTGGCCGCTCCCTACGACACAGTCGAGAAAGCCCTGGGGGCCCTGACCGCGAGACTCAAAACGTTGCCGCCCGAAGAACTCCAACAGGTAACCGCGGACTCGTCGTTGCGATGGACACACTTCCGGCAGGCCTTCGTCGACTCCGGCCTGAGCGCAAAACATCGCGGGATCATCGCCGGCCTGGCACGATCCGGAGCCGCACAGGACCTGCCGCCGGAATTCGACCACCTCCTCAGCCTCTATCGTCCGACAAGCTAGCCTCTTCACTCTTCAACGCCACGTCACGCAGCTCCGTGTAGACCTGCATCAGCCTCGTATTTTCGATGCGATAGGCCACCGTAATCGTCAGCAGGCCGAACGCGACCACGATCATTCCCACCCCGGTGACGCCGATGCCCAGTAGGACGCTCCCCAGTGAGTCGAGCCCGCCTTCGAACAGATAGGTAATCACGAACCCGAGCGTCCCGAACCCCACGAGGCTGAACCACAGAAACGTGAGAATCGAGGACGACCAGGGCGCCCGCTTCGTGCACACGAGCTTCAGGCCCTCCGATTCCGGTGCCCATTCGATGGAACCCTTCAACGGCCAGGCTGTTCGGAACCGCAGGGAAAAGAGGCGATGGGTCGGCCTGATGACCATCCGGTTTGCCTCCGGAAAGACCCGCGCAACGCCGTGGGGCAGACTCAAAAAGCCGTTCTGGTCGAACGTGCGCAGCAGTTGAGGAACGGTCAGCGCAGCAAACTGATCCTGCACCCGCCCGATCCCATACCCGTAACGGCTGGCGTCGGACGAGAGACGGGCAAAGTACATCCAGTCACCGACGATCAACCCGACAAACAACACGATGGCAAACGCACCGGCCAAGATCATAGCGGAAACTTCCCATAGGGCTTCACGGAGAATCAAGCCCGGACGGTAGGCAGGAGCGCTCAAAAACCCGAGGAACCAGTTGACTCCCCATGAGTGCTTTGGCTACATTAAGCCCGTTCTTGTCCGGCGGGTAAGGACGAGTCATCCGGATTGCAGTCCCGCCTTCATAGATTTTTCCACGCCACACTTCTTATCGCCGTCGCTTCTGCACTGCAGAGTGTGCGGGCAGAGAGGCGTGATTTTGCGGAGGGACGATGGATATCGCCAAAGTCGAGCGAGTGTACACCAGTTATTCCGGCGTCTACGATCATATTTTCGGAAAAATCTTCCACGAGTCGCGGGAAGCGTGCGTACGCAATCTCAGAATCCGACCGGAAGAGAAAATTTTGGAAGTCGGCGTGGGAACCGGAATCGCCCTGGAGTACTACCCGAAGAATTGCGAAATCATCGGCATCGACCTCTCATCAGGGATGCTGGCGAAGGCCAGGCAGCGCCAATCCCACTATCATCTCGATCATGTGCGGCTGATGTTGATGGACGCCGGGAAAATGGACTTTGCCGACGATAGTTTCGATACTGTGATGGCCGCCTATGTCGTGACTGCCGTACCGGATTATCGCAAAGTCGTGAACGAAATGATTCGCGTTTGCAAGCCAGGCGGACGCATCATCATGCTGAACCACTTCAGCAACGGCAACAAACTGATCGCCGCCGTGGAAAAAGTGATTTCTCCCCTCTGCAAGCATATCGGCTTCCGAACCGACCTCTCGTTGAACACTGTGCTCGAAGGGACCAACCTCCACGTCGCCCGTAAAGAAAAGGTCAACCCGATGAAGTTCTGGCACTTGGTGGAATGTGTCAATCAGAAGGGTGCCAAGAACGGCAGCGTGAATGGACACGGGAGTGTGAATGGGAACGGAAACGGAAGGCACGGACATCACAGCTGATAGGCTGGTGTAGTTTTCACTTCATCGGCTGGCCTGATGTGTGGGTCTGAATGAGTTCCACTTCGCTCATTCCTCTTGTGAGAACAGGCCTACCCTACAAGGCACGTCCCACGATACTGTTGCGTGACCAGGTCGGTCACCAGGCTCAGCAGTCGGCCACCCAAGCGACCAGCAGCGTCACGTGTCTGCAAGCGGAGTCCGAATCCGGCTCCATCGATGGGTCCATACGCCTCCACGCGAAGCGCCGCTGTAGCACCGGCCGCCGTGCCGGCAGCCATGGCTAACTCACCTTCCCAACACATCGGATTGTGCCGACCTTGCCGACGCGTTGCTGCCTTCCAGATACAGGGCACACCAGCCTGATCCAGCCGGGCAAGCAGCCATTCCACCGTAGGGGCCTCGCCGGAATCGGCCTGAAACGTCCACTGCGCAATCTCGCCACCCATGTCCGATTCACTAGCCGGCAGCGAGACTTCTTCCAGCGTCGCTTCGTCGCAGACCACATAGAGATTCCCGTCGGGATCGAACCAGAAGCGTAATTTCCCCTCGCTCATCTCCACCTGAATCGCCCCCAGAGACGAACAGTCGCTGCCGTCCTGCTCAATAAGAGAAAGATCGGTGACGCCCAGCATAGTCAGTTTGGCGACCCGTAGAATACTCTGCACGTGATACCGCACGACCACCGTCGCCATACTCCCGGCCATCACCTCGCGGCCTGAGGCTTCATCGAAGATCCGGCGTTTCGAGAGATGCACATCGGTAATGTGTCCACCGCGAAACCCCGCCGTGCGCGCCAGAAACCAACGCAGATCATCTACCGTCTTGATCGAATGGGTCATGAATATCCCACGGTCTTTCCCCAAGGTGGCGTTATCCGAGAGTCGCACTCTTTCCACCTTATCATGCGGGACCGTCGATGAGCGCGTGAAGAAGAGGACACAGGGAGGGGAGACGACGACGTACGGTCGCTAGAAGAGAGCCTGTTGTTGCTTGAACTCGGCCAACTGACGCTCCAACTCATCCACACGTTCCTGGAGACGCTGATTGTCGAGGCGCAGCAGATCGAGACGATCCAACAATTGTTCCCGTTGGATATTCGTCCATTTCAGCGACCGCCTCAATCCAGCCAGCTCTAACTGAGCCTGCTGTCCATCCTCAAACCCGGAACCCATGCGTGCGCCTCAGTCGATCGCCATCCGGCAGTAGATGGCAAATCGTAACGCACTCTCGGTCCATTGCGGAGTGATTACTGATTTGTCGACAGAGACGGTGAGCGGAGGGGGATCAACCGAATGGGATGAATACACCCGGAGCGTGAGACGATCAACTCGCGCGGGCACGGATCGGCAATGCGCCGGTCGAACCAGTCTCTCCGGCCTCCCAGCGATAGCGAACAAGCACGCCGTTGGCCTCCCATCCCGGCGGGCACAGCTTGCCCGTGCCATAGTAGTCGGCATCCAGCACGGAAAAGGGCGCTACATTCTTGATCCAATCCTGGGCATGACCGTTCGACTCGATATAGGATTGGAAGAAATACGCGCCACCGGTGAGCGGCAATTCAGGCAAAATAAAATCGACATACCCTTCACCGCGCAGGGTCAGGGGTTTCGGATCGACGATATCGGTGGATAAGACGAACAGATCTTGCGCCTTCCGTCCATTCACGGAAATGCTGACGCGACAATTCTTAAATTCTTTTCCGGCGGCACAACGGTAGTACATCCGAATTACCACATCCCGACCGGTGATCGCCGCTGCGACCGGATGCCTCTGAGTATCCATCACTTCGATCCTGGTGAGCAGGATCTCGCCGAGTCCTTCCCGGTCATGACGCGCTTCGATGGCCGTCCCCGCCAAACCCCGAATGGCATCGGCATAACCCTCGACCACCTCGTGCGTGTTGCCGATCTTTGCGACACGCCCCTTCTCGAGCAGAATGGCGCGTTCACACAACCCTTCGATCACGGTCATGTTGTGGCTGACGATCAGCACCGTCCGCCCGCTTCGGCTCACTTCTTCCATTTTCCCCAAACACTTTTGCTGGAAACTGGCGTCGCCGACGGCCAGCACCTCGTCCACGATCAGAATCTCAGGCTCGAGGTGTGCGGCGACTGCGAACGCCAGCCGCACGTACATCCCGCTCGAATACCGTTTGACCGGTGTATCGATGAACGCTTCCACACCCGAGAACGCCACAATCTCATCGAACTTTCGCCGCACTTCCTCTCGTCGCATGCCCAACATCGCCGCGTTCAGATAGATGTTTTCTCGGCCGCTCAACTCGGAATGAAACCCCGTCCCGACTTCAAGTAACGAACTGACGCGCCCGTAAATATCTGCCGTTCCCGTCGTCGGCTGAGTGATCCTGGAAAGGATCTTGAGCAAGGTGCTCTTCCCCGCGCCGTTGTGCCCGACGATTCCCAGCACTTCACCTCGTTTGACCTCAAACGAGATATCCTTCAGAGCCCAGAACGAAGGTTTCGACTCCTGCCGACCACCACCCCATCGCGTCAGGCCGCGGAGGCGATGCATCAGATGATCCCGAAGGGTATTGTGCTGACCGCTTACGGCTCCGAGCCGGTAGTGCTTCGACAGGCAGTCCGCTTTGATGGCAATATCGCTCATTCAGATCACGTCCGCAAACGTTCGTTCCATCGAACGGAAATAGATGAGGCCCCCGACAAAGACGACGAACACCACACCTAGACTTGGCAAGAACATCGTAAAATCGACCTGAAACCCGGGAATCAGTGCCCAGCGAAAGCCCTCGACCACACTCACCACCGGATTCATCGCATAGAGTGCTCGCCAGGACTCCGGCACCTTGCTCACGGGGTAGAGGATGGGCGACACGAACATCCACAACTGGATCAACATCGGGAGGATATGCCCGACATCCCGGTACTTCACGTACAGCGCGGAAATCCAGAGCCCGGCGGCCAGCGTAATCGTGGCGGCCAGCGCAGCGAACAGCGGCAGGGATAGAATCCGCCAGGTCGGGAGGATTCCAAACCAGGCCATGAGGCCCAGAAACGCGACGAATGCCAATGCCAGATCGACCAGAGGCGCGATGGTGGCCGAAAGGGGCAGAATCAGACGCGGGAAATACACCTTGCTGATGAGCGGCGCCTCCCCCACTAAACTGGTTCCTCCCCTGCTCAACGCCTGAGACACATAGAACCACGGCAGCAAGCCGGCGTAGAGAAACACCGGGTAGGGAAATCCGTCGGATGGAATTTTTCCCATGACACTGAATACAACCGTAAAAATGAGCATGGTCGCGACCGGCTGAAACATCGCCCAGGCGACTCCCAGCAGGGTTTGCTTGTACCGCACGGTCACATCACGCCAGACGAGAATATAAATCAGCTCGCGATACTGCCAGAGCGCGGCTAAATCCAAATCCAGTAGACCGCGGGCTGGCTGGATACGCACGTGCGGTAAGGTCGACAATGGCCTCTGACCGGCAGTCAATGCGGACATGGCAATTTCGTCACTCCTCATGATCCTCACACCGACGGCAATCGTACCGAAGGCCAGCCCCCTGAGTCTCAAAAGCAGGAGGGCCTAACCGCCAGTTTACACTTTGTCCTAACTCGAACCGACTGTGATCGTTTATGTCAAAATTTTCCGCGTTGGTCAAGAAATTCGAACTGTTATGCACTGCTTTGGCCCCAGCCCTGCATGGATTGCCGAATCCCCGCGCCAACGTCGAGCAGGCGGGAGTTGCAGGACATCCACCTGGACAACTCCATCACCTCAATTGCCGGGCAGTACCCTGAAGAATCAACTATACCAAATGACTCTGGATGAGGAAGGATACAGGGTTGGGAGCAGTCACGTGTAATAGGTAACGATCGACTACGGCGCAGGAGGGACAGGTTTCGGTGCAGCACGCAATTCGTCGGCAGAGACGTACCGAATCGCCAACCCGGACATGTGGAGCATCCACCCCTGCCCGCCGCCGGCGCCCTGCGTAAAACTCCACGCATCCATTCGAAACGGATTCCAGTAGCCGCTGCGATAAGAATTGCCCGACGTCGCTCCCGGTACCGCCGTGCCCATGGTCGATTGGAATGTGGGCCCCCGGTCTGCGAGGCGCCGCACGTCCGCCTCCCCAAGGACAACGGCATCGGCTCCCAGCTCTTTCGCCCGTGCCAGGATTCGATCACGCAACGTATCTTCACTGGCATATTCACTGGTCGCAATGATGCGGGCGATCTGCACGTGGCCGTGATGGGGCTCGCGCTGCAGCGTCGTCACGTCCTCGCTTCCAGGTCGAGGCTCAAACGCCTTGCTGGTCAAGGGATCCACCTGCACGGAGACACACGCACTCGAGAGCCCGAGAACAAGGACCAACGCAAGGCGGGAGGCCTGCTTCATCATAGCTCGATTTCGAATGTTCATGTCCAACAGTCCAGGGTCAAATCTACTTTAGCTTCATCGAGTTCTATAGTGACGGCTTGGATCGACCAATTCAACCCCAAATTGCTCCAAGATTTGATGGTACCCATCGCCGACCGTGCGGTCAATCCGGAAACTCTTGTATCTTATTCTTCAGCGTCATGCTTTGCACTACAACCTGCCTTCGACGACCACTCGAATCTCTTCCATACGCCGTCGATTCACACCCAGATCGCTATAGCCCGTCCGGGAAGCCGACCGAAAATGGATCGTCTTCGCCGCATCATCAAACACGAATTCGACATCATCCACGAATCGAAGCAGCAGACTCGTAAATTCGTAATGGAGGTAGGCCTCGTCCTCCTCAACGAGTTTCACACGGGGCAGATTGGCCACCATGGTTTTGAGCGTCTCTTTGGCCTCCGCCAGAGTTTTCTGATATCGATACGGCAGGATGCCATGGGCTTGACCGGATGCCTGGGTCGACACACAGTTCGGACTGGATGGGCAGGGCTGAAGTGATCTGATCATTGCGTTATCAGCAGTATATACATCCTGAGGGCATGGGCTCCAAGCCGGAGAGCGCTGACCGGATTCCCCCCCCAAGATCCCGGCGAGGCTGAACACCTCATTCTCGAACTGTAATGAGAGGCCCCTCCCCTGTCAACCGCCCTGCCAGAGGTCTTACAGGCTCCTGCCTATGGGCTTTAGTCGAGGTGAGCAACCAACCAGGCATGACACCGGGGTACGGCAGCCATTGCCGGCTGTTCAATCAGGCGAAACGTGGCAAAACACAGGAGAATGAGAATGGGCACGAGGCCTAGCACAACGGACCAATGTTCAGTGGCCGAGAGAGTTGACGCCCATTCGCCAAGTACCAACCGATAGGCGGCAAACAACAGCAGGCTATGCAGCAGGTACAGGCTATAGCCCATTTCGCTCAGCAGGACGGACGTCGGCCATTCAAGAATGCCGTAGATCGAGTTCCCACAGGCGATAATCGTAAACGCGCCGGTCAGTAGCAGCAACGCGGGAAACGTGTAGGCCGTCGGGAACAGCCACATCGTTATCCCGAGACAAGCGACCACGACCACACCCCAGACTCGATGGGCGAGCCTCGTCCGTAGGGCATCAACACGCGCCAGGCTCGCAGCCGCGATCCCTCCACCGAACGCATACAACACGGGACCGCGAACGTCCGGCATCACTACCGTAAGTGTCACGACTGCCGCGGCACTGAACAGCAGCCATGAGGTCGGCGTCGCCGCACGAAGGCACCATGAGGCGAGGGGAAGGCATGCGTAGAACAACCATTCATACGGCAAAGACCACACGGCCCCGGCCAAGGGAATCGTTTCGGCAAAGCCATTGACAGGGGCAATCCCAGGAATCGTAAACGTGAGCCAGCTCGCGATGTGCAGCGCAAAGGAGGTCATCGATTCCTGCAATCGAAATCCGGCACGGTAGAGCGCGATACTCACCACACCGATCACCACCAATAGATACAACGGCACCAGCCGAAATACCCGGGAAAGGTACAGTCGCGACCAATCGACCGGTTGCACTCGCCCGTCAAGTAGCTTGGACCAAAAGAGAAAGGCGGTAATCATGAAAAAGAGGGTCACGCTGCTCTGTCCCAAGTGCGTGTAAAAATTAGACGGAGGGACGTCCCACGTGCCGGAACGCAGATAGAAATACCAGATGGAAGAATGGCTGAGAAACACCGCGAAGGCCAGATATCCCCGGAGTCCATCGATACACGAATATCGAGCTGCCGATGCGGTTCGAAGATGGCCGATGTCCGGAAGAAGTGTAGCAGTGCCCACTGCAAGCAAGAGCGCCGCAACAGCAGGCCACAGGCTGGTAGCATCCATTATTGGATGACACCATAGGAGCTCACATTTGTCTAACCTTTCCCGCAACCTGACCGGTGTATGGCTGACGAATACGGACGTCCGGCTCCCAGCCCCTCGCCCACCCACCACCCGAACATCACGCCTCTTCCCCACAGCACTCCGTTGATTGCCGGAGTGATCCTGCGGTACCCTAGTTCCTTATTAATCCCGGGTTGAGGGCAAACAGCCGCTCACCGATTGCACACAGCTGAGCGCTGACGCTCAGGTCAACAAAGGAGTCCTTACGCATGGCCGGTTTCCCGATCGAAGTCGCAACCCGCATAAAGACGCTGCCGCCTTACTTGTTCGCCGCCATCGACAAGATGAAACAGGAGGCACTCGCGCGGGGGGTCGATATCATCAACCTCGGGATCGGTGATCCCGACCTCCCTACGCCCACGCCGATCATCGACAGCCTGGCTCAAGCCGCCAAAAACCCAAGGCATCACCAATATCCCTCTTATGAAGGCATGTTGTCGTTTCGTAAGGCCGTCGCAGATTGGTACAAGCGACGCTTCAATGTGGCGCTCGATCCTGCGGATGAGGTGCTGACCCTGATCGGATCAAAGGAAGGCATCGGCCACGTCCATCTGGCGTTTATCGATCCGGGAGACATCGTCCTCGTGCCGAGCCCTGGGTATCCGGTCTATCCGGTGGGAACGAGCTTTTGCGGCGGCGTCTCCCACATCATGCCGCTGACAAAGGCCAACGGCTTTCTGCCCGACCTCAATGCCATCCCGAAAGAGGTGGCGAAGAAAGCGAAGCTGATGTGGCTGAATTCGCCGAATAATCCCACCTCGGTCATCATGAACAAGGACTACTTCAAGCGCGTGGTGGAATTTGCCCAGGAGAATCAGGTGATCGTCTGTCACGATGCCGCCTACTCGGAGATTTACTACGACGGCAAACGTCCGGCGAGTTTTCTCGAAGTGGACGGGGCAAAGGACGTCGGTGTGGAATTCCACTCGCTTTCCAAGACCTACAACATGACCGGCTGGCGGATCGGATTCGCCGTCGGGAACAAGAACGTCTTGGCCGGACTCGGCCGCGTGAAAAGCCAGTTGGACTCAGGTGTATTCGAAGCGGTCCAAGCAGCGGGAATCACCGCGCTCGGGCTGGACGATTCGGTCACCGATGGCCTGCGAAAAATTTATCAGGAGCGGCGCGACACCCTCGTGCCCGGATTGAAGAAACTCGGCCTGGAAGTTGATCCACCTCCTGCCGCCTTCTACATCTGGGTGACGGTTCCCAAAGGTTATACCTCCGCCTCCTTCACGGCCCACCTCCTGGAGAAGGCCGGTATCGTCACGACACCGGGGAACGGGTTCGGTGCCCCGGGCGAAGGCTACATTCGCATGACGGTCTGCACGACGAAGGAACGACTGGCGGAAGCAGTCGAGCGAATCAGGAAAGCGGGATTCTAAGGCAAGCATGACGGCCCCTCTTCCATTCTGAGAAGAGGGGCCCGATACAAACATCCTCATGTGCCATTGAGCCCTGTCAGGACCACGATGGCCACTGCATTCATCGGTTTCGGCTCTAACCTGGGAAACCGAGTCGACTTTTGTGACCGGGCTGTGACGTTGCTCGGCCTGCTCCCGCATTCGCGGCTGGAGGCGGTGTCATCGCTCTACGAAACCGAACCGCTCGAGGACGGAGCCACCCCCGGTCCCTCCTGGTTCCTCAACGGTGTGGCGCAGATCGAGACGAACATCGCCCCGAAGAGCCTGTTGGAGATCTGCCGTGAGATCGAACGGGCGCTGGGGCGCGATCAAGACAACCGCAAGGGGCCTCGCACCCTGGATCTCGACGTGCTATTGTATGATGACTGCATTCTCGCGGAGCCGACCCTGACCGTCCCTCATCCCCGCCTGCATCAACGACGATTTGTGCTGACCCCGCTGGTCGAACTCGATCCCGAACGACGACATCCGGTGCTCGAACAAAGCTTGCGTGATCTGCTATCGCAACTCACTGATCCATCGATCGTTCGACTGCTCGTCCCTCAGCCGAATTCCCGTTATGGATCACGCCCTGCCTGCAGCCCACCCCCGACCGCAGGGCCACAGACGTGAAGATCATTCGCACGACGCCGGCCATGGCCGACTGGAGCCGCCGACTCCATCGAGAAGGCGTCACGATCGGATTCGTGCCGACGATGGGAGCCTTACACGAAGGGCACCGCGCCTTGATCCGTGCCGCCCGACTGGCCTGCGACGCTGTTGTAGTAAGCATCTTTGTAAACCCGACACAATTCGGGCCGACGGAAGACCTTTCGAAATATCCACGCCAGCTTCGACTCGATCAAGCGCTGTGCCGAAAGGAAGGTGTGGATGCCATCTTCGCCCCCACTGCCCAGACGATGTATCCGGCCGGCGCTCAAACGGTTGTGACCGTCCCGGGGATAGCCCGGCGCTGGGAAGGGGAAGCGCGACCGCACCATTTTCAAGGCGTGGCCACGGTCGTCACCAAATTGCTGTCCCTGGTCCAGCCCGACAAGACGTGGTTCGGTCAAAAAGACTATCAGCAAGCCGCCCTGGTGCAACAACTCGTGAAGGATCTCAACTTGCCCGGGCGTCCCATTGTCCATCCGACCGTGCGGGAGGCCGACGGGCTGGCCCTCAGTTCGCGCAATGTCTATCTGTCGAGTTCAGAGCGGCAGGCGGCGCCTGTGCTTTCTCGTGCACTCCAGACCGGCATAGCGGCAATTCGTGCCGGAGAACGGAATGCAGCCCGCATTCAGCGTCACATGCTACGCGTGACCGCGACAGAACCTCTCGCGACGGTGGAGTACCTTGCAGTCTGTGATCCCATGACTCTCGAACCGCTCTCCCTGCTCAACCGACACGCAGTCCTGCTCGGGGCCATCCGCATCGGAAAGGTACGCCTCCTCGACAATGTGTTGACGTCATTGCGCCGCAAGCCCTGACATCGACGCTTCATGCGTAATCGCAGCCCGACGTACGGAAGGAGGCGGCACTCACGCGAATGGCATGAATTTGAAGTGAACCGTGTGATGATTACGCGCTGACGCGGGGAGGCGTTTGTTGATGTGCGAGGAGTTCGAGAACGAGCTGGCCCATGCGCTGTTTATCATCAGGCTCAAACTCCAAAAACTTCACCCCGATCGATAGCGGCTGGATGGAGCAAATCATGGCGGCATCGACTTTGATATCGGGCTGGCCGGCAGGCGCATGCACGACCAGCTTCACGAACGTGCCCCGCGGAAGTGAGGAGGAGGCTAGCAACGTACAGCCGCCCATTGAGATATCGGTGATCACCCCCCCGACCGCCGGCTGGTCCAGGATCAGCGACGCGGCGAAATTCGCCCGCAATCGTCTGTACTCACGCCGGTCAAACTCCTGGGAGGTCTGCCGTTTACCAGGCCGGCGGGCCTGGAAGCGAGCCGTGCAGAGCTGACAACGAACATGAAAGATGGACAAGCGGTTCAGCGTCTTCTCCATCAGATTCGTCCCGGATGTCACTCTGACACAGGGCGTGCCGCACGCCGGACAATACAGCTCTTTCATGCTACGACTCTGACTCCTGCATTCTTCTGCCTACTTGCGATCTGCCCGCCGAACGCCCGGACGATTGCGCCGCAAGCAGCGGTTCCACCTGGGCCGGAGAGTAGGTCGGTGGTTTGACCCACTTGCCGTCGGCTCGCTTGTACCCTCCGACTTTGCTCATGTTCGACCGGTGCACCTCACGAAACACCGGATCCATATCCAATCCATAGGACACGGCGGTGCCATAGACGACATACAACAGATCCGCCAACTCCTTCGCTATTCCGGGGAGATCCTGGGCGACCATGGCCTCCTGCAGTTCTTCAAATTCTTCTTGAATGAGCCGCACCCGCAGCTGTCGGGTCGGGTCCTCCGGAAGAGAAGGCCGGTCGCTGACGGCTATATCGAACTTGCGGTGAAACTCTTCCACCATTGCCTGCGGATCCCTCATCCTAACGTCCCTCTACTCTCTGCCGCACAGGCAACTCCAGTCCTTGGTTCGATGCCGGAGGCTTCCAGCAACGCAATGTCTTTATCAGATGATATCCCGAGGTCTTTGAATTTTCTAGCTGCCGGTAGCACGCGAGACTCCAAAGATCCGACCGCCTTATTGTAGGCCCCCACGCTTCTCCCGAGCGCTTGTCCGATCTCGTTGAGGTGATCGGTAAGGACGGCCATCCGCTCGTACAATTCTTTTCCCAGTCGTCCCGCC
The DNA here is from genome assembly GCA_024998565.1 of Nitrospira sp. Classification (NCBI taxonomy): domain Bacteria; kingdom Pseudomonadati; phylum Nitrospirota; class Nitrospiria; order Nitrospirales; family Nitrospiraceae; genus Nitrospira; species Nitrospira sp. The sequence continues at coordinate 53,787 of JACOEM010000001.1, forward strand.
TGCTCGGCATGTTCGTTCAACTGCTCCTGCTTCCAGCCATAGGCCACGGCGCGCAAGAGCGCCATCAGCGTCGTCGGCGTGGCGAGCACGACCCCTTGCGCAAACCCGTCTTCGATCAGCGTCGGGTCCTGCTCCAATGCCGCCCCGAGAAATTGCTCCCCCGGCAGAAACAGGACGACAAATTCAGGCGTTTGCCCGAACTGCGTCCAGTAGGCCTTGAGACTGAGCGCATCCATTCTGGCCCGCACCTGATCGGCATGGCGGAGCAGATGCGCTTGACGCTGCCGGTCATCCTCCGCCTCATAGGCATCGAGGTAGGCGGCTAAGACCGTTTTGGCATCCACCACAATCTGCCTGCCCCCCGGCAGGTACACGACCATGTCCGGACGAATGAGTCCCTCCAACGATCCGATCGTATCCTGCTCCACAAAATCGCAATGGGCGACCATCCCCGCAAGTTCAGCGATGCGACGCAACGTCATCTCACCCCATCGTCCGCGCACGGACGGGGCCCGCAAGGCTTTCACCAGATTACCGGTTTCCTGCTGAAGCCGCTGGTGCGATTCGGCCATGAATCTCAACTGCTGGTCAAGGCCTCCATATTCTCGCTGCCGAACCTGTTCAGCCTGCTGCAGTTGTTCTTGATATCGCTGGAGCGATTCCTCCAAGGGCTTGACCAGTTCGCCGATGGCTTGCTGCCGCTGCGACAACTCGCCTTTGGCCTCCGCCTGCAAGGTGGCAAACGACGTGCGCGCGAGGTCTAAAAACGCCTCATTGTTCTGCTTCAGTGCCTGGCCAGACAGGGCCTCGAATGAGTCGTGGAGTTCTTGCCGTGCCTGCGCCAGCAGCGCCTTCTGGTCCTCCAAACTGCGGGCGACCTCTTCTATGCGGGTTTCGGCTTTGGTCCGGCCCTGCTGCGACTCGGCGAGCGCGTCGCGCAACTGTCCCATCTCCGACTGCTGATCATCCACTCGCTGCTGCAGCGACGCCGCCACAGCATCGGCGCGCTGCGCGCGCTCTCCGCTCTCAAGCAACCGGGCATGGTGGCGTGATTGGACACGAACGGTCACCCACCATCCGGCCACCAGAACGCCCACGGCGAGACCAACGGCGGTGCCGACCAAAAACGTTGGGGAAGTGAGGTCGATCATGGCGCTTCCCTACGAATGCACCGACTGACTGGAAATCCATTCACCTAACTGTTGTAGGGAAATCGCGTAGAGGGTACGAGAATCCAGGAGAAACGTCAAGAGACCAATCGACTGATGCGGCCTGTGGAACTTGCAAATTCGACCTGTTCATTTTCGCGCAATAGACTGGTGGCATATGGCACATTGACCAGGACCGGAAGGCCGTATTCACGAGCGATGATCGCCCCGTGCGAGAGGGTTCCTCCCATTTCGGCGATGAGACCGGCCGCCATTCCGAATAAGGGGGCCATCCCGGGATCGATCACCGGAACAACGAGAATGTCTCCCGCCCGCACCCGTGCCCAATCCGCCGTCGACCGAACAAGCCGGACCGGTCCTTTGGCAACCCCGGCACTGATGGCAATACCCCGCAACATGCCTTCCCGTCCCTGATCGCTTGACCGGACCCCCTGCTCGACGACCGCTTCCCAGTCCCGAATGGTGTCGGGCACCTGCAAGGTCTCATGCTGCAGCCGTTCCTCGCGGCGCCGACGCACGAGGCTCTGCCAATCACGACATGCGCCATCAAGCAGGGCGATACGTTCATCCAACGTGAGATAAAACACATCGTCCCGCATGGCGAGGCGTCCGCGTTCCACCATTCGTTCACCGAGACGAAGCAACAGATGGCGGGCTGCCGTGGAGTAATACATCAGGTGATGGCGATTCGCCTCTCGCAGGACACAGAAGCGACTGAGCCTCCGATACCACCAACGGAACACGAGCCACCGATGGCGCCGCCAGCCGAATCGTCGGGCGATCTCACCGAGCGCCTGCTCGCGTCGCTGAGCCTGACGGGAAAGCATTTCTTGAGGTGGTGTCGTCACGCCGGCCCGCACCTGTGCCTGCAACAGGGCCAGCACGCCATCAGGCTGGTCTGCAATCCGCGGGGACATGATGTCTGACTCTCCGACTGCACGATGCCCGTACTCGGCTAAGTACTGATCAAACAGCCGCAGGAACTCCGTCCCCTGAATCGCCTCCCGATACCCACGCGCCGTCCACTCGTCCAAGCAAAACCATCGTCGAACCGTCTCTTCTTGCTGTGCAACCACGACAAGCTCTGCCAGCCTGACAATTTGGGAGGCACTGATGACGGTTCCCTGCCCCTGTAACGCCCCATTGAGCAACTCTCGCCAGTCTGAGCCAAGCCAGCCCGGAAGCACCGTCCCCATGGCCTGAAGACTCTGCGCCACTCCGCCCGCGATTGCGAAGGTCACCTCATGATCGTCGAGCCACTGCCCAATGCGATCGAGGGTTGCGGCCAGTTCCTGCACCGACAGATTGTGGATGCGATCGTAGCGGTAGCGTTCCGCCATGGCCTTCATGACGGCAAAGTTCTTCGGCCCCTGCTTCGCAGCCTTACGCCACTCCCGCATCATGCCGACTCCGGCACGAACAAGCGCGAGCGCCCCCAGCGGCCGAACCGACGGGGTAAACATCACGGGCTCACCGCCCATCTGTTCGGTTAAGAACGCCGGATTTCCGTGAAGCTGCATGACCAAGGTGTAAAACAGCGTGACATTGAGATAGGGACGTCCATGAAGCACACGAACCGACGAGAGCCCCTCGGGAACCGTGCAACCAAGCCGGCGATAGGGGGTGACGATGTAGGCCTTCATGAATCGCTCGAGAAACGACAGCCCCAACGGGCTGGGTAATTCCGGCAGGGTTTCTTTGAAATTGGCCCGCGTCCATTCACATTCGTCATTGGTCAGAGAGGGCCACGATCGAACGGCGGTAATCGGACGGGCCTGCACGATCCAGAGTCGCTCCACCTCCCACACCCATTCGAGGTCGACGGGTTGACGAAACGCGCCTTCAATTTCCTTCGACATCCGCGCCAACTCGAACAGCTGTTTGTCTGTCAGACAAGACTGCCGTTGTTCGGATTCTGGAATCGACGCCTCCTGCACACCTCCAGGTGAGGCCGCCAGCTTCTTCCGCTTTTGAGCGAGCATGCGTCGTCGTATGCGGAACGGTCGATGATTGTCATCGTAAACCTCCACCACATACTGATCCGGCGTCACCTCTCCAGTGACCAGAGAGAGGGCCAGTCCTGGCACGGCATTGATCGATACCTGAGACGTTCGACCTGTGACGGGGTGAATTGAGTATGCCACGCCTGCCGCCTGTGCGCTGAGCATGGGTTGAATGACGACAGCCATGGCGGGACAAGGCCGGTCGGCGCCTGAGCGACACAGATACTGAATCACCCGTTCGCTCCACAACGAAATCCAGCAATCGCGGATGGATTGCAGCACAGCCGCCGGGGGCACGCCCAGAGTCGTGCGGTACAGACCGGCGGCGCTCATATCCGCAGCATCCTCATTCGTGGCGGAGGACCGGACGGCCCAGCGTGTCGAGGAATCGCCGGCCAGCCCTGTCAGTCGCGTTTCCAGATCGGCCGGGAATCCTGTCGGCCAGGGCTGCTCCAGCAAGAGCCGCTGAATTCGCGCCAGCTCCTGTGCCCGTTGCTCCACTGACAAGCCGGGCAGTTTCGTCCAGATCGTCGGCGCATCGACCCCGGCCTGACCCAGGCCGTATTGATAGACTGCGGTCGTCACGCACAGCCCCTTCGGCACAGGAAAGCCGGCCGTGAGTACCTTCGTCAAGCCCGCAGCCTTGCCGCCGACAAGATAGAGCGCACTGCTCTCATCCAGAGAGAGAATGAACGGATCAGCCATAGAGGGGGATACTAGCTAGAGTGCGAGGAGGAGGTAAAGATCGTTCACATTGGTTCCGGTCGGACCAGTCACAATATGAGCACGGAGTTTCTTGAAGCACGGATAGGCATCGTTGTTCTGAAGTGCGCTGAGCAGATCCAGCTTAGCGCGCCGAGCCCGCGCAACCGTTTCCCCGTTTACCACCGCGCCTGCGACGGAGGTCGGTCCGTCTGTGCCGTCAGTAGCAAACCCTGCCACCCACACATCAGGCAACCCGGCAATCTCCAATGCCGATGCCAAGGCGAACTCCTGAGCTCGCCCGCCCTTTCCCTGCCCTCGAATCGTCACCGTGGGCTCCCCTCCGGCGATGACACAACAGGGACGAGCCATAGGGCGACCATGCGACGCAATCTCCCGGGCCATCGCGCCGAAAAACTTGGCGAGCTCGCGAGCCTCCCCTGTCACGGTAGTGGAAAGGACAAGCGTCTGTAGCCGCTTCCCCTTCGCGGCCTTCACGACGGCATCGACAGCTGCGCGATTATCCCCGATGAGCAGATTGTCCACACGGCGAAAGAGTGCGGCGCCGGCTTTGGGAGTTTCGGGCAGGGTCTTCTTCATGCCCGCCTCCAGGCGTCGAAGTACCGATGCCGGAACTTTTCTGGCAACCTCGTATTGCTCCAGTATCCGCCAGGCGTCCCGAAATGTTGTGGGGTCAGGCGCGGTGGGACCAGACCCGATTGTACCAAGATCGTTCCCGATCACATCCGAGAGGATCACACTCGCCACACGCGCAGAAGTCGCTGCAGCAAGCTGCCCGCCTTTTACGCAAGACAAGTGCTTGCGAACCGCATTCATTTCTTGAATGGTCGCCCCGGACCGCAACAGCAACTTGGTCGTCAGCTGCTTGTCCTTGAGGGTGATCCCTGCAGTCGGGGAGGGAAGGAGACTCGAGGCACCGCCTGACAAGAGGACAATCAGCAGGTCGTCCGATTTCAGCGTCCCGATCAATGTCATGATCGCACGGCTGGCCCGGATCCCCGCCTCATCCGGAACCGGATGCCCGGCTTCCAGGATGCGAATTTTCTTCGTCGGAGCACCATGCCCGTATTTCACCACGACCAGTCCGGTGTCGATCCTCGCTCCCACCTGCCGCTCCAACGCCTGAGCCATGCGCCCCGACGCCTTCCCGGCCCCGACCACGACAAGTCGCTGATGTTGTGAAAGAGGATAGCGCTGCGAACCGATGGTGAGTTGCCCGCGCCGGAAGCGGACCTGACGGCACACCGCCGCGTAAGGATCGACGGCCTGAAGTCCCGCACGAAACAGTGCTTCGAAGAGGGCTCGTGCCCTGGGCTGCGAGACTCCGGCTTGTATCATGGGGACTATGGGAGCTTGTCTTGCTTGAAACAACGATTCGGACAGGTCTGTCGCGGCACCTTAACCTGGTAGGTGCCCTTTGGCAAGTAGTCCTTCGTGAATTCCGGATTCAACATCTTCAATTCAAGAAAATAGGTTCCATATTCCTCGGCGATCGCCGTGAGGCGGCGTTGCGGCTCCTTGATCGTGACCGTCACCGTTTCTGTTTCAAGCGGAGGATACAGATCCTTCTTGGTCAGGCCAAGATACTTCTCCGGCTGGGAATAGATTTCTTTCGCCGCAATGATGCGCGCCACATATCGCATGGTCTCTCGTGGACCGTGCATGCGCCAGTAGTCATTGATCTTCTGTTCTTTGATCAATTTCCGCACGCGGTCTTCACCGGCGTTGTAGGACGCCATCGCCAGAAACCAATCTCCCTGATACAGATCCCGCAGGTACCGTAGATACTTGATGGCGGCTTCGGTGGACATTTCAAGATTGCGGCGTTCATCCAGCCAGCGTTCGTTATGAAGTTTATACCGGCGCCCTGTGGAATTAATGAACTGCCAGGGACCTGATGCCTTGGCCCGCGAATAGGCGGCCGCGATACACTTGCTCTCGACCAGCAACATATATTTCAAGTCATCCGGCAATCCGGCCTCAGCCAGCTGTTTCTCAGCCGGCGCAAAACATCGCCCTGTCCGTTTCGCCAGAATGATGCTTTCACCTTGATCCTCGAGGAACTGATAGAACTCGTACTCGATCCGCTCACGCACCTGCCAGTTGTCCAACGGAATCGCTTGCCCGGCGAACGTCAGCTTATCGGGCAGCTTGAAGGAGCTGAGGAAAAAGCGCTCTCCCTCCCGTTTGATTTCGGGAAGGATGACCAATCGGTCTTCAAGCTCAGGCACCAACTCCGACTCGCCCGGCGGCGCGCCCGGTACCTGATCGGACTCCTGGGTGCTCCGGCTCTCCTCCAGCTTAGCGCCGGCCGATGCGGCAGAATTCGATTCCGCCGATAGAACCGGCATGGCGAGCGACAGTCCGAACAGCATTGTGCCGCACCCTAGAAAGGCCTGAACACTCCGCGCTTTGTTCCACATGCCCCTGTTATCCTTTCGTCACGACTGATGGCTCATGCTAGCAACAAGCTCATCGGGGGACAAGCAACTCATGGTTTTGGTACACTTCCCGCCTATGTCCGCACTCTCCATCCTCAATAACGACATCGTCGCCTGCACGCGCTGCCCCCGGCTGGTTGCCTACCGAGAAGCGGTGGCCAGGGATAAACGACGACAGTTCCGAGACTGGTCCTATTGGGGGAAGCCGGTCCCTGGATTCGGAGATTCCAACGCCAAGCTCTACATTTTGGGCCTCGCGCCCGCAGCGCATGGGGGAAACCGAACCGGACGCGTATTTACCGGAGACCGTAGCGGGGATTGGCTGTACGAAGCGTTGCACCGGTTCGGGTTCGCCAACCAGGCAACATCCATCCATGCGAATGACGGCCTCACTCTCACCGACTGCTATATCGGCGCGACCGTCCGGTGCGCGCCTCCGGCAAACAAGCCGGCGCCTGATGAGTTTGCGGCCTGCCGGCCATTTGTCCTGAGCGAACTACGGCTATTGAAGCAAATGCGTGTAGTCGTCACCTTGGGCAAGATTGCATTCGATCACTATCTCAAGGCGAGCCGTGAATTGGGACTAGCCCCACCCAGTCCGCTCCCTCTGTTCGGGCACGAGGTCGTCTACGATTTGCCTTGGGGCGTGACCTTGATCGGCTCATACCACCCCAGCCAGCAAAACACGTTCACCGGCAAGTTGACTCGCCCCATGTTCCACCGCGTTTTTCTCAAGGCCCAGCAGAAACTCGCCGGAGCATCATTGAGCGATTAGCCGCTTCGAAAGTCTATTTCTTTCCCATCGCATCCCAATCGGCCAGAAACTTTTTCAGCCCAATGTCAGTCAGCGGATGCTTCACAAGCTGCTGAAACACGGCGTAAGGCATCGTGCAAATGTGCCCCCCGGCCAACGCTGCTTCGACCACGTGTTGCGGATGGCGAACGCTCGCGACTAGGACCTGCGTTTTATAATCGTAATTCTTATAAATCGTGACGATCTGGCGAATCAGTGCCATTCCATCCGAACTCACGTCGTCGAGACGACCGATGAATGGCGAGACACACCACGCGCCCGCCTTCGCGGCCAGCAAGGCCTGCGTCGGTGAGAAGCACAAGGTGACATTCACACGAATCCCCTCTGCCGCAAGCTTCTTTGTGGCCCGAAGACCTTCCGGGATGAGGGGCACCTTCACGACGATATTCTTGTGAACCTTGGCCAGATCTCGCCCTTCCTTGATCATGGCCTCGGATTCGACACCAACCACCTCTGCGCTGATCGGGCCATCGACCATCTTACAGATTTCGAGAAGCATTTCCTTGAAACTGCGCCCTTCCTTGGCAACAAGAGATGGATTAGTTGTCACACCGTCGATGAGGCCCAGGTTGGCACCCTCTTGGATTTCTTTCACATTGGCCGTATCAAGATAGATTTGCATTTGAAGATCCTTTCCTCGCTCTGAGCATTCGAACCCACTTTTCCTCAAGTTATTGTAGAAGCAACGCGATACCAAGGCAATAAGTCAGGGCGGTCGTGCTAGACTTGTTTGACAGATGAGAATGGTGAACGCTAAGATTTTTCCTGCAATGAGCACCAATGTCGCGCTTTGCACCCAGGATTCAGGAGGACAACCTGTATGCGCAAATCAGCCTGGCTTCTAGCGATCGCCCTCCTGACCGGAGCCTGCAGTCACAATCCTTACCTCGATGCCTCGCTTACTCGTTATCAGGGGAAAGATCGTGCGTGGATTGAAAAGGAATTGGGCGCTCCAGATGCCAAGACGTCCCGATTCTTCGGTGGAGAGAAGTGGACCTACAATCGAATTGCGGGAGGGAAGGCAGGGCCACCGCTATTTAACTTTAAGGCAAACGAATGCCAGTTGATTTTGTTTTTCAGTAAGGACGAATTGGTCTCGGACTCTAGCTATTCCGGCTGCTAACTAGAAAGTTGCTTCTGAAACGTATCGGCGCAACTACGACTGCAGAAATAATAGGTCTGCCCTCCAATCTCCTCTCTCACCGCATTGCCACGAGGAATGAACACGCGGCACACCGGGTCTTGGATCATTTGATTTCCAGCGACCTGCCCTTCCTGAAGGCTCACTGCCCCGCCATTCTCTTTGATTTTTCTAATTGCCCTGCGAAGCAGATAGTAGAGTAGCACCAGCAAACCAGAAACCAGCAATAATCTATACATAGTAGTGCATCCCACCAACGCCACTAAATATTAGGCCATCATTGATGGCGTGAAAACAGTGACGAACCCTACCTCGCCATCTTACTAGCATGGAACAATCCCGTAAGGGGCAATCTTAGGACCAAATGGCCCAGATGCTTTTGTGTCTATGAGGGGCCTTTTCCCATGCCTATACAGTACTTCAGATGGATGGTTTATCATACAGCGCAATGTTATAAGCCAGGAATGCATAAATGTGACAAATGCCGCGGAACAATGTTGCCTGAACGGGCGGTTGACCTGAATGCTGGCTTGGCGATCACAGTCCTTGCGTGCCTTAACTGTGGCCGACGAAAAGCAGCTGACGCAGAACCGAGACCGATCACGTCACGACATTAACCCGTCGCAACAATAATCCTTCACAGGACGCTCACGTGCGTTGAGCCGAAGGTGGTTCACTCCAACTTCCTCGGGCCTTTTGTCCACTCCGGACTTGATGCCTCTCTCATCGCCGAGCAATCCTCTTCTTCATCCTACTAGCCAATGTGTTGAGCTAACTGCCAGGTCTGCTCAGCTTTTCTATTCAATCCCCCAGTTTTTAGATTTTTACATGGTCAGGAAGTGATCCCGTCGACGAACGCATTCTCAAATCAGGAGCACAAAATCATTCCAGGCGTCTTGGAATAAAAAAGGCGGCCTCGGGGGGATTTGTTACTTGAGGCTCAATACATCCAGCATGTCATAGAGACCGGGTGGCTGCTTCACAACCCAACGGGCGGCACGGAGGGCCCCTCTGGCGAAAGTGTCCCGGCTACTCGCACGATGAGTGAGCTCAATTCGTTCACCCATCGTTCCAAACATCACGGTATGGTCTCCGACGATGTCTCCGGCTCGAATAGTCTGAATTCCGATTTCGCCCCTCTTCCGCTCACCTATTAGTCCTTTTCGCGCGTAGACGCCGACTTGACCAAGGTCTCGATTGACTGCGCGAGCCAGAACCTCCGCCATTTTGAGCGCTGTACCACTCGGAGCATCCTTCTTCAGGCGGTGGTGGGCTTCGATTACTTCAATATCGTAGTCCTCCCCGAGAGTCTTGGCCATTTCGGCGATCACCTTGTAAATCACATTAACCCCCACACTCATATTGGGGGAAAACACGCAAGGGATCTGCTTGCTCACACTTCGGAGCTCATCCAACTCTGACGATGAAAACCCGGTTGTCCCTACCACAATGCCACGTCGATGTTGAGCCACAATCTTCAAATGCCCAAGTGTGGCCGCAGGCGTTGTGAAATCTACCACGACTTCCCCACGCTCCATCACACTGGAAAGATCGTCGACAATCGGCACGCCTGTTCGTCCACAACCAGCCACTTCGCCGGAGTCTTCGCCCACCGCATGATGACCCTTGCCCTCCACAGCTCCTGCAAGGGTCAAGAATGCAGAATCCTTTACCAAGGACACGAGGCGAGAACCCATTCGTCCCGCCGCACCAGTAATAACAACCTTGATCATGGCAACAACCTTTACCAGCAGCAGACCGACTACACCAGTCCGGCCTCTTTCATCACATGCCGAAGTTTTTCTCTATTGTCGGTTCCCATTTGACATAGCGGCAACCGCATCTCGCGGTCGATCTTGCCCATCATATGCAACGCTTCTTTTACAGGAATGGGGTTGGTCTCATAAAAGAGGGCCGTAAACAGCGGATAGAGCCGATAATGCATCGCCCGCGCATCATCAACTCGACCGGCTAAAAATGCATTGACCAACTCGGCCATATCACCGGGTACCAGATTGGCCGTCACCGTGATCACTCCCTTGCCACCCACGGCCATCATCGGCAGGGTCAATGCATCATCTCCCGCCAGCACGGTCAGACGCTCCCCGCAAAGCTGTATGATTTCGGATGCCTGCTGAACCGAGCCGCTTCCTTCTTTAATGGCAACAATCGTTGGGCACACCGTCAATCGTGAGACGGTGCTTGGCATCATATTTACGCCGGTTCGCCCAGGAATGTTATAGAGAACAAGGGGTAAATCGACTGCCTCAGCGACCGCCTTGTAGTGCAGAAATAGTCCTTCCTGCGTAGGCTTATTGTAATAGGGCGTGATTAGCAGGGCGCCATCAGCCCCCGCCGTTTTCGCGTGCTTGGTCAGAGCAATCGCTTCCTGAGTGCTATTTGATCCCGTCCCCGCGATCACGGGGACTCGTCGCCTGGCAACTTCGACCGTAAACGCCACCACGCGATCGTGCTCGGCATGTGTCAACGTGGCAGACTCGCCGGTCGTGCCGCAGGGGACAATCCCTTGCGTACCGCTGGTAATCTGCCATTCGATGAGGTCCCCGAGGGACTTTTCATCGAGCTGACCGTTCTTAAACGGCGTCACAATGGCGACCAGAGATCCTGTGAACATGGGAGGCTCCATAAGGAAGACAGTTATTACTAAGGCCTAGGAAAGAAACGCCGGTATCTGCTCGCCGTGCACCAAGTCGTCGTAACTCTCCCGCGCGCGAATGACGTGGATCTGCCCTTCATGAACCAGCACCTCCGGCACACGAGGTCGTGAATTGTAATTCGACGACATGACGAACCCATACGCTCCGGCACTCATCACGGCCATGAGATCACCGGCATTCATTTGCGGCATAACACGGTCTTTGGCCAGGAAATCACCGGATTCACAGACTGGCCCGACCACATCGACGGTCTCCTTCGCGCCACGCGCCACAGTTTCATACACCGGACGGATATCGTGATGTGCATCATATAGGCTGGGACGAATCAGATCGTTCATGGCCGCATCCACGATCAGGAACCGTTTGGTTTCGCCGTCCTTGGTGTACAACACCTTCGTGAGCAACACGCCGGCATTTCCGACAATCACGCGACCAGGTTCCATGATCAGGACGCACTTCAGGTCACGCACAAGCGGGAAAATCGCCGCCGCCAAATCTTTCGGTTCCGGAGGGGTCTCGTCCGAATATGTAATTCCCAGACCGCCGCCGATATTCAGATAGCGAATAGGAATTCCCTGCTCGGCCAGGGTCTGCACCATCGCCAACACTTTCTTCAGCGACTCGACGAAGGGAGCCACTTGCGTCAATTGCGACCCGATATGTGCGTGTAAACCCACCACCTCGATGTGGCTGAACGCTGCGGCTGCCTTGAATTCCTCAATGGCACGATCCGCCGCGATCCCGAATTTACTCTTCTTCAAACCCGTGGAAATATAGGGATGCGTTTTCGGATCGATATCGGGATTGATGCGCAAGGCCACGCGCGCCTTGACGCCCATGGACGCCGCCACGTCGTTGATGGCCTGCAGCTCCGCGGACGATTCGACATTGAACATCAGAATATCCGCCTTCAAGGCATCGCGGATTTCCTCCGGCTTCTTCCCGACACCGGCAAAGACGATCTTGCCGGGAGGCACCCCTGCCTTCAGCGCACGAAAGAGTTCTCCTCCGGAGACGATATCGACACCGCTCCCTTCCTTGGCCATCAGACGAAGCACCGCCAAATTGGAATTGGCCTTCATGGCAAAGGCGACAATGTGAGGAATGTTCTGAAAGGCACTATCGTAGACACGGAAGTGCCGGACAAGCGTGTGGTGACTATACACATAACAAGGGGTCCCGACCTCTTTCGCAATGCGTGAGAGCGGCACATCCTCGCAATAGAGTTCACCTTCCCGATACTGAAAGTCATTCATGGTGGTCATCCTCGATCAACAATTCTATACCTGCCTCGGAGAATCCGTCCAATAGCCAGAACGTCAACCGGCTGAAACCGCGGCCGCGCCCCAGACTCACGTCTATCGCATCCCCATCGTCCTTAGCGGCGGAGTCGGCAACGGGTCGGGGTCCTGAGGAATCGGAGCTTCTTCAACGGTCACGGCACTCGGCGCGCTGGGCCTGGACGCAGATCCCCACACACTCGCGCCTGGCGCTAACAGCCCTTCACGTCTCAACTGCCGCTCAATCACCGGTGCCACGCCGACGTCTTCAGGGGGGATCGGCGCACCCAATACCCCGCATCCGCCCAGCGCCACAACAATCCACATTGCACCGACGGCACCACCCCTGACTCCCAGGCGACATGCCCTGACGAGCCTCATCCCTTTAACGCCTTCTCAAGCTCCTTGATCCGCGCCTCCACACGCCGTCTCGCCGTGCCACCGATCTGACCCTTCCGGTCGATGGCGCCCCGCACAGTGAGGCAATTCAGGGCGTCCTCGCCGAAATGGGCGGAGAAACCTCGCAAGTCTTTCAATGTCAACTGCTGAAGGGGTCGATGCTGTTCGAGTGAGAATCGCACAATCTGCCCCGTAATCGAATGGGCCTCCCGGAACGGGACACCTCTCGTCACAAGGTAATCAGCCAGCTCCGTTGCCAGCATGCCGCCGCCTTCGGCCGCCTCAGCCAAAACGGTCTTATTGACGACCAACCTCCGCATCAACTCCGTGCAAAGCGCCAACGATTGCCCCGTCGTATCGACGGCGTCGAACAACGCTTCTTTATCTTCCTGGAGATCGCGATTGTAACTCAGCGGCAATCCCTTCAGGAGCGTCAGGGTACCCATCAAGTGTCCATAGACCCGACCCGTTTTCCCGCGCACCAACTCCGGCACGTCCGGATTCTTTTTTTGCGGCATCATACTGCTGCCGGTGCAGAAGGTATCGGGCAGATCCACGTAACGAAATTCCTGCGACGCCCAGAGAATCAATTCTTCGCTCAAGCGTGAGAGATGCATCATGATCAGCGACAAGGCGCTGAGCGTCTCCACCACCGCGTCACGATCCGAGACGGCATCGAGGCTGTTCTGGGTCACCGCCGGGAATTCCAGGAGTGCCGCGGTGTATCGACGGTCGACCGGATAGTTCGATCCCGCCAACGCACCCGACCCCAGAGGCATGGAATTGAGCCGTTGCCGACAGTCGTGAAGTCGACTCCGGTCACGGTCGAACATTTCTACATAGGCCAGGAAATGATGCGCCAGCAGCACCGGCTGCGCGCGCTGCAAATGTGTATACCCAGGCATGACGACATCCAGATGCGCCCGGGCCTGCCCCACGAGGACTCGGCGGAATTCCTGCAATTGACCCATCAGCGTCGAAAGCACATCGCGCAAAAATAGGCGCAGATCCAGAGCCACCTGATCGTTGCGGCTTCGACCCGTGTGCAGCTTTCCTCCCAGCGGGCCGATCAACTCAGTCAACCGGCGCTCGATCGCCATATGAATGTCTTCATCCTGCGGCGAGAAGGGAAACCGCCCGCCGTCCAATTCCACCTTGACGAATTGCAGTCCCCGCACGAGCTGCGCGGACTCACGGGCGGTGAGCACCCCCGCGCGTTCGAGCGTCCTGCAATGGGCGATGCTGCCTTGAATGTCATAGGGGTAGAGCCGACGATCACAGGCCAGGGAGGAGGTGAACTGCTCCACCAACCGGTCGGTTTGTTCGGCAAATCGGCCACCCCAGGCCTTGCCCTTGGGCAAGGCACGACGGGACCGTTGCGGAACAGTGACAGATTTGCGGGCACGCGCGCCGGCAGATTGGGACTTCGCCATTACCGCATCGACCTCTTCTTGCGCTGAGCCCGGATCGCCAACCGAAGCGCGTTCAGACGAATGAACCCCTCCGCATCCTTCTGCCGGTACACGTCGTCTTCTTCGAATGTGGCCATGTCCAGCCGATAGAGCGAGCGAGGAGACTTCCTTCCGACCACCGTACAGGTTCCCTTGTAGAGCTTCACGCGAACAGTGCCCGTGACATCCTTCTGAGCTTCGTCGAGCGCGACCTGCAACATTTCCCGCTCGGGAGCGTACCAATATCCATAATAGATCAGCTCCGCATACCGTGGGATCAGGCTATCGCGTAAATGCAGCACTTCCCGATCCATCGTGAGTGACTCCAGGCCTCGATGGGCCGCATGCAGAATCGTGCCGCCGGGCGTCTCGTATACGCCGCGGGATTTCATCCCGACATAGCGGTTTTCAACCAGATCGACGCGACCGACGCCATGCTCGCCACCCAATTTATTGAGATGGGCCAGCAAGGCGGCCGGGCTCATCTTCTTCCCGTCCACCGCCACCGGGTTACCCGCCACATACTCGATCTCGACTTCCCGGGCCTTGTTCGGCGCCTTCTCCGGCGAGACCGACATCACGAAGATCTCTTCGGGCGGGGCTTTCCATGGATCTTCCAGAATGCCACCCTCATAACTCGTGTGGAACAGGTTCATGTCCATGCTGTACGGCTTCGCCTTGGTGGCGGTGACCGGAATGCCGTGCTTCTCCGCATACTCGATCAACTCACGCCGCGAGCGCATCGTCCATTCCCGCCAGGGTGCAATGATCTTGATCTGCGGATGCAACGCCATATAGGTCAACTCGAAGCGGACCTGATCGTTGCCCTTGCCGGTCGCGCCGTGGCAGACCGCCTCGGCGCCTTCATCGGCCGCAATTTCAATTTGACGCCGCGCAATCAGCGGACGGGCAATCGACGTGCCCAGCAGATAGCTGCCTTCATAGATCGCATTGCCGCGCAACATGGGGAACACATGGTCCTTGACGAACACCTCGCGGAGATCCTCCACGTAGACTTTTTTCACGCCCAGGGACTGCGCCTTCTTTTTGATGGCCTTCAGATCTTCGCCCTGCCCCAGGTCGGCGCAAAACGCGATGACTTCGCAGCCATAGACCTCTTCCAGCCACTTCAGAATCACCGACGTGTCCAGGCCCCCCGAATAGGCCAATACCACTTTCTTGTACGATGACCGACTCATACGACTCCCTTTCACTTACGTGCTCCGTGCAGGTTTCTTTCCGAGGAGCCTGACTAGAATGGCCTTCTGCATATGCAATCGGTTCTCGGCTTGATCGAACACCACCGACTGCGGTCCATCCAGCACCTCGGCACTGATTTCCTCGCCGCGATGAGCCGGCAGACAATGCATCACCAGCGCATCGGGCTTCGCGCATTTCAATAGTCGCGCGTTGAGCTGATAGGGCGCCAGGATCTTGAGACGCTTGGCTTGCTCCCGCTCTTGCCCCATACTGATCCACACGTCGGTATACACCACATCCGCATCTTTCACGGCCACAAACGGGTCGGCGCCGATTTCAATCACCGCACCGGTCTGCCGGGCTTCCTCCCGGGCTCGATCCACAATGCCCCGATCCGGCTGATAGCCGGGCGGGCAACCGACGGCGATCGTCATCCCCATCTTCGCCGCCGCCTCAATCAGAGAATTCGTCACGTTGTTGCCGTCGCCGACATAGGCGATCTTGATGCCTTTCAGTCGCCGCTTCTTTTCCTGAATGGTCAACAGATCGGACAGGGCCTGGCAAGGGTGATTCAAATCGGTCAGCCCGTTGATCACGGGGATGCTCGCCTCGCGAGCCCATTCTTCGGCAATCGCGTGATCAAAGGTGCGCAGGACAATCGCGTCCAAATACCGTGACAGGACATGCGCCGTATCGGCGACACTCTCGCCGCGCGACAACTGGATATCGCCCATGGGCAACACCATCGCCTGCCCACCGAGCTGATTCATTCCCGCCTCAAACGACACCCGCGTCCGGGTCGAAGGCTTCTGAAACAGCAGGCCCAACATGCGGCCCTGCAGCAGAGGATGGGACACCCCGCGACGCTGCTTCACTTTCAGCTGCGCAGCCAGGCGCAACAACCCCGTGAGCTCTGCGACGGGGATCGAGAGCAGTTCCAGAAAATCTTTCCCGAGACCGGCCCGGGAGGATGACCGATGCGGACGCCGCGACATACGCGCCCCTACAGGATTAATGATGGCTTGATGTAGTTCGCTGACTCAACACCTGCGCAAGCGCGACCAGCAAACGATCGATCTCACGCTCCGTGATGATGAGTGGGGGAACGAAGCGCAGAACCCGATCGCCGGTGCAGTTGATCAACAACCCGCGGGCCAGACAATCGGCAACAACCGCTTTCCCGTCGATCTCCAATTCCATACCCTGGAGCAGACCAAGGCCGCGCACGTCCTTTACGCAACGCTGCCGGTCCTTCAGCACGGCCAACCCTTTGGCCAAGGTCTCGCCCATGCGCCGTCCCTGGTCCAGAATTTTCCCGTCCAGCAGCACTCGCAATACCGCCAGCGCGGCCGCACAGGCCAGAGGATTACCGCCAAAGGTCGAGGCGTGGGTCCCGGGAGAAAAGGCCTTCGCCACAGTGTCCGTTGCCAGACAGGCTCCGATCGGAATGCCACCGCCCAGCCCCTTCGCCAGGGTCATGATGTCCGGCTGCATCCCGAACTGCTCATAGCAAAATAGCGTGCCCGTGCGCCCCATGCCCGTTTGCACTTCATCGAAAATCAGCAACACATCGCGCTCCCGGCAGAGGTCGCGCAAGCCCTGCATATAGCCCCGATCAGCCACATGCACCCCGCCTTCAGCCTGAATGGGCTCCAACATGACGGCGGCGGTTTTCGGCGTGATGGCGCGCTCGACCTCCGAGAGATCGTTGAAGGTCACATGCGAAAACCCCGGCACGAGCGGAGCGAATCCCTTCTGTACCTTCTCCTGACCGGTGGCGGTCAGGGTGGCCATGGTGCGCCCGTGAAAGGAGTTCGTCATCGTGACGATCTCGTAGCGGTCTGCTCCGTACTTATCGTACGAATACTTTCGGGCCAGTTTGATCGCCGCTTCGTTCGCTTCCGCGCCGCTGTTACAAAAGAAGACTTTCTGCGCAAACGAATGTTCGACCAGGGTCTGAGCAAGCCGCACCTGCGGCTCGGTATAATAAAGGTTCGATGTGTGGATCAGGTGCTGCACCTGTTTTTGAACCGCCAGCACCAGGTCCGGATGTCCATGACCGAGTAGATTGACCGCAATGCCGGCCACGAAGTCGATGTACTCCCGGCCTTCCAGGTCGTAGACCTTCGAGCCACGTCCCCGCACGATCGAAATCGGCTGGCGCGTATAGGTGTTCATCAAGTACTGTTCGGCGTTGAGACGTAACTCACCCGTCGGCATGGCACACCTCTCCCATCGTGAGTCGGCGAAGCTACCATAGGGCACAGGTGAAAGCAACCGAACGAACGTCCGTCAGCGGCTCCTGGCGCGGCCGGCGGTCTGTTTCGAACCCTGGCGCGTGCGGAGGGCCGCCCTTGACGGGGAGAGACGGCGGATGGGATAAGGTGATCGTATGAAATCCTGTTCACAATGCCGACAAGAAAACCGGGACGATGCCCGCTTTTGCCACCAATGCGGCGGCGCCTTCGCCGTGGAAAGCCGGGAGACAGTGGTGGAGGCCGACTCGGCACCTTCGCCGCAGACGGATGCAGAGCTCTGGAAAGCCTTCATCGGCCCCAATGCCGACCGCTACCTGGAGACCTTCAAGAAATTCACGGGGCCGTCCGGGCCCAAATTCGCCTTGACCTGGCACTGGCCAGCCTTCGTCTTTGAGCCCTTCCTCTGGTTTCTTTACCGGAAGATGTACGTCTACGCGCTGATCTATGCCATCGGCCCGGCGATGGCGTTCTATATCACCCAGGACCTCTCCGCCGACATCATCTGGCGTGTCATTGCAGGCGCCAGCGCCAACTATATCTATTTCTGGCATGCAAAAGAGCAGCTTGCCAAGATCAAAGGCGAACGGGCCACGGGTGGAGAAGCCAGACAGCAGATGTTGGGAGAATTAGGCGGCGTGCAGCCGTACGTCGTGTGGGTCGGCGTCGGCCTCCTGGTCCTGAAGATCGGCCTGGTCGTCGCCATGTTCAAGGACGGACCGCCTGACGGGTCGAAGAATCCTCCCGCCAAACCCCACCCCGCCAGCGTCACGCACGTCTAAATCGATCGCGACGATCGATCCGCACATTCCTTACCCGTCAGAGATTCGCTGCCGCTGCCACTCGATCCAGGACACGAACCAGTCAAAGTCCTGCTGGTAGGCGGCCCCGCTGAGATCAGGCGCGGCCTGGGTCTGCTCCAGTTGCGTGTAGGTGCGCGGCCAATTCTTTTGCCACCAGGACTTGAGCTCGTCCGGGCCGTAGGGCTGCCCGTTGGGATTGGTGATGCCGGCTGCCGCGCAGAGCCCGGCCACAAGCGGCCAGTAGCGATCCTTGCCAAGACCGACGCTCCGGAAATGTTCGCGGAGCAGGAAGACCACCCAGAGCTCGGCGCTGTTCTTCTTGTTATGTTTGAAAGGCTGCGTTTGTCGCAGTGGAACCGGGTCGAAGGTTTTGATGACCGACGTGTAATCCGGACCTCCGTAGCTCCCCGCCGACTCGGCAATCCCCTGCAGCATGTTGGCGAGCTCCACCTCGACGACCGGCGAGCGGGCCGGGCTGTGGTCAGGGTCTCCGGTACTCAACGGATTGGCCGCCGTCAGCAATTCAATCAACGGCTTGAGCTCACGCAACCGAACGGCGGCGGCTTTGAGAATCTGCTCGGACTCGAGCCAGTAATCCGGATCGCCCTTGGAGGCCCGTTCCCGCCCGGGCGGCGGCAACACAACGGGAATCCAGTAGCGCACCAGCACAAAGAGCACGTATTCAACCTCGCCACCGGCCTGCGCCACACCAGCCAGCGCCTGACTGACCCCGAGCGCCCTCCGAAAAAAGGCTTCGACCCTGTCTTCGACCTGCAGGCGCCGTCCCATGGCGCGCCACCACTCCTGCAATGGGGTCCAGTCTGAGGGGGAACGTTCCGTCATCGATGCGCTCCGACGTGAGGAGAAACCGGCGGCATGGTACTGACTGCCTGATGTGATTGCAACTCACCACCACGAAGCCACGGCAGGCATAAATGGGCTCATCCCGCTTGACAGGGCGAAGGGGAAATCGCATAACCTGTCAGGAAACCGTTCCATCCTTTCGGACAAGGAGACGAGGCACGATGAGCAAACTGGTTCTCATTCGTCATGGCGAGTCGCAGTGGAATCTGGAAAACCGTTTCACCGGCTGGGTGGATGTCCCCCTCTCCCCGAAAGGCATCGAAGAGGCGAAGGCGGCAGGAAAAAAACTGGCGGGGTTCACATTCGATCGCGCCTTTTCGTCCGTGCTGGCCCGCGCCAACGAAACGTTGCGCCTCGTCCTCGAAGGGATCGGACAGGCCGGCATTCCCATTGAAAAAGACAAGGCGCTGAACGAGCGCATGTACGGAGAGCTTCAGGGGCTGAATAAGGCCGAGACCGCCAAGAAGTTCGGAGATGAACAGGTGAAAATCTGGCGGCGGAGTTACGATGTACGGCCACCGGGCGGAGAAAGCTTGAAAGACACAGCGGAGCGGGTGCTGCCCTATTACGACAGCCGCATCAAGCCCTACGTGCTCAAAGGAGAAACGATCCTCATCGCCGCCCATGGAAACAGCCTGCGCGCGCTGGTGATGCAGCTCGAGCAGCTGACCCGGGAGCAGGTCCTGGAGCTCAACATTCCAACCGGAGCCCCGCTGCTCTATGAGCTCGACAACAACGGGAAGGTGCTGTCACACCGGTATCTCTAACAGGAAACAGGAGGGCGCGGCCGGCAGCCTACACGCACTGGCTCAGCAACTCCTGGTACTTATCCAGAGGCACCAGATCAGGTAGGAGCACGAGCAACTTCGGCCGATCCTCCGGCTGAATCAGGCCCTGATTTTCGAGCAGATCTGAGATTTCCTCGGAGGCGGCGATGGCGCCGCCTTCGTAATCCCCCACCGGCGCATAGAGTGCGCGCCGTTCTTCCATTTCGACCAGGTAGTCCTCCCACTTCACCGACTCAAGCTTAAACGTCGCAGCCCAATCCGCCTGAATCAATTCCAGCACCCGCTGAAACAGGACCTCGCGGTACTTCCGTGGAATGTGGGCATTGACGGCCGCATGAACCCAGTAGAGCGTGAAAGAGAGGAGCTCTCGCGTCATCGTCTCCTCATGTTCTTCCTGGCCCTCGATGCCATATTCGCTCAACAGCTCAACGGAAAGCCGGCGTGGAATCAGTTTGTACAAGGCGTCGGCAACTTCGGCCGGCGTCATGGCTCCTTTTGGCATACTCATCCTCCCGAAAGGGGTCTCAGCATACTGGAGCCCCGCGCGCATTGACAACCCTGGACGGTGAACTGCCACGCGGCGTCGATTGCTTGTCCGCCGGAAAGGCCTATGCTACATAGAGCCTCATCACCGTGAGACGCAGAACCATGACACCTATGCGACCCGCTCGAGCACTGTTCATTGGCCTCGCCTTCCTAGGCATTCTCTGGGCTGCACCGGCCACAGCCGCAGAGGTGCAGGAGCCACGCTGGGGCTTCAGCACCGATCTTGGCCTCTGGAGCGGCACCACCAACGACACCACCTTCGCACTCGGCTTCGGACTCGATTACTACATGGACCAGAATTTTTCGTTCGGCGGGATGGCGCTCTTCACCCCGGTCGGGGACCTGACACAGATCGGCATCGCGGGAGTCGCGAAGTATCATCTTCGCCTGAATAGCGGATTCAATCTGGTGCCGTTCGCCGGACTAGGCATTCTCCACGCTGACCTCAATCGAGGCAGCGGCCCGACCAAAGTCGATCGCAACGACACGAGTCATTTCATTCCCCTGGGCATGTCGCTGGAATATCAGGTCGGTCCCAAAATCGCCTTCTCGACCACCCTCATGGTAAACCTGCACCACATCACCCTCTCACCACCCGTACTGAACGACAACACCAGCGTGGCACTCCTCTTCGGTATCCGCTGGGGGCCGTAACGAGGCCACAGTGAACGACAGCTCCGGCGAACTGCACTGAGCGTGTCGAAAATTTGAGTACCGCGAGAACGGCGCCAGAAGCACATCCAGCACTTCAGTTTCGGACTCCACAGCCGCTCAAACGGGTGTCCAGCGAGGCCGCAGCGAAGCGAGGAGGCGAGGCGTACCCTTGCGGTACGTTGAGCCCAGGAGCGAGACGAGAACGAAGCTGGGGAACCGTTTCAGCAATCCCGCGGATGTTCAAACGGGTCTTGCGGCAAGGCCGCAGCATGTGAAGGCCCGAGTCGTACTTGAGCGCAGTACGTTGAGGGTCTGAGCGAAGCGAGAACGCAGCCGTAAGCCCGTTTCAACATCCGCTAGGCGGCTTGGGCGGGTCGCCATCGCAGGCCGACATGCAACAATTCCTGCAGCAGGTCTTTGTAGGCGAGGTCGGCTTTTCCAGCCGAGTCGGCAAAATCTTCGCCGCTGGCGATCTGAGGATTGGGATTCGCTTCGAGCACGTAGACGTGACCGTCTTTGTCCATTCGCATATCGATGCGGGCGTAACCACTCAGCCCCAATGCACGATAGACGCGCTTGGCCAGGTGCTGGATATGATCAACGACTCCGTCCGGAAGATTCCTCGCTTCGCACGAGCAGATGCCGTACTTATCCTGGTATTTGCGGCTCCACTTCACCCGCTCCGTCGCGATGCGGCGGGCCTCGTCCGGCATCTTATCCATCACCAGCTCCCAGACCGGGAACACTTGCAGGTGCGCATTGCCCATCACCCCGACGTAGAGCTCGCGTCCTTCGATGTACCGCTCGACCAGGGCTCCGGTGCCGACATTGTCATGGATGAAGGCCACCCGTTCCCGCAGCTTCTCATCGTCATCGACGATCGAGGCCTGCGAAATTCCCAATGAAGCCTCTTCGCTGATCGACTTCACAATCAACGGGAAGGGCAGGTATTTGGGTCGCCGCACCATGCGATGCAAGGGCACGACCATGAACTCCGGGTATGGAATACGATGGTAGGACATCACCTGCTTCGCCAGCGCCTTGTCGCGCGCCAGCATGAGGCCGCGTGGATTGCAGCCGGTATAGGGGATGCGCATCAACTCGAGGTAGGACACCACGTTCTGGTCATAGACCGCCCGCCCGTCGAACTCCTCCAGCAAATTAAACGCGATATGGGGTTTCCAATCCTCGACGGCCGCACGAATCACTTCCAGATCGCTCTTGACCCCGAGCGGCTGCACCTCATGGCCGAGTTTCCGAAGGGTCGACACGACATCGTACTCGGTCTTCCAGGCCGCTCCTTCAAGATCCTGCCCGTTCAGTTGGTCGGGGGGCACAAGATCCTTGTGCATCAACACAAGCACGCGCAATCGTCTCATAGTGCCACCTTGTGCCGGCCGCTGTGCAGATAGTTCATGGTCTGCACCGTCAGGAGAATCGCAAAATCCAGCTTGGCCTGCTCTTTATGCTGGGTCAGATGTAATTTCGACGCCTGACATCGTTCGATCATGCCTTCCAACACCTGATCGATGGTGTACTGATATTCGCCGGTCCATTCGGCGACCCGGCGACGGATTTCTTTCCTCGTGCGACGAAGAAATTCGGCGGCGCTGGGATTTTTCGCATGGGCCGGCCCGTCGGAAAACAGCTTCTTCAAATCCGTATCGTACGACGGCGTGCGGCCGATCCCGTAGTGCTTCCGCTTCTCCTCGTAGTGATCCCGGAGGGTCTTATAGATGCGCGGGAGCGGATCCAGCAGTTGCCGTCCAGTGACGACCGGTGTCGTCCCCGCCAACTCGCCCATGAGCCGATCCATGAAATCCAGCTTCTTCATGACCGGCCAGCCTCGATACCGTTCCTTCCAGAGCGAATGCGGATCGAGCCACACGGCAAAGGTTTCCGCGAAGTCTTCATCCGGATGACTCTGGGCATACCAGACATCCAGATGGCGCACGAAACTCCGGCTATAGGGACGCGGCGTGTAGTATTCGGGGTAGGGCTGGGACGAACGTCCGAAGAGTTTCTGTCGACGGCGACGACGACGGAGCAGGTAGGCGTTTTCAATGGCGTGACCAGCCTCGTGCCGGAGGATCCGCATGCACCAGTCTCTGGTGCCGCCTTCCACTTCCAACATCTGAGTCGCTTCCAGTTTTGCCAGCCGGGGATGCGCAAGATAAAACGGCACGGCAATGCCGGGCACACCGTCCGGCGTGAACCATTCGTCGGAGATCCAGAAGTGTGGCCGGAAGGTAAGGCTGCGCGCCTCCAGCTCGCGAGAGAGCTGCGCGATGGGCTCTTGATAGAACGTGCCTTCGAGGCGCAGGTCCAGATCGCACATGCGTAGATCGAGCAGCTGTTCGTCGCTCCACTCCCCCCAAACCGGGGCAGGCTCGGTCGCACCGATGCCTTGTCCTCTATGATTCTTTGTCCGCCCCATCGTCCAATCACCAAAAAGCCCCGATCGGCGCCGTTTTGTTCTGTTTCAACTATAGCAGCTCATGGAAATTATGCAGGGTGGTCCCACTCGACTAACGATACGCCACTCAGGGAAAACCCGCGGATGGTCAGCCGGTCGAACCAGCCACCTCATTCTTGGACTGGAGAGAATGCCGGTTACGGATTACAGGGCGGACAGATGATCGAGCAGCTGGGGCACTCCGGCCCAGATGTGGTTGATAACGAACTGCAGATAATCCCGCGATTGATCCGGCTGATCCCGCCAGTCTGGGATGATCTCATGTACGTCCAGAATCGGCTGGTCGATTCCATAACAGACGTGATTGAAGAGAGGGACCTCGCGCCCGAATTCCCCGCGAATCCATGCCTGATGGTTCCCGCCCATGGCAATGACGACGGCGGTCTCCTCGATCAAGTCGCGCGTCAGTTTCCGCTGACGGTGACGGGACGGATCGACCCCCTTCTCAAGAAGGCCGGCCAGGACCACGGGATGGATCTCCTGCGGTGACGCCTCGATGCCGGCAGAGCCGATCAAGTACCCGGCCCGTGAGCCGAGATAAGCCTTCAACGCATATTCGGCCACGAGGCTTCTGAAAATATTGCCCGAGCACACGAACAGAATCGACGTCATCGCCTCAACCTGTCAGCCTGAATGCCTCCGGTAACGGCTATCCCAATCACGGCCCCGGTTGCGC
Organism: Nitrospira sp.; assembly: GCA_024998565.1. Lineage (NCBI taxonomy): Bacteria > Pseudomonadati > Nitrospirota > Nitrospiria > Nitrospirales > Nitrospiraceae > Nitrospira > Nitrospira sp. Next base: position 78,148 of record JACOEM010000001.1, read on the forward strand.
TACAATGCCCGACCATGCAGCCTACAATGATGCCACCATCCGCAAACCCCGTGCAGCCGACCAGACCCTCCGACGAGATCGAACGCATGCAAACCCGCCTCTGCCGCCTGGTGGGACAAGCCATTGCCGACTACCGCATGATCGAGGACGGCGACAAGGTCATGGTGTGTCTTTCCGGCGGGAAAGACAGTTACGGGCTCCTGGAGATCCTGTTGTCGATCCGCAGCCGCGCGCCGATTCATTTCGACATCATTGCCGTCAACCTGGATCAGAAGCAACCGGGGTTCCCCGCGCATGTCCTTCCGGAGTACCTGACCAGGCGCGGCGTGCCCTTCCACATTGAAACGCGCGATACCTACTCCGTCGTCAAACGCCTGATCCCCGAAGGTCAGACCACCTGTTCACTCTGCTCGCGCCTCCGGCGGGGCCACCTCTACCGACTGGCCACAGAACTGGGCGCCACCAAGATCGCCCTCGGCCATCACCGCGATGACATTCTGGAAACGCTGCTGCTGAATCTGTTGTTCACCGGCAAGATGAAGGCCATGCCGCCCAAACTGCGCTCCAAGAGCGGCCGACATGTGGTCATCCGCCCCCTGGCCTATGTGAAGGAAGCCGATCTGGCGCGGTACGCCGCATTGCTCCGGTTTCCGATTATCCCCTGCGACCTCTGCGGCTCACAGGAAGACCTCAAGCGGAAACAGGTCAAGGCTCTCCTGCAGGACTGGGATCAACGGTTTCCCGGTTCCAACGACAGCATGTTCGCCGCTCTGGGAAACATCGCACCGTCGCTGCTGCTGGATCGAAGCCTGTTCGACTTCTCATCCCTCAAGGCAGAGGCCTGCCCGACAGATCCAGCCGCGAGTGATTCTGAAGACGATTTACTCTAGCCCGACGCGCTGCTGCCTAGAGCAGGCTGTGGAAAAACCCGTTTGGCAGGCGAACACTCAGATGATCCACATCGAGTGGCATAGCAGAAGAATACCCCGCAGGATGCGAAACATCACTGGAAGGGATCGCGGGAACAGTACCGGAAGTCAGACACGCTGGCGGAGATGGGTGCGCCGGCCGCAGCGCAAGCACCGATAGGGATAGTAGCCGATCAGGAAGAAGAAAAAATCCAACAGGCCCTGGCGGCGGGAACGTTTCGTATACCCTGAACATTTGCCGCAATACGACATCGTACACTCTCACTTGGTGAAGATCCGGTCCACTGTTTCCAATGGCCCGTATTTGGAAGGAAATATCCTACTGAAACATCCTAGGGCCATGCAAGTCTAGTTTGCACGACGCGCCCGTCGTTACTCGGCTACGGCATTCGTCTCAATGTGACACGATCCCGGTTGCTCGATCAGTGCGCAGTGGTGCCAGACAAGGCAAAGTGCCGGACTCAGCCCGGCTAGGTTCGACGGCGGAGACGAAACCGGTAGACGCAAATGGTGCAGCGAAATGGGTAGAACCCGATGAGATGCATGAAAAAATCCCGCCAACCATGACGGGTCACTCGCTTGGCCTCACCTGAACACATTGGACAATAGACCATGGACTGTTGCGGCGCGCCTTTCTCCGTCGCATCGGGTAAGATGACCGAGGTGCGCGGGGACGTGAGTGTGAATCAGTTTGCTACGGGGACGCAAGTCCCATCGAAGGAGGCCGGCCGGCGACATGAAGCGGTCCACACCATCCCGCCGGCCCGGAGCCGAACCCCCGCTGTGGTCGATCGCGGCCGCAGCCGGCGTAATCATCCTCACCCCGATGTTGTTGTATTCCCTTGCGCCGGAAGGGCCGATTCGTGAGGGTGATACCGTCTTCTCCAGCGGAGCCCACAAGGTATCGCTCTTTGAACCCGACCGCTACCGGCAGGCAGGCTACGAGGCGACCTGCATGCTCGATCCGAAAGACCCGCTCATTGTGACCCATTCTCCCTCAGAAGATGAGTCGGGCGAGGTGATCATCGCCCAGGTCCAAGGCAAAAACACGATCGAGTGGCCGTTTTGCCCGCCGCAAGCGGAGCTACTCGTCAAACGACACCACATCACGCAACAACCCAGCATCCTTCAGGACATACGGGACGGACTGCTGCGCCTGTTCAAACCTTCGTAGCGACAGAACCATACTTGCCCGGCGTTACGCCTTGAGCAACGACGCATAGCGCTGACGAAACTTGGCCACTTTGGGGCCGACGACGTAGGCACAGTACCCCTCAAACGGATTTCGTGCAAAATATTCCTGGTGATAGGCTTCGGCCTCATACCACCGGGTCGCCGGCACGACTTCGGTCACAATCGGATTGGGATAGACACGCTCCCGCGTGACGGCAGCAATCACCTCCTGAGCAATCTGCTGCTGCTCCGGGGAATGATAAAAGATGCCGGATCGATACTGCGTGCCGATGTCGTTGCCCTGCCGATTGAGCGTCGTCGGATCATGAATCACGAAAAATACGTTCAAGAGATCACGATACGTCACCAACCGCGGATCGAACGTGATCCGCACAGCCTCCGCATGCCCCGTGCGCCCGCTACACACCTGCTCATATGTGGGGGCATCCACCTGCCCGCCGATATATCCCGACTCGACCGACTGCACCCCTTTCACCTGGTCGTATACGGCTTCAAGACACCAGAAACAGCCCCCTGCCAATGTGGCGATGTCCGTCGTTTCCTGCCCCATATTCCACCTCGTCGTTGACTCGCACCGGCAGGCTAGGCCTGCCCTCCATTCCACCACTCCCGCCCTTCACGCTTCAACAACGCCTCTGCCTCCGGTGGCCCCCAGGTTCCACTCGGATAATTCGGGAACGCCGCCGGTCCGGGAAGGGACTTCCACACGTCGAGAATCGTTTGCACGACAGCCCAACCCAGTTCGATATTGTCCGCACGTTGGAACAGCGTCGCATCCCCGGCCATGGCATCGTGCAAGAGGGTCTCATAACCGGTCTGGGGAGCGTTGCCGAAATAATCGGCATACTGAAAGTCCATGTCCACCGTGCCGATCCGGACCGTCGGTCCCGGCACCTTGGCATCGAAACGCAGGGAAATGCCTTCATCAGGCTGGATTCGGATCACGAGCACGTTCGGAACCAATCGATCCACCTGAGTTTTTCTAAACAACATGAACGGCGCTCGCTTAAACTGCACCACAATCTCCGTCAACCGCCTGGTCATCCGCTTCCCGGTCCGGAGATAAAACGGGACCCCGGCCCAGCGCCAGTTATCGATGAAGAGCTTCATCGCCACATAGGTCTCGGTCATCGACTCAGACCCCACATGCGGTTCCGACCGATACCCCATTATCGCCTTCCCGTCGGACGTGCCCGGGCCATACTGCCCGAACGAAACAAACCGCAGCACGTCCAGCGAACTTAACGGGACGACCCCGCGCAACACCTTGGCCTTTTCGTCGCGTACGGCATCGGCGGCAAAGGAGTTGGGCGGTTCCATCGCCAGAAAGCAGAGCAGTTGCAGCAGGTGATTCGGCACCATATCCCGCAACGCGCCGGCCTGTTCATAATAGCGGCCCCGATGCTCCACTCCGAGACTTTCCGCAACGGTGATTTGCACATGGTCGATGTACTGGCGATTCCAGACCGGCTCGAAGATGCCGTTGGCAAACCGGAAGACCAGAATATTCTGCACCGTCTCTTTCCCGAGATAGTGATCGATCCGGTAGATCTGCCGTTCCTGCAAGACTCGTTGGAGCTCATGGTTCAGCGTCCGCGCCGATTCCAGGTCATGTCCGAACGGTTTTTCGATGACGACGCGACGCCACGTGCCCTCACGTTCGACCGTCAGGCCATACTCGCCCAGATGCGTCACGATTTGCCCGAACAGACCGGGGATGGTGGCCATGTAAAAAATATAGTTGCCCTGGGTACCCGCGGACGCATCGACCTGCTGTAACAACTCGTTCAGCCGTCGATACGTGGCGCCCTCCTGGAAATCCCCGGCCAGGTAATGCACGCGCTCCGATAACGCCTGCCAGACCGATCGATCCACGGTCGCCGGCAGATAGTCGCCCATCACCCGATCCAACTTCTCGCGAAACTCCGCCGTCGTCATCTCGGGACGGTCCAACCCTACGATGGCGAACCCCTCCGGCAAAAAATGGCCGGCCATGAGATTGTAGATCGCCGGAATCAGTTTCCGCTTCGCCAGGTCACCATCGATCCCGAAGATGACCATGACGCAAGGAGTGCGCAGCTGGGGGAGGTCCATCAGAGGTTCCGCGCTCATCGCTCTGGCCGTTCAATCAGCATGGGGGCATCCTGCCTGATCCCTGCTACAACCGCAACCTCCTCAGCGGGCTCATGACGGTTCTGCCATTTGAGTAGGCGCCCGGCCTGCCCCGTGATACTCATGGAAGGGACGACACACCCGACAACCGGACAGGCACCTCCAACATGCCGCTGCCATCTCCGCTGTTATCTGCTCCTGCTATCCAAGTCCCGCTTCGCGGATTGAGACAGTGGTGGACCTTCGCCGCACTCTGCGGCATGCTCGCCATGATGGCTGACGCCGGATTCGTGAGCGGCACGACGCCTCAGCTCACTCCCCGGGACGTGCACATCGACGTGCCGGCCGAGAGTCTGTTCGGCTCCCTGCCCGTCAACCGGGGGCTGACGGTTTCCATTCAGGTCCCGGAACCACCGGTCAGTCGCGGAGAACCACTCGTCGCCGTCTTTGAAACTCCGTCCTCGGCACCCTATGTAGTCCCGTTGGAAATCGATCATTCCCGGCATCACTATTCCGCCACCGTCGACCTCGGTCGATTGTCAGGCACCATGGGCACTCCCCCGAAAGCGACCGCCCTTCAGGTGGTCATCGGCCGCCGGCAGGGGTTACACGTGGAAGCCCTTGTGCGTCGCACCGTCGTCGTCACCCTTGCGATTCCGGGATACGCCGATCACCGGCCAACCCGGGCCGATCTCGCCAACCACATGGCCAATGGTTCAGGGCCTCCCCGAAACCAACCAGCCGACCTGGCGTTGCTGGACGGGCGAGTTGAAGAGGAGGAATTAGTCGGGAACGGAGGACTGCCACGGCAGGACGGCTATTGGAAAATGCTACAGGAGCTGATCCGCAAACGAATGACGGATGGAGCGACGGCCCAGCGAAGCAGAGATGTCGGGCGGATACCGGGCATCGGGTTCCGGCTGTATGCCAACGGCGAGGCTCAGTTGATCGAGGTCGAACGTAGTTCAGGGGATCTGGAACTCGATCAGGCGGCGGTGCTGGCCGTCGTCAACGCCCATCCCTTTCCTCCGTTTCCCTCCGGAACCAACGACACCCACGTCGACGTGCATGTCGAGATTCCCGGCCTTCCCCGTTAGAACGGCACCGGGTCTCAGCGGACCCCGGACGCGCTAATTATTGTGCGTCCGCTTCAGCCAGTCGATAAAGCGCTGGAGCCTCATCTGCTCCTCGTCGTGCACGTGCACAAACACCAGTCCAAAGCCTGTGGCATTCGTCCAGCGCACTTCGGCGACCTCGACCGTCATGGGCTCATACGGAGCCGGAAACTCGACGTGGAGGGAGAGACAGGCCCGTGCAGGGAGCGACTCCTCGCTCACGACATGGCAACCTTCGTTGGACAGACTTGTGACCAACCCGCTTCCGGCAATGGCATTACCCGAAAACGTGAGCGGCACTTCGATTTCATAGCGGGGACTATCGCGACGCTCCACATGTGCCTTTCAAAAGATCAGGGATCTGGACTCGATCCATAAAAATGTCCGGAAATGGATACGCTGTTCCGCTCCCGAAATCAACCGTGCTGTCCGGGGTATCACGAGCCTGCGCACCGGCCCTGTTGCCGTTCGAGGCCTGGACGATCAGTCGGTCGGCGTATCGCTTAGGATACAAGGCCGTATCTCTTGTGACAGCCTGAATCACCCCGCCCATGGCTGAAGCAACCAGGCACCCTTGAACCATCGAGAGATCCAGTCCGGCATGCCGCCCGCTCCCTGAAAGCCGGTTCCTGCTTCGGCTGGCATGAGGGTTGCTCAGTACAACAGTACCAAAGCTCGCTCGACCCGAACTGACCCCTCAGAGGGAGACGTCTCATGGAGCACCTATCGGAGATTGTGATTACCGTCGTAGCCTTCGCAGCTTTGATCGGGCAGTGGATGACAGACCTCCGCAGCATGCCGAACAGGAACCGCCCTACAAGCCCCGAAGAGCAGTGAGACCGCTTTCCATCACCGCGCAAGGCCTCAGAGGCCGGGACGATAGACCAAGCGCTTCGTCACCCCGATTGCGCCCCCTTACAGACCCGCCGGTAGCATTCTGGCTGTCATCGCCCTTGTCCTCATCCCGTTCCCTGTGAGCATCCCCCTGTCGCTGTGGCTGACAGGCCGGCGCCATTTCTCCGACAGTCCTGACCTGCCACCCCCTCCCCACGACCGGACATCCTAACCCGGACTATTCGTGAATGCCGTCGCGAGGCGTTCGAGACGGAAGCCCGCCGAGGCTGCTCGCACGTAAGGCCGACGCAGGCGTACTGGCAGTCCGTCGAGGAGGCCGAACGAGAACCGCCTCGCCGGGCGACAGGATCGGACGCCGGAGCAGGGATTCATGAATAGTCCGGGTTAAGAGTTTCCCCGACTCCACAGGGTATTTGGCTCAGTTTGGAGCAGTCCCGCTAAAGTTCAGGAAAAACCCTGCCGAAAAGGTCCATACGCCCTCAGGAACGAGGGCCAAGGCAAGGAGGCCTTTATGGACATGGATCTTCGTTCATCCACTCGGGTCGCAGTGACCTACCCTGTTCGCCTGTCGGGCGACTCGATGATCGGCCAGGGAACCCTCATCAACCTCTCCGGACCCGGCTGCGCGGTTGAAACCACGCTGCCCGTCCAACCGGGCGACTACCTCGAACTCCATGTGATGGCGCCGGATCAGGCGCGACCGCTCACGGTGGGCCTCGCAAAAGTGCGCTGGGCCACCGAGAAAAAAGCCGGAATTGAATTTATCCGGGTGCGTCGGGATGAGCAGAGCCGCCTGCAACGCCTGATCGGCCAGGTGCTCGAAGAGTCGACCATGGAAGCCAGCACGAACGGGCACGAACTGACCGCTGCCTAATCAGAAGACATCGGGCAACTCAGCGAAGAGCGCGATAGGATAAGAAGTCGGGAGATGCGGGGGATAGAGCTCAGTGCCCTGCCGGATCCTTGGCGGAATCGGCCATCCGCTTGACGATAATTTTCCGGCCCACGGTCATGAGGGTGAAGGACGTCGCAAACGCGATCGGAACGAAGATCGCCGTCGCCACATTCGCATTCTTCAGCCAGCCCATCTCGTAACAGGCCTTCAGCACGTAACTTCCCAAGCCCGTCAGGTAGTAGGTAATCACGATCACTGACAGACTCTCGACCGTGCGCTGCAGGATTGCCTGGGCCCGCGTGGTGGAGTCCACACTGATCAGCAGCTTCATGTTCTGATCCTGCAATTGGATATTCTGCTCCTGCAGCCGCAGTTCGATATGCGTCCGAAGCACGGCCACCGTCGCTTCAAAATCCTTCTCCATGGCATCGATACGCCGGAGCAACTGCTGGTAGCCCTCGGTCACGCCGGTGATTTTCCAGCTCACATACTCTGAGATCTGCCGGAGCGGCGGGTAAGGTCGCTCCTGCAACGCCGCGAGGTTGCTCTGCACGATGCGGTCGTACGGCACCGAGGCGGAGAGCCTGTACCGCATCGACTCCGCCAGCCGGCTCACCTGTAAGAGGTCTTGGGTCAGGACCGTCAGCCATTTCTGCATGGTCGGCGGGGTCGTTCCGCCGAGCTGCTCGATCAAGACGGCCCGTTGATAGAGATGTCGCTGCTCATAGTCATGGATTTGATCGACGGCGCGTGAAAACGCCTTCATCGGCAACATCACGAGGTGGTAATAGTTCTCGATGGCAACGATCGTATCCACGATTTTGGCGACCTGTTGCCGAAGCGCTTGTTCGGAGGTCGAACAGATCAGATACCGTTCCCGGTCGAACTCGTCCGGCGTGAAACTCGTGACCGCCACGATGTCGTCGCCCAGGATACGGCTGCCATAGACCATGGCGCCGGGCAGCCGCGCCGGAAGTTCCTGCTCCAGCGGCAGCTCTTGCGGCAAAAATAACAGGTCGAGCGCATTCACGCGGATGCCGAGCGGGCTCAGCGGCATCATGTAGCCGGGAAACGTGATCGGCCCGAAATCGAGCGGGGTGGTCGCGTCACGGACGACATGCCACACCTGGTAACTGTAATACTCCGTGTGGGCTTCCCACACGACGACGAGACGGTCACCGTTGGTCGCGACTTTAAACCCGTAGCCGAACCGGTCCTCGATGGCGCCTTCGGAAATCTCCAGGGCCTGCAGGAGCTGCTGGAACTCCCGGCGGCTATTGGGGCGTTCCACCGGCGGATTGGCCATGCGATACGCCACATGGTGAATATGGGCCGGAACACCGAGCCACTGCGGGAGATACTGTTTATTGGATTGATGGATCCGGTTCAAAAATCCCGGCGGGCGGGAATCTGTTCCGGAAGGCTCCACGTGATCCGTCATAACACCCGGCGCTCCGTCACTACTCATCTTCCTCTTCAATGTCTTCGATGCCTTCGTAGCTCACATCCCCTTCATGAATGGATGTCGCCATCTTTTCACAGGCCGACTCAATGATCTCTTCAGCCTCTTCGGGTGAATCGGCTGAAATCAAGAATTTCACGGTAATTCCAAAGCGCTGGTTCACAATCGTACTCCTTCGGCGAATTAGGGGGCAGAAAGTCTGTCACCTGCTGTGGCTCAATACCATAAGCTCCCGCGTATTGTCACCCTTCTGTCTCACCCCAAGGAAACAGAACCCGGGCGAACGGGACGACCCACCCCCCGGAAACTGGTCCGACGGCTGTTGAAGAAGACGCTCGCAACGGTTTTAGAGGTGTGGGCGGCAGATCCGGCTCGGAGGGAAAACAATGCGGAATCGGGGGCAGGAAGGGGAAGTCGAGCTGGCTACGCGGCGCCTGGAAACCTGGTCCCGACGCCCACTCGCGGGAAGGCGCCGGGACCGCTCGATTATTTACGCAGCAACATGTGGCCGCGCCGATTCTGTTGATGGCAGGCCTCGTCGTGGTCGGCACAGAAGGGGCGATCCTTGCCATACGAGACAATCGCCACCTGCTTCGCATTGACGCCCAGATCGACCAGGAAACTCTTCGCCGCCTTGGCTCGTTTTTCGCCGAGCACCAGGTTGTAATCGTGGGTCCCACGCTCGTCGCAGTGCCCGGAGATCTTGAGGAGCGCCTTGGGATTCTCCTTTAGCCAATCGGCGTTGGTGGTCAGGGACGCCACGCCGTCGTTGTCCGACACGCTGTATCGGTCGTATCCGTAGAAGACATCTTTGAGCCCGGCTTCCATCGCCGCAGCTTCTTCCCGTCGAATCTCGGCATACCACTTCTCATCGCGATCGACCGGCACCAACATATTGCCGATATTGCTCCGGCTGAGTCGCTCTTCCCCGGAAATCTGGCCGTTCACCAGCGGCGAGAATCCACGCAGCTTCCCTCCCTCCGACTCCGTCATCCCCTCTTCCCGGCCGAGGGAAGGATACTGTCCATCTCGCGCACCGTCGCGCTTCGCATACTCGCTCCCGGAACGGCCCTCCTGAGACATGGACTGATCATCGGAGCCCGACTGAAACCACTTCATATTGCTACAGCCTGGTGCCGCTAACAGAACCATTGCCATTCCGCCCATCATCAGTTGCGATGCGCCACGGTACTTCATGAACCTTACTCCTTCACGCTGGGGTGTAACGTCTGCCTGACGTTACAAATATAGCACCGGCATAAAATTCCTCAGGATTCCGCATGGGCGAGCCATAAATCATCGTCATTTCGTGCAGTTATCTAGCAAACTCCGGGTGACACCCGCCCGTGACAACTGAAATAAATCGCCTATTTTCAGGCATTCTGAGAGGCAATCGTGCGGAGCGTGGCCAACAACGCGGAAACATGACCTGCTAGGAGAAGCAGGGGATGAACTGAGGACAGTAGGAAGCTATGAATGTGGACGTGAGAGGAAGATGTCTGTGCTGCTTGGTGCGCCCGGAGGGACTTGAACCCCCAATCCTCGGATCCGAAGGCGGACAAACTACATTAGAGACAGACAGCGATCAGGGAGGACAGATGGACATGTTCTCTTTATAGAACAAGGGCTTTTGTGTCAGACCATGCGGATGAAGGACGACTGAGGCATACCTGTGATCGTGGCCAAAACCGGGACCGAACCGTGACCAAAACCGTGACCAGATTCCGCCATTATAGTACGAGCGCGCTCCCTGATCTTTGTCCGTGTGAGACGCTGTAGACAGACAGTAGGCCAGATGCTAGCAATGCAAATTTACAGCTCGACCGAGGTCCTCAGAGGGGGCAGGGATGACTGCGTTCGCTCCCCCCTGTTGGGACTGCCCAAGATTCCCGATCGAGAACAAAAGGAGAGGAACCGGTAGCCAGTGAACAGCCACCCACAAGGAGATTTTCGTTGAGATGCCACTTATTCAAGAGGCATCTGCGCCGGCCCCTGCATCAGTACCTGTTGCGCAACAGACACCGATGCGACGCCTTTATGGTTCTCGATGATCTTAAATGCCCCCGTCCCAGCAAGCGTCAACATGCAGGCATGATGAACGGACAGCACAGCATCCTGAAGACGCTGGTCGTCTTCCAGCATGAGTACTTTGAGCCCCATATCTCTACAACGGTTTGGAGATAGATGCCTCGCATGCGATTTCGTGAGTGCGTGATCCCCTAGTTCTTTAACGATGCGCTCTGATTTCGCGTTTCTGTCGCTGTCACTACTAAGCATTCCCGTGACAAGCCACTCTCTCGCCATCTCGTTTGACCATTGGATAGCCTTCTCGCATTCCCCAATGAGGGTCGGCGAGTACTTAGCGATGATAGGTTGCCAAACAAACGCTCTGCTTTGGTCGGCTTTAATTTCGGCGTGCGCACGGTTGAATTCCTCGACAACTCCATGCGCTGCTATTCCGCCAAATTGAGGATCGATTGGTCCCAGACTCGAGTGCTTGCCCATAACAATTTCCTTGCACGCACAGGCGATCATTGTACCTGCGGACATCGCAAGCTCAGGCACGATGGCTCGAATATCGGAAGCAAACATCGACCGGAGATATACGACAAGAGACTCGGTTGCTGCAGTCTCGCCGCCCGGCGTATGGAGAATGAGATCGAGTCCCTTAGTTCTGTCGAGTCCGTGAATCACGGTCATGAAGCCATTCTTGTCGGCATCACTAACCTGGGTCCCGAGGAGCTTTGGCTTTTGAAGCCAGCCAGAATAGTAAATGATGACGTTTCTACGGGTTACCTTGGAAAGGGTCTTGAGCCTCTCGCGCCGAATAACGTCGAAAGTTGATCCACGTGCTTTGATCTCTTGAAGGAGGCTATGCCAGGTGGGCATCGGTCGTCTCCTCCAAGGGAATGGTCGTCGTTTCAATGCGGATAAAAACCTGCGGAGAGGGCGGCGGGTCTGCGGAGAAACCCATTTCTGATGCTCCTGTACGTCCCCAGGTCTCTTTTGTCATACCCATCTCACAGAAGGCTTTCTCGATCTCCTCAATTGTGCGGGTTTTCATCTCGTCACCTCCGACGTACCCAATTTTCCCAGCTTATCAGTGCGGGCCTGCATAACACCATCGTCATGCTGCAGAGCATAAAATGATTGTTGGGCTTCAGCAACAATTTGATCGTATTCTCCGAAAAATACTGAGACTCCAGGTGAGAAAGACCCTAGAGGGTATCCTGGAGAACAGCGATCAGAGACTCGAAGGCTACACCTTTCACCAAACAATTCCCTGCATATAGTCCGGCAGTAGAAATGTATGCGTTCTAAGAAAATCTATTAGTTTCAATGCATCAATACGCTCAACCTTGTAGTTGGTTGAATGTAAATTTTTAGGGTTGAGGTCGAACAAAAAAAATTTGTCAACCTCCGTAGGCACGTCGACTGATGCAAGATGAGTTTCCCCGCTCTTTACCTGTACATACGCACGCTTGCCTTCCGAGTTCCGAAGTACAAATTCTGTAAGTGGGGTTGAGCGTTTGGCTGTACTTGGGACGAGGTACCATCCCATTTCAGCTTGCAGGTACAACGCGACCAAATCCTCTAAGTCGTCGTGCCCTATGGCAGAGAGTGACACTTTTGCCGATTTGAAAGCAGAATTTTCAAATGCCTCGCCGGTCAACTTCTCCCAAATGGAAAGGCTCATATGAATGACAGCATCACGTTCCCTCTGAATTTGAGAAATGGCGGAGCCACGCCCAGCATAGGCATTCTTGACAGGACCAGGAACTGTGTCCGCAGGCCCAACCTTTTTCCATCGGCATTTTCTCACCTGATAAAGGTCAAACTCTTTAAAATAGCCTGAATTCTGATATCTCCATGGGCCTTCTACTTTGCCCAACCAGTAGATATCTCCCTTAGCACGGCACCAAACAAAATCGCCTGGTTGCATTATCACGGCCAAAGCCCTGTGCGCAGAACGGGCTGCGGGACCATTTTTGGGATCCGTTGTAAGTGCCTCTCCGTAAACCTTAGGATCCTGTAAATTGTCAGATAGTGAGTCGCAGTGCCAGCCAATACCAACCCAAGCATTGACGAAACAAAATTCTCTTGCTCGATCGACTTTATGATGGTCCTTGTCGAAATCCTCCCGGCCTGATTTCAAAGGCATTTTCCAGACTCTTCTGTCGTCTACTTCCATACTAATCTCCAAAACATAGCTAACATTTCGCAGCTTACCCCTAACCGACTACGACTAGAGCCATCTGAGCGGAATGCCGGAACGACTTATTTTTGGAGCAATGTCTGGATTTAAAGAAAGGAGAAGCAGTTTGACTGACTCTTGATTCAGATCCGCATTTATCGTTGGTCCAATCATTAATTCAACTACAGGAAAAGCATAACCATACGTATCTTCGAGAGATAACGCGATCGCCTTGTCGAGCTGAACGGTATAGTACGGGATTATGTTTCCGTCGTAACTCCGAAATTTTGGGAGATCATTACCCCTATGAGATGTCGGCGAAGCACTGGCAAAGTGAACTAAGCGCCATTCACGCTCCTCTTTAAAATCTGGATGTTTGAAAGAGAACATCAGCTCACCTATGGTTGAACTGAAGGCTTGGCACAGAGCTGGAAGGAATGAACTTTCGGTCTCTTTGAGATTCAATAGTTTATTTTCATCATTATCGAGAACGCGCAGAAACTCTTTTATGACAGAATCAATCACCGTCACCTGCTCGGATTCACCATACATAACTCTACGCAAAACACAGTGCCTACTCAGAAGACGCAATAGATGAAAAAAATCAAACCCAATAGCATAGCCACCACCGCGACCTCTGTATGCTCGCCATTGACTAAGAAGATTCCCTTCCTCGCAGAAGGAAGCCGAAAAGACAGAGTACCCAGCGTGAAAAGGATCAAAACTCGTCCCAATCCGTCGAATAAAAGTCTTCTGAATGTCGCTCAACCCTGGAGCCTCCAGCTGCAGGGCCAGCCTCTTCTCTACGAGTGCTTTAGAATATTGCAATTCCGATAGATCGTTCATGTACCGCAGATCGGTCAGCCAAATACTTTTGCTACTAAGTATTCCGATTAGTCCATCTGCCGAAGTGTAATGATAGAGCACATGCGGCACCTGCTCATGATGCCGCGACCATGCTCCCAAAACATTTTGGATTAGGTCATCTAACAGCTTCTGTTCATTTTCAGTTAGCTGCATTGTCTGCCGAGTGCATAATTTCAACGCCTATACGATAATTTTCTATAGCCATACCAAGTAGATACAGCGCACCATTGTCGAGGCCAATTGCACCTGCGCTGTTACCTGGCTGCGTAGTTAGGGTAAGCATTGATATGTTTGGCGCCTTATTATCGTTCGCCACGCCAAACTTGCTTCTGTCCGGATGCAGTATGATCGGATATCCAGACTCAGAGAAGAGAAGGCAGGAAACAGAAAGTTCATATTCACGACCGCCTGGTGTGCACTTCAAATCGAACCAAATCCTACCGCTTTCCTTATGAACCACTGATGTTCTATTTCTACCTCCCAACGCCACATAGTCTGCAGCATTGTGAAGCGTGACCGCATTGTTGGTCACACAGGCAATAGGTGATCGGTCCTGCTGGAATAATTCCAGACTTATGCCAAGATGGCCCGTTTCTATATTACGAGCGACGAAAATTATCTGTTTACCATTGCACACAATAGGTTGAGCCACATTTCGATACAAGATACCGCCAATCAAGGCCTCATATTGTGCTGCTGGTATCCAAGACATGATGAGCGCCGTCTTCTAAGGTCGGGACGCAATAATTAAAAGGGAGAAGTTAGTCTAGAATCCTGCTGATCCTGGAAGCCAGACTATAGCGCCCTTAAACATTAATTTCGAGGCGTCTTACAGCGGAATTTCGTTAATTTAAAGACCAGTCCGCTCTTGATCGATCGGCGAACTTAAGCGAAGTGTCGTCCTACTTTGACCATATAGATCAAGTGAAGCGGGGGCTGCGCCCCCGATCCCCCCGGCCGTCCGGTCCATTGGTCCGGAACGGCCGGGCGGCCTCGTTGGGCGGAGTCTTTGCGTGACCAATCTCACCATGGTTTCAGTATCCCTGTTCTCTTCTCTGTCTGTGTAACCAACAATCACCCCGGACGGCCGCCAAGCTGACGCATCGCCGCCTGGTACAAGGAAGGACCATTCTTTCCTCTCACCCGTGACGGACGTGGCCGGGTGAGAGGGCGCGACTGATCTGATCGATTATCGTGAGGCGAGACCGCTCGCACTCCCTCACGTGAGAGCGAAAGCTAGAGGCGAACACCGAAGAAAGTGATTGCTGGTGAGTCCGGAGAGATTTAAACCCTCAGCCCCGGATTCGAAGGGGAACACACTGCTATTGAAGACTGAACATGAGTAGGAGTGAGGCAGCCATGCTCGCGTGACAAATCCAGAGCTTCACAATGAACCGATGCACTCAGTGGCGGGCGAGAGAGCTCTCTACGTAACGGTGTCCAACACCGAGGCCAACACGTTCTCACACATGTGAGACGACCTGACACAATTACTCGAACAGGTCGGCATGTGAGCCGGTACGCTCCAGGTACAGGAATTCATCATCGGTTCTGTAAATCAGGAGCCAGTCGGGAGCAACGTGGCATTCCCGGTGATGTTTCCAATTGCCGGAGAGGGCATGGTCTCTATTTCTGACGGGCAAAACCTTTCGAAATTGTAGGAGGTCAATGATGTCCTCGAGGTCGTCGATATCCTGCCCTCGTTTTTTGGCTAGGAGTCTGTCCGAGGCATCCTTCGTTGCGAGGCGAAGGAGCGGCTGGTAGATGCGAGGCTGCAGGCGCGAAACAACCGGAGGCGTATTCACGGGAATACGTTGAGGATTGTTTCGGGCCGAGAACGACGCAGATGCCGGCAGCTCGTTTGCCGCAGCAGAATGGCATGACTCGGACAGACTCCTACCTTCAGGTCTTTGAGAAACCGAGAAGTGGGCTTGAGGATGAGCAAGGTTTATACGCCCGTATGGTTTCTGAGGGCGCGGAAGGTCTTAAAGGAAGGGAGTTTCTCCGGCTTGTTCGTTTCGTCCAGGGCGGCAATGGTCGTGGCGTTTGGAACGGTGACAGGGAATGGAATTCCCTGATGGAGTTCGACCTGAGCATAGAACAGGCGGATAGCTTCGGCTTCAGTGAGGCCCAGGCGATCGAAAATCTTCACGGCTCTCTTTTTGAGGCCTCCATCGATACGGGTATTAATCCGGTGTGACTTTGATATGTGTGCAGCCTTTCTCATGCGTCCGAATGTACGCCATTTGTCGTACAAGTCAATAATGATAGCCGGGAGATCCGCCGCTGGCACCGCGACATTGAGACGACGCTTCGGTATGCCCACCTTGCCTCAGCCCGCATTATTCATGACGGTTCGTCGCGAAATCGCCGAGTCACGTTGGGAGACCGGCGCGCGGAGCCGGGAGGACCCAAGGCGTACTCGTGCAGTACGTCGAGGGGCGCACGGCGCGATGAATACAGAGCGCCACGTCTGTGCGCGCCGCCGAGTTGGTGAGGCGGCCGGACCGGAGGGGCGAGCCCGCCGGCCGAAGGCCCGTCGCAGCAGTGAATCGGCGATTGCAGCAGAAGTGCTCATGAATAATGCGGGCTACCACATCTTCGAGACGCAGTGAATCGAGGGAGTCTGGCTGGAACCGTGACCAAAACCGTGACCAGTGAAGAGGAAGAACGGCAGAGGGAGATGCAATCTATTGATTCTATGGTGCGCCCGGAGGGACTTGAACCCCCAACCCTCGGATCCGAAGTCCGATGCTCTATCCAATTGAGCTACGGGCGCGCGCCGGTATAAGAACCATGTTACCGAGGGGATGTCAAGAAACGCGGAGCCCAACGGTGACGGACACAGGCAACAAGCTCGATCTTCAGCCGGTTGACCCACGGGGTATCAGCTGCAGAATGCGTGAGGCGACCTCGGCAGTCGAGACGCCGTCGGTGGACACGACGTGGTTGGCGGCCGCCTGATACTTGGGTGTGCGCTCGTTCAACACGTCCCGTATTTCCTCCGTGAAGGACTTCGTGCCCGTCAATGACGGGCGCTGGGTATCACCGCCGATCCGACGCGTGATCGTCTCCACGGTCGCGGTGAGCCAGACCAGTGTCCCGGTTCGTCGCAACGCCTCCACATTTTCCGGCCGCAGAATGGCACCGCCGCCGGTATCGATGATCAGCTGGTCCCGCGCAGCAAAATCACGGCAGACGGCCGACTCCAAGTCGCGAAAATGCTCCCACCCGAACTGTTTGACGATCTCAGGCACGGACAGTTGTGCCCGCTTCACGATCTCGGCATCGGTCGACACCACGGTACGACCCAGCTTGCGCGCCAGCACCTTTCCGACCGTGCTCTTGCCGGTCCCACGGTATCCGATCAACACGAGATTCATGCGAGGATCCATGCCCTGACACGAGGATGTTGTGCGGGTTCCTGCTGCGGGAGGCCGACCGCTGTCCTAACCAAAGCGAGACTCCAGAACCCGTCGCATGACATCGGCCGGGGCCGGCTGCTTCGTCCACAGTTCGAATTGCAACACGGCCTGGTTGAGGAACATCTCCAAACCGGAAATCGTCCGGCAGCCGGCCGCCTTTGCTTCCTGCAGCAGCTTCGTTTCGCGCGGATTGTAGACAATGTCCATCACCGTCAGTTCGGGCCTGAAGAGATTCGTCGGCACACAGGACTCCTCCACCCGAGGCGACATCCCGACCGGCGTGCAGTGGATCAAGGTGCGCACATGCGGCACCCAGTTCCGAAGCGTGTCGAGCGTGAGCGGACCATCCTCGATAGGGATGTTCGTCTTCTCTCGCAAATCCTTTACCAATTTCTGCCGCTCAACCTCTTCGATTCCCAGGATCGTCAACCCGGCGATGCCCGTCCCGGTCGCCAGCGCGAAGGCAATCGCTCGGGCTGCGCCCCCGGAGCCCAGGATCAAGACCCGATGCCCGTCGAGCAACGCCCCGCCTTCTTTCAACGCGCGCAACGCCCCGGACGCGTCCGTGTTGTAGCCCTTGAGCTTGCCCTCTTCCACGACGATGGTATTGATCGCTCCGATATGCTTGGCGGTGGGCTCGACTTCATCGAGGAACGGAATCGCCGCCACTTTGTGAGGAATCGTCACGCTGAATCCTCGCGCATTCCCCAAGGCCCGCACCCCTTTCAGCGCATCGCCGAGGGCTTCCACCCGAAACGCCAGGTAGACCAGATCCAGCCCCATCTTCTGAAAGGCCGCATTGTGAATCGCCGGCGAGAGGGAATGTTCGACCGGATTGCCGATGATGCCGCACCATTGAGTCTGAGTCGTGATGTCCATACGCAAGAACCTTCTACTTCTTGAGTGCGACGTTCAGGGCCACATACTGAGATCCTTGCACCTGATACATCACCGCCACATGATCGTCTTTCTTCAGATCCTTCACGGCCTTCGCCCCACCGTCGAAATGGGTTTTTTCATTGGCAACGAAGGTAAACCGGCTTCCTCCGCCGTCTTTCTTGACGGCGAATTTTCCGGATGTCGCATCCACCGACACGATCGTGCCCACGAATTCCGTCCCACCTTCCGCTCGCACTGGCTCCACGCTTGATTCCAGCAATCCTGACAAGACGGCAGCCAAGAAGAGAGCCGGAACCACAACTGCGCTCATACGTGACATGCCACTCATGATCGCCTCCTTGCTTCCGGCAACCAGGTGCCACAGCACTCTTCCCGAGTCGTTGCCCTCCGCTGCAGCAGAGCGGTCGCCTTCTTTTGCTTACCCCTTGCTGATGGTCATACCTCCATCGATAGGGAACGTCGCTCCGGTCACCCAGGTGGCCTCGTCGGATGCAAGGTAGAGCGCCATCTTCGCTACTTCTTCCGGCTTGCCGGGGCGACGGATGGCGTACTGGGCCATGATCGGTTCCAGGCTGGCAGGATCGGCCATTAAGGGCGCTGCCATGGGCGTATCCACCAGACCGGGATTCATGACGTTGCAGCGGATGTTGTCCTGTGCATAATCGACCGCGATGGACCGCGTCAACGAGTCCAGGCCGCCTTTGGACGCGGCATAGGCCGACAGACCGCGGATCCCGACCAGGCTCGCCACGGTGGAAATGTTGATGATCGAACCGCCCCCGCCCTTCAACAGCTCAGGAAGAACTGCGCGGGTCATCCGAAAGACCCCCGTGAGATTGATGTCCAGCACCTTCGCCCAGGTGGCATCGTCCATTTCGTGGAGCCGTTTGCCGAAATCACCGATTCCGGCGTTGTTCACCAGAATATGCAGCTTGCCGAAGGTACGTATCGTCTGCGCGACCACATCCTGCACATGCGCTTCATCCGTAACGGACCCGGCGACTGCCAGCGCTCGCCCGCCGTTCACCCCGATGCCTTTCACCACCCGGTCGAGTTCCTCTTTCCGGCGGCCAGTGACGACGACGTGCGCACCTTCGTCCGCAAACAACTTGGCGATGGCTTCGCCGATCCCTGCATTGCCACCTGTAATAATGGCCACTTTCCCCTGTAACCGATTCATGCCTGTGCGTCCTCCCCCTCGTGCGCTTCGTTCTCCTGCTCGCCGGTGGCCTCTGCCTCGACCGTTTTGTTCGGACGAGACCACCAGCCCTCTTCGACCTTTCTTGCGACGGTCAGGAAACCCGAATGCGCCACCATACGATGATCGGGCCGGACACTCCGCCCCTGAATCGACCAGGTCCGCAACAACGTTTCAAAGGTTTCGATCATGCCGAATACCGACGTGCGCTCCAGTGCATCCACGGTTTGCATGACCTGGGGGATGGTCGGCACGAAACTCAAATAAATGCCGCCCGAGCGCAGGACTTTCGCCGCATGCGGCACCACCTGCCAGGGTTCCGGCAAATCCAGCACCAGACGATCGAACAAGCGGCCGTCTTCCAGCACATCGATGCCCTCGTAGGCATTCTTGCGACAGGGCATGAGGGTAGACACGGGCCCCATATAGCGTTCGATGTTGGTCAATGCCGTACGGGCAAAATCGTCACGGGCTTCGTAGGTGACGACCAGGCCGGTCGGCCCCACGGCGCGCAACAACGCCATGGTGAGCGCTCCGGACCCGGTTCCGGCCTCGAAGACCCGCGCGCCGGGATAGACATCCGCCCACATCGGGATCAACGACAGGTCTTTGGGATAGAGTACCTGCGCCCCGCGAGGCATTTTCAGGACATATTCCCCGAAGGTCGGCCGGAGCGCGAGAAACCGTTTGCCCTTCGAGAGGGTCACCACGGTGCCGTCCGGCTTGCCGATGAGCTCATCGTGCGGAATCGTTTCGCCGCTGAAGTGATAGATATCCCCGGCTTTCAATGTCAGGGCATATTGCCGGCCCTTTTTGTCGACCAGATGAACACGTTCGCCGTTTTGTAGTTGTGACATAGTCCGGCATTCTAGGAGACTGCCGACGGGTTTTCAACCGAATCACCGGTGACGCGCTTCCGGCAGGCCGCTTCGCCGCGCCTCTTGACACTGCGAGGAGCGGCCCTATCTCGTCCCATGGGCAATCCGGATTGCCCGCTGTCTCGTAATACCACTGAGTGAATGAGTCGAGAGCAGGGACGAACGACGGCGAATCCTTTTCTTACCCCCCTGTCTCTAATGTAGTAGTGGAACAGGCAGCCTCTCCAAGCTGTACCATAAGCGAACCTCCCCAGGACGGGGAAGAGGGGTGACAACAATGAAAGATGCGCTCGCGATTCAAGACGATACAGACCCGACGGTTGCGGCTGAGGTGGACCCGGATGCCGATGACCCGGAAGCCAGCACGCTGCTGGACAGCATCGTGCAAGGCAACCAGGCGGAGACCGAAGCAGACTCCGAGGACTCGGCGCCTGAGAAGCCTGCGCGCTCGGCCTCTTCGCCCTTTCTCCTGGAATCCCTCTACTTCCGTTCGTTCGGCGAACGCGCGCTGCTCGAACGGGATGAAGAGATTGCCCTGGCGAAACAACTTGACCTCGGCACACGCCAAATCCGGCAGACCCTTCAGCAAGCGGTCAAAGCCGGCGGCCGCCTGAAACGAACCGATCGCACGGCCGAGTGTCTCGAAACACTCAAAACAGTGCGCCGCCTGAGCGGTCTGTCGGCCACCGTGCTCAATCAGGCCGAACGCGCACTGGAAGAACTTCAACTGGACGCCACCACCGGCGGCAGAGTTCCCGTCTCGGTCCGCAGGGAACTGGATGCGGCCTTGACGCAATTGAAAGCCTCGCGCATCACCCTGGAAACGGCCAAAGACGAGCTGGTGCGCTGCAACCTTCGCCTGGTTGTGAATGTGGCCAAACATTACACCGGACGCGGCCTGACCCTGTTGGATCTGGTCCAGGAAGGTAATATCGGATTAATGAAAGCCGCTGAGCGGTACCAGCACCGGAAGGGGTTCAAGTTCAGTACCTATGCGACGTGGTGGATCCGGCAGGGCATCACCAGATCCCTGGCCGATCAGTCACGCACCATCAGGATTCCTGTGCACCAGACGGAAGCTTCGAACCGCATTCTCAGGGCCTCGCGCCGTCTCGTCCAACAGTTAGGACGACAGCCGCGCCTGGAAGAAGTGGCCTCCACCATGCGGATGCGCCCCGATCGGCTGCATGAGACCATTCAGGCCTTCCAGGAACCGGTGGCACTCGAGCATCGAGTCGGAGATGGCGGCACGGAGCTGGGCGAACTGCTACCGGACCAGCAGGCGGTCCCGCCGGACGCCCATGTGAACCGCACGGAGCTCACCCGTGAAATGGATCGCATTCTCGGCACCTTGACCCCCAGAGAGCAAACCGTCATCCGGTTACGGTTCGGGATCGGGGAAGACCAGGCGCGTACACTGGAACAGGTCGGGCAGCATCTGTCGGTCACTCGCGAACGGATTCGGCAGATCGAAGCCAAGGCCCTCAAGAAGCTCAAGACCCCGATGGTCAAGGAGATGTTCGCGGCCATCAAATAACCACGACCTGTTTCATACGGCAGCGCGATGCGGGCGAGGGTGACACCTCGCCCGTGTTGTTTGAGCCGCGCTTTCGCCATGCATCCTATTGTGAGAGAATGCGGCAACGGAGGAACGGCTCTCCCCTATGCTGACAGCCCCCTATAGTCGCAACGGCGCCCGGCCTGATCGGACACGATGGTTCGCCTGGGGCCTTTTCTCACTCTCCCTCCTCAGCCTCTGCACGCCGGCGAACGGCGCAGGCCACAATCCCAATGAATCGACCTCGCTCACGGAACTGTCGGTACCCGCCGTCGTAGCCAAAGTCCGTCCGTCGGTCGTCACCGTGCTCACGCGTGGCATTCCCCAGGGAGGCTCCCAACACGGGGCCCCGCCGGGCTCCGGCTCCGGCGTGATCCTCGATGCCGGCGGGCACATCTTGACCAATAACCATCTGGTGCAGGGCGTGACCAGCGTCGTGGTGGGACTCTCGACCGGCCGGCTCACACCGGGGCGAGTCGTCGCTCGTGATTTTCTGCTCGATCTCGCCCTCGTCAGAATCACCGCTCCGGATCTGGTTCCGGCCGAATTCAGCCGGCGCACGTCCTTCGAAATCGGTGAAACTGTGATCGCTATCGGGAACCCCCTCGCCCTGAAGGGAGGTTCCACCGTCACGGTCGGCGTCATCAGCGCACTCGATCGCTCGGTGCTCACGCCGGAGGGAGAGACCCTGTACGATCTGCTCCAAACGGATGCCGCGATCAACCCGGGGAACAGCGGTGGCCCGTTGGTTGATCGATACGGTCAGGTCGTGGGCATCAATGTCGCGATCGCTCCTTCCGCGCAGGCCATCAGTTACGCCATTGCCATGGAGGCGGTGACGCCCCATCTTCAATCCATGATGGATCGCGGCTCCGTCCTGCGGCCGGACCTCGGCTTGATACCGCTGACGATCACCCCGAGTGTCGCCGCGAGCTTCGATCTGGAGAGTGACCGGGGCATCCTCGTGCTCTCGGTGGATCCAGCCAAACCGGCCGGGCGAGCCGGATTGCAATCCGGGGATGTGGTGACCGCCATCGATAACCATCCGCTCTACAACATCGGAGATTTCTGGCACACCGTGAGTCGCGCAAGCGACCAGATGTCGTTTCAGATCACCACGCAAGGGAAGGCCGGCACGGGCACCATTACTGTGTCACGTCCCGGTCCGGCTCGGCCGTAACCCATGAAACTCGATCAGCCCAGCCAGACGGAATCCGCGCAGCCGATCTCGAAGGTGTCTACACAGGCTCAGCCGCCCCGAGCGGGCATCCTGATACGCTGCGAGCCCCTCCCCTACGAGATAGCCTGGAGTCTGCAGCGTGCCTGCCGGGCCGAGCGTGCGGCCGACCGTTGCGAGGATCTGCTCCTGCTCCTGGAACACCCTCCCGTGTTTACCGTAGGCCGCACGACGCAAGACCAGCATTGGCCCGGAGAGAGCCGCCTGACGCAGGAATCAGGCATCCCCGTGATTCGCACGGAGCGCGGCGGGTCGATCACCTACCACGGACCGGGCCAGTTGATCGGCTATCCCGTTCTCCGCCTTTCCGATTTCTGTGCCGGACCGAAGGCCTATGTGCATCGATTGGAAGACGTGATCATCAGCACTCTGGCCGAGTGGGGCATTGCCGGACATCGTCGGGAGCGGCTGCCTGGAGTATGGGTCGGAGGGGACATCCCGTCGAAAATCGCCTCGATCGGCGTGCGCATTTCGCAAGGCGTCACGACGCATGGTTTCGCGCTGAATGTCTGCTTGGACCTAGCGCCGTTTTCCCACATCGTCCCCTGCGGAATTGCCGACTGCCGAGTGACGTCTATGGCGGCACTCTTAGGAGAAGCGCCCGAGATGGGCGCAGTCCAGGAAAGGCTGGCTGCCAATTTTGCTGAACGGTTTCATCTGGCCTGGACAGAACGCATCGGGCCGGATCGGTTTTTGGCTCTGAGCGACGCCTCACCGACGATTGCTCAGGGGTCTCTCCCTCCGCGCGCTACTCACCAGCAAGGAGTTACGTGATGAACGAATTCGATACCCACACCTTTCGGCTTGCCGTTGCCCAGTTTAATGAAGCGGCAGAATCCATGCGCCTCGACACCAACCTGCGTGAGCGCTTAAAACTGCCGCAACGCTCCCTGCTGGTCAGCATACCGGTGAAGATGGACGACGGGCATGTGGAAGTGTTTACGGGATACCGTGTCCAGCACGATTCCGCGCGAGGCCCCTGCAAGGGCGGCATCCGATATCATCCGGACGTGAATCTTGGCGAGGTGGCCGCGCTGGCCATGTGGATGACCTGGAAATGTGCCGTGGCGGATCTTCCCTATGGCGGCGCGAAAGGCGGCGTGAAGGTGGATCCCCAAAAGCTGTCCCGCGGGGAACTGCAACGTCTGACCCGACGGTACGCGGCGGAAATTTTCCCATTGATCGGCCCGGACAAAGATGTCCCGGCACCCGATGTGGGGACGGACCAGCAGGTCATGGCCTGGATCATGGATACCTACAGTCAGCAGGTCGGCTATGCGGTGCAAGGAGTCGTCACAGGCAAGCCGCTTTCGATCGGCGGCAGCCTGGGCCGGGAGGAAGCGACCGGTCGCGGCGTCTCCTACGTCACACTGGAAGCCTTGCAGCACCTGAAGATTGATATCTCCCAAGCGACTGTCGCCGTTCAGGGGTTCGGCAATGTCGGCTCGAATACCGCCCTCATCTTGCAACAAGCGGGAGCGCGGATCGTGGCTGTAAGCGACGTCGGCGGCGGATTGTACAACCCCAAGGGCCTGGACATCGCCGAGGTGCTCCATCGCTATCGCGACAAACACGAACCGTTACGCGAGATCAAGCTGGGCGAATCCATCACCAACGAAGAATTGCTGCAGCTCGATTGTACGGTGTTGGTTCCCGCCGCGCTCTCCGAACAAATCACCGAAGCCAATGCGTCACAATTGCGCTGCAGAATTCTCGCGGAGGGTGCGAACGGGCCGACGACGTTGGAGGCCGACCGCATCCTGACCGACAAGGGTGTCTTTATCATTCCCGACATTCTGGCCAACTCGGGCGGCGTGATCGTCTCTTACTTTGAATGGGTGCAGGACGTGCAGCGCTTTTTCTGGAAAGCCAAGGATATTCAAGACCGGCTGCAGGACATCATCACCAGTGCCTTCCATCGAACCCTGCGTTTCTCCGTGGAGAAACGGACGACGATGCGTATGGCGGCCTTGATGTCGGGCATCGACAAGGTGGCCCAGGCGCATCTCCAACGCGGGCTCTACCCCTAGCAGCATACCGAAGACCTCGCTCATGCCATGACACGGTATATACTCGCGGCGATCGCCGGAATCTGGATGGCCGACGGCCTCGCCTTGCTGACGGTCCCCCTGCTCGTCATCCAACGAGTTCAGGAGTCCCTCCTGCACAGCCCACAACTGCTCCGCTGGGAAGCCGTCGGTATCGGTCTTGGAGCCATTCTGATCTTCTGGTCGGGGCCGATTCCCTATCAGCCGCTGTGGTGGATCACCGGCAGCGCCATGATCGTCAAAGGCTGTTTCCTCACATGGGGACCCGACGCATGGCGCACGCCGCTGCTGGATTGGTGTTTCTCCCGCGAAGCCATCGACTACCGGTTCTTCGGACTGTGGCTGTGCATGCTTGCCGTTCTGTTACTGCATGCGGTAGGGTTGCTCCACGGGTAATTCGTGCTTACAGCCGACCGCGGTCGAGACCATCGTCATGAGTCACCACACCATCGCTTCACTCTGGGAGGAACACAGCCGCGAGGGCTGGCCCCGTTTTTCCAGCCCGAACGAAGGACAATTGATGACGCTGGATACCGTCATCGGCGGCTGTGCCGTGTTTTACCTCGACGGGCAGGATGAAATGGACAGTCAACGCATCGCGATACTCCAGGACTGCATCGCCGACCTGGATAACTTGCTCGATGACCTGGCCGAAGACAGCTTGGGCTATTTTCAACGACTCCGCCGACTTGCGACCGCCCTCGTCCAGCTGAATCCAGGGACCTGACCAGCAGCACCGCGAGAAGCAGCGGGGACCGACCGGTAGGCCCGCCCCCGCTGTGGGTTCCCTACGGCACCTCGACGATATCTTTCTTCATCGGACCAAGCAGCCCCAGCAATTCACCTTTCTCACCGGCCGGCACGTTAAACTTGTCGAGCGCGGCGACAAGATCCTGAACCAGGGCTCCAAAATCCGCACTGCTGATCTGCATCCCCAGGTGCGTGCTTTTCATGTCGCGGCCGCGATAGCTGCAGGGACCACCCGTCGCGCCGCACACTTGATCGACCAAGTGCCCCTTCAACTTGGGGATGTCCGTCGTCGCAAAGCGGCTATTGATCCGCCCATCCGCCGCCACATTGGCCACAAATTGATCCACCACCGCCGTAATGGCAGGCTTTCCTCCCAACCGGTCATAGAGGGACTTTGTTGCCGTCGCGCCGGCCACCGGGCGCCCGGCTCCTTCCAGACTCCCGGTATTCGCGCAACCGGCCAGCACCACCAGTGCACTGAGTACCATGGCGCCCATTCCAACACGCTTCGATATCATCATTCGCCCCCCCTTGTAATAGGTGACCGACTGCTGGCCATCCTCGACCCACCATGAGCCGGGGTTTTCAACCAGCGGCACCGGTTGACCCCAGACGATAGGGGAGATATGATCTATTCGTCTAATATATTGTTTTCATATGTCCTATAGCTTTTCCATATAGCGAGAAGTAACAACCATCATGGAATTGCGTCAAATTGAGTATTTCATGGCCGTGGCGGCCCACCAAAACTTTAGCCGCGCGGCAGAACATGTCCATGTCTCCCAACCTTCTCTCTCGATCCAAATCGGCGGCCTCGAAAAGGAACTGGGCACACGCCTGTTCGACCGGCTCGGTCGGAAAGTCGTCCTGACTCAGGCCGGCGAGCTGTTTCATGTGCATGCGGAGCGGGCCTTGCGGGAGCTGGAGCAGGCTGAGCAGGTGGTGCAGGAGCTGCTAGGCGCAAAACGGGGCCGCTTGGTGGTGGGCGCACTCTCGACAGTCAACTCCTACCTCATCGCCCCGCTGGTCTCCCGATTCAAACAACGCTTCCCCGACATCCACTTGCAAGTACACGCGCAGGCCTCGGCAGATGTCGTGAACGGACTGCTGTCGAATCGCCTCGACATCGGGATCTGTTTACTGCCGCTGACACATCCGCAACTGACGACCGTTCCGCTGTTCGAAGAACGATTGGCCCTGGTGGCCCCGGCAGGCATGCACATTGGGACACGTCGTGCACGCATGCAAGACCTCGCTCGGCTTCCCCTGGTCCTGATGCCGGTCGATTATTGTCTGCGCAAAATGGTTGAAGCCGAATGCGCCAAGGCGGGTGTGCATCCGCAGGTGGTGTTGGAAATGACCTCACCCGAAGGAATCCTTCAGGCTGTGGCCGAGGGAACGGGAGCCACGATTCTTCCCGAACTCTACGTCCGCTCGCGACTTCCCGGAATGGATCTCCAGGTGATCGATCTCTACGACCCCACTCCCCGTCATGCCGTCGGTTTGGCATATCTCACCTTGCGACACCGCGGACCGGCCGCTGAGGAGTTTGCCGCGATCTGCCAAACGACGATGCGGGACCTGCAGTCCGACCCCGAACAGTCCCAACGGAACCGGCCGAGAAAGCGGACGGCACGACCCAAATAGCATCCCTCTCATCCGCCGCCACGCCAACTGAAAGACCGGCCTCGACCTTGAAAGTCAGACTGCCCGTTGGATAGAATGCCGTGTTTGCTGAGTCATCCCCCCGACATCCTGTACCAACTGTCAGAACGGTGTGAGTTCTGAGGATCTGTTCTAAGGAGGCCTTCATGATGCAGCGCAAGTTGGCGTTCACAGCCTTAACGGCGATGATAGGATCCCTGTACCTCGCTGCCATGGTGAGCGCCGGGCCTTATGAACTCAGCAAGGACGACTTGACCGACCCTAAAGGGATTGCGAGCCAGGACGTGTCTCTCTTCGGGATCAAGCTGGGGGACGATGAAGGAAAAGCGCTGGATGGGCTGGTGAACGAAAAGATTCCCGGCATCAAGACCGAACAAGAGGCGACATTTATTTTCCTGCTCGATCAACGGAAGCCGACCGGCCCGATGGCCGGGGTCAGAGTACAGGACGGAAAAGTCGATCTTATTTTCATCAACAACCGCTTTGCCTATAAAACTCGCGGAATCTTTCGCAACGTCCTCAACAGCGAAAGTCCGGATGATGTGCGCAAGCTGCTCGGCAAAGAGGATTACGGCGATGAAAACGTCATGGGCGCCATGCTCGCCTATGACAAGCAGGGCTTCCAGGTCAATTATCTCGGAAAAGATGTGAACGTGGAGTTTTCACTCCCTCGCTAAGACAGCCCAGTCGTCGGTTCTGTTCCACCGTGACTTCCCCTCTCACCGCCTGAAACCGTGAAGATCCGTGCCCAGCTTGCGACGGGCACAACCTTCCCCCGCTTGCTGCAGCACGCCCGACAGTTGCGAACCAATCCGGGAAGACCTAGAGGTAGTTAACGGGCAAGGCCAGCCCGGCTGTCACTAAGCCGCAGGCCGTAGTTGATGAGGCTCGTCGCCGTGTTCCAGCGACGCTTGGAATTGAGAATGACGAGCAGCAGGTCGCTGCCGTCTTGGGAGACTTTGGCGATGAGGCATCGGCCTGCCTTGGACGTGAATCCCGTCTTCACCCCTTGCACTCCCGGAATACGCCCCAGAAGCCGGTTGGTCGTGCGCAGGACATACGCTCGATGTTCATTGATCGGCATGATGATCTCCCGCTCTTCACGCACCAACTCCTTGAAGACGGGGTGGTGCAGGGCGATCTCGCTCAGTTTTGCCAGATCTTCGGCCGTCGAATAATGTTCCGGCGCATCGAACCCGCACGCGTTGCTGAAATGGGTATTGTGTAATTCAAGCGCCGCAGCCTTGGCATTCATGAGATCGACGAAGCGGGCCTCATCCCCGCCGACATGCTCACTGGCCGCCAGACAGGCGTCATTCGCAGACACGATCAACATGGCCTTCAATAAATCTTCCAGCCGAAAAATCTGACCGGTTCGCAAACGCAGATGCGTCTTGTGTGCGCGCGCGGCCTTGGGGCTGACCGTCACCTCGTCATCCAGATGGCCATACTCCAGGATGACCAGGGCCGACATGATCTTGGTCAGACTGGCCGGGGACAGCCGCTTTTCACTTTCAAATTGGTAGAGAGTGGTTCCCGTCTTGAGCTCCTTGAGCAGGATGCTATGCGCTGGAACGTGCCGCCATCGCAGACTGTGATTCGCTTGCTTGGCGGACGGGACCGGCCGCGGATCGAAAGGCACAGTAATGACTTCATCGTCAACGTCGCTGTCGACGGCCAGCGCCTGGCCGCTCCAAAGGCCGAACAACAGACCCAGGATTCCGAAGGCACCTATCGAAAGGGTTCGACACGAACGATTCATGGGGTGGGTCGCACTTTCTTGTGACAGCCAGACAGGGGCTGACGTTCACAGGGTATAGGTTTCTCGCACCTTCGTACCACGCAGGCTACTGGAGATCACCTTATGAAAGAATCGGAGCAAATCGGCGAGGTCGATCCAGAATCCGCAATTCAGGCAACGGGCATAGAGCCGCCGATTCATGAGCGTGTAATGCCGCTCCACCATCATGAATCCTTTGCATTTCAAGCAGTGCATCGCCCAACCCTTGCCCCTTCGAATCGGTGTTATGGTCGGCCCAGTGCATCTCAGGCCGATACCGACGTCGTCACTGTATTTAGCGGAGTCGATTGAGGATCAGGGCAAGGCAGCCGGCCAACAACCCGCCCCCGAAGACCGTGGTGCTAAAGGAAAGGATCGCGCTCGAACTTCCCGCCGGGTTGGTCCCAGAGACCAGATCGCGCACCCCGCCTTGAACCATCAAGACTGCCAGCGTCGTCAGGCAGCCCATGCAAAACCACCAGAGAAACGATCGCACGAGCCCCCGCGGTCTAGTAGCTGAACATGGCGCGGATCCTTGTCCGGCAACCTTTTCGAACTCTATCCGAGCCCTATTGAGGTGTCAAGCAAACTGCCTATCTCCTCTTCGGTTGATCCGGCGCAAACCTGAATCCGCTGCTACTCGCCTGCGCGCCCGGCCGGAGCCTGCCCCTTATGTCCGTGATGCAAAAACACCGACACGCTGCCCGCGCCGTTATCCGCCGTTACCAGCCCAGGCTCTTCCATGTTATCGGCAGAGACGCGATAACTCGCCACGGCAAAGGGTCCGTTCCTCGTACGGTAGTTGCGGGGCGGGTAGTGAAAGGTGCCGTCGCCTCGCCCGAAGAGAATGGAAAGATCGGTCGATTGCAGATTCACTATGGCCACATCCGCAATATGATCGCCGTCAAAATCGTGAGCCGCCCCGAAATTCGGACTGGCATCCGCTCCGGAATCCTTGCCGGGCTGGAACGTAGCATCCCCATTGCCCAAGAAGGTCGTGAAACTGTCCCCTTCCCCGTTGATGACTAACAGATCAGGCAGGCGATCGTTGTTAAAATCGGCGAAGCTGACGCCGAGCGGCCGTCGCCCGGTCTTATAGTCTTTGGGATCTCGAAAGGTGCCATCACCATTGCCGATCCACACGGAGACCGCACTCAACATCGGGCCGCCGTTGGTAACCACCAAATCCGGTTTGCCGTCCTGGTTGAGATCCTTCAGGGCCACCGACGTGGGGGTATCGCCGTATTCATATTGCACGCCGGGACGAAAGTTTCCACCGGCACTCCCGAGAAAAATCTTCACTTTGTCGTTACGGAGTGCCACCGCCAGATCGGGATGACCGTCACCGTTTACATCTTCGCTGGACACAGAGACCGGGGTACGGTGGACCGGATACTGCGGTCCGTCCTCGAATTTTCCGTTGCCTCGTCCGAACAGGATCGAGACTTGATCACTTCCGGAGCAGGCCAGCACCACATCGAGTTGGTCATCGTGATTAAAGTCGTTGATGGCCAGGGAGCGGGGCTCTTGGCAGACCTTTACCTGAACCTGATCTCGAAACGTGCCGTCGCCGTTGCCGAACAGCAGCGAAATCGTATTGCTCGATATATTGGTGGTGATCAGGTCCGTGATTTGGTCGCGATTGAAGTCGGCTGTAGTGACGGTGGTCGGATTCTTACCGACCGGGTAACTGGCAAAGTAGTAGAAGGGGTCAGGCGGAATGTAGGGGTCGGCTTTCGAACAGGCAGAAACCATGATCAATCCGGCCGCTAACACCGGGCCGACCCCGAAGAACGACCGAATCTTGATACCCCGACGGTCGGCGGTCATATCCATCCCGATGAAAAAGGCATGACATTCCGGCCAAGTCCATGCTTCGCCGCTCCCGGTTCTGACCCGTTGGGCGGAGTATACAGAGGCCCCTCGGGCTTCGCAACGAATGGCAGGCTCTGAGCACATACCGCCCGGGCGAACACGACGACTTGCCGAATGGGCTCTGACATCTAGGCCTTTCGCCCCTTTGAAAACTTGGAAAGCGTTAGGCTACAATGCGGGCCAAGTGTGGAGGAGGTGCCCATGAGCAAGAAAGTCAATATCCCTTTGTCGATGTATGGTGTCGCGGAAGTGTTGAAGTGGTGTATCGATCGCAATAACGGCCGCGTCGGCGGTGTCGATACGGATGGATTCAAGAAAATGCAGGCGCTCCTGGCGGAGAAGCCGACGTCGAATGATTATTTAGCGCTGGACCAATTCTGGAAGAAGCAAGTCGTGCTGGAACTCACGGAAGAAGAGGTGTCGACCATCGACCGTTGCTTGTACGACATCCCGAACTTCGATAACGAACCGCTCCCCCAGATTCGGCACAAATTCTGGCCTGACGCCGTCGGAGCTCACTAAGCCCCGACTTCCGCAATCGAACACAATCTTCCGACAACCCACAGATCTTCATGTTCTGTGGGTTGTGCTGGGATTGCACGCACCCATCTCAACGCCCGTTCGCAGCCTTCCCTCCGGACGAATCGGGGCGAGTCATCGCCCCAATCGACACTATCCCCAGGCATCTTGAGTTGATTCTAGTCAGGCAATGGCCCGTTCCGCCGCTCGATGGGACGGAACGGGCTCAGGTCGTCAGGGGGGACAGGGGGTAGCGTTTCTGCGCTACAGAGATCCCTCGCCTTTGAGAAACTTCCGGAAACGCCCCATGAGGTCGGCACCCAGGGTCCCGCCTTCCGGCTTTTTAACCTCGGGATCACTGAAGTGCGAACGGATTTCCTGCAGGCGTTTCTCCGCCTGGTCATTTCCCTGCAATCGCTTGGTTTTCTGAAGCGCGGTGTCGAAGGCATCGAACGTGAGTTCGTTATAGCCGAACGACCGGATGCGCTTCACCGCCTTCATCATCGCTTGATTGCGAAATGTCGTGAGGTGCTCGGAGTCGACCTCTTTCAGACCCAACTTGCGGGCTCGACGTTCAGCTGCCTTGCGGATCCCGCTGCGCACAAAATCCGGTGAGGTTTGCAACCGCTTCCACGCTTCGTCGCTCCAGGCGACACGTTCCTGCGGCGCCTCCCACAACTGCACCGCGATCTGCTCATCGATCCTAGTGAAGCCCTTCTCTCGCGCCAACTCTTCGGTATCATGCCGGATCATGTCGCTCACAAAATCCATGGCAATCGGCGGAGACTCCTTGATCTTCTGCTGCAAGAGCGCCAACGCGCCCTCTGACCATTCCAGTGGAGCCGCCTCCCGCTCTCGAATCTCTCCCAAAGCCTCGACCTTCTCAAAGAGATCGACATTGACCTCCATATGGCCGCCTTTGCGGGCGATCTCGTCGGCGATTTGCTTGATCATCCCGCGCATGAACTCCGGCACGGCCGCCAGTCGTTCCTTCGCGGCCGCGGTCCAAGGCAGCTGTCCCTTGGCCATTTGATCGGCAGCCTCAGCCATGCCGCCCTCACCGCCCATGGTCCCCATCATCTGACCTTTGAACTGATCGAGGATTTCTTCGGTGATTTCGGGATAGCCCAACTCTCGCGCCTTTTTCTCAGCCAGGCGGCGGACCATTCCTCGCAAAAACATGGGAGCGCGCTCCATTCGCTTGAGCGCGCCGTCACTCCACCGAACCTCTGGGGCTGTTATATTTGAGGACTCTGCCACGGTATCACTCCTGTTACTTATTGAGTAATTCCTTCAGTTCCTTGCCTGCCTTGAAGAATGGCACACGCTTGGCCGGCACCGCAACGGTCGCACCGGTTTTCGGATTACGACCTTCCTTCATCCGCCGGGCGCGGAGACGAAAACTCCCGAACCCTCGGATCTCCGTCTTATTCCCGTTCCGCAGCGAGTCGCGAATACAATCGAATATCGTGTTCACCACGATCTCCGCCTGCCGCTTCGTCAATGTCGTGACCTGCTCCGATACCCGCTCGATAATCTGCGCTTTGGTCATCGTCCCTCTCCTCGTGGGTGGGGCTTACGCACGGATGAATTGCTGCGTTGCCTTACCGATGCGCTCCGGCCGTTCAGAACGCCATCAGGTATTTCAGTTTGACGCCGGTATTCAACTCCAGCTTCGGAAACACCGACGCCCAACGTGACTCGATGATATCCCGAAATGAAAACCGCTTGCGAGGCTCGACCACTTTCGGTTCACCTTCCATACCGGCAATGTCCGCCGCGATGTGGATGGCATCGTCCAGATCGCCCAATTCGTCGACCAGCCTCGCCTCTTTGGCCTGGCGTCCGGTGTAAATCCGTCCATCCGCCAGCGGCTCCACATCCGACACCTCTAACGACCGCCCGTCGGCCACCGCTTGAATGAACTGGTGGTGGACATCGTCCATCACCGACTGCAGGAGCTTGCGCTCCTCATCGCTCATCTTCCGCAACGGGGACCCGACGTCTTTGAATCGCCCGCTCTTGATGACCACCCCTTCGACCCCGACCTTTTTCATCAGGCCTTCGAAGTTGGCCATTTCCATGATCACGCCGATACTCCCGGTCAACGTGCCGGGATTGGCAATGATACGGTCCGTGGCCGCGGCGATGTAATAACCTCCGGAAGCAGCAACCGTCCCCATAGAGGCGATCACCGCCTTATTGCTCTTGTTTTTTACCCGCTTCACCGCATCGTGAATTTCCTGAGACGGCACGACGCCGCCGCCGGGACTGTCTATGCGCAGCACGATCGCCTTGACCAGCGGGTTCTCGCTGTATTGCTTCAACTCGCTGATGGTCGCTTGTGCATCAAGGATCACGCCCTCGATGCGAATGAGGGCCACACGATCCTGGCTGGAGAAATCAAGGTCGGGGAGGAGCGCGTTCAAGAGAATCAACGCTCCTCCCCCAATCACGATGGCCCAGAAGATACGTCGCAGCAGGCTCCGCTGTGGTCTCACCGCCGTGTCTGCTTGTGGCCCCATTCGGTCTCCCGTCACCTAGGCTTCGGAATCGCTCTGGTTCCGCTTCCGGCTTTGCTTGGCCGCGCGACCCAGGGTCTGATCGATCCCGCCCTGAGAGGCGTGGAACTCATCGACCTGGCGCCGATCGGAATCCATCTGGTGATCGCGCAAGCTGAGCGCAATTTTCCGCTCATCGCGATCCACCTTGATGATCTTCGCCGTGACGTCGTCACCCGGCTTGAACTTCTCTTCCATGCGAACGTTCGTATCGAGTCCGACTTCGCTGATATGAATCAGACCCTCGACATCGCCATCGAGCTCGATGAAGAGTCCGAAATCGGCGATCTTGCTGACCTTGCCGGTAATGCTATCGCCGACCCGATACTTGTTGGGAATCTGCTCTTCCCACGGATCGCGTGACAATTGCTTATACCCCAGCGAGAGGCGCTCCTTTTCCTTGTCGATACGAATGACCACCGCATCCACCTTCTGGCCCTTCTTGAAGAGCTCCGACGGATGCTTGATGTGCTTCGTCCAGGACATGTCGGAAATATGGATCAGCCCGTCGATACCTTCTTCCAATCCGACGAACGCGCCGAAATCGGTCAGGCTCTTCACCTTTCCTTCGATCCGCGTTCCAGCCGGGTACTTCGCCTCGATCATGTCCCACGGATTCGGCGCCGTCTGCTTCATGCCGAGCGAAATCTTCCGGCTTCCCGGATCGATGTTCAACACGGCGGCTTCCACCTGATCGCCGACGGACACCACGCGCGACGGATGCCGCACTTCGTGCGTCCAGGACATCTCGGACACGTGGACCAATCCTTCCACGCCGGGCTCTAACTCAACGAAGGCGCCATAATCGGTCAAGCTCACCACTCGACCACGGACACGAGTGCCCACCGGGTACTTCGCCGCCACACCGGTCCAGGGATCCGCCGACTTCTGCTTGAGTCCCAAGGAAATACGGCCGGTCTCGCGATCGTACTTGAGCACGGTGACTTCCACCTTGTCGCTGACCTGGAACAGTTCGGACGGATGGCCCACACGGCCCCAGGACATATCCGTGATGTGCAGCAAGCCGTCGATGCCACCGAGGTCGATAAACGCTCCGTAATCGGTGATGTTCTTCACCGTGCCCTGAATCAACTGACCTTCCTTCAACGTCGACAACGTCGTCTGACGGCGACGGTCACGCGTCTCTTCCAACAAAACCCGTCGGGAGACGACCACGTTGCCGCGGCGATGATTGATCTTGATGATCTTGAGGGGGAAGGTCTTGCCGACCAGGCCATCGAGATCGCGGACCGGATGCAGATCGATCTGGGAGCCGGGCAAGAACGCCTTGACACCGATATCGACCATCATGCCGCCCTTGATACGGGAAATGATCTTGCCTTCGATGCTCTTTTCTTCTTTATGCAGCTTCTCCAATTCCTCCCAGATTTTCATCTTGTCGGCTTTTTCTTTGGAGAGCACGAGATTGCCGTCGGCATCTTCACATTCTTCGAGATACACCTGGAGGCGATCGCCCACCTTCAATTGCCCCAGTTCCTCATGCGAGAACTGATCGGCGGGAATCATGCCTTCCGACTTGTAGCCGATATCGACCACGACTTTGTCTTTGCCGATGGCGACGACCATGCCCTCGGTGATGGTCCCTTCCTCGAAGTTACGGAAGGTTTCCTCATACATCGCCGCCAAGGCGTCGCGATCAAGCTTGGGTTCACTTTGCGGTGTGACAGTACTCATGAAAAGGTCCTCGTCCTCCGGCTCGCGCCGGGTGCTGATAGTGAGAAACACCGAGCCTTACTCAGCGTTGCAAGACTTGGCTGTTGGTGTGGCCTCAGAATCCTGGGACTGCCCGGCGTTAGCCGGCCATTCCCCCGGCATCGGAACCTGTCCGAGCTCCGCGATCTTCGCCATCACCGTCCGACTGACATGTTGGTAAAACGCTTTTCCTTCCAACCGCGTTGCATCCGCGGAAAAATCCAGCGGCTCTCCATAGGCCACCGTCACGCGACGAAATCTCGGCCACTTGGCGCCGGGCGGCAGGACATCGAACGTGCCGCCGATATGCGCCGGCACAACCTGACAGCCCGTCTGCGACACGATCACCCCGATCCCCGGCTTGCCGGGCTTCAACGCACCGGTCATCGTCCGCCCCCCTTCAGGGAAAATGGCGACGGCCTTCCCCTCCTGAATCAACGAGACCGCCTTGCTGAACGCATCGCGGTCGAGACGGCCGATCCGCAAGGGAATCCACCCTAGGGCCTGGAGCAGGCCGTTGAGCAGCGGCATCGGAAATAAATCGTGCCGCCCCATGTACCAAACCCGGCGAGGGATCCCACACCCGAGCAACGGGATATCCAGATAACTGGCATGGTTCGAGGCAATCAGGAACCCGCCCTGCCGCGGCACAGTCCCAACGGTCCGATACCGGAAGCACAGCCACCCGATGGTGCGAGAGATGACCCACAACAGGCCATACAGTGCCGAGCTCACAATCTCGCCGTGATCACAGCCAGCATGTGCTCAACGACTGCCTCTGCCGGCATACTCGACGTATCGATCCGTTCAGCATCGGGCGCAGGAATCAGCGGCGCCACGATTCGAGAACGATCGCGATCATCCCGCCCGGTCATATCGCGTTTCGTCTGATCGAATTGAACCGAATGACCCGCCGCCACCAACTCACGATGCCGTCGCGTCGCCCGGACCTCCGCATCAGCCTCGAGGAAAAACTTCACATCGGCTTCCGGAAACACGCGGGTTCCGATGTCACGCCCCTCGGCCACAACGCACCCCTCGGCGCCGATCTGCCGTTGCACCGGCAGCAGCCATTCGCGGACGGCCGGAATCGCCGAGACCATGGACGCCAGTGCCGTCACCGCAGGCGTGCGCAATTCACCGGTGATGTCGCGACCATCCAGCAACACATGGGATTGCTCGGGACCACAGGCCATATGTAACGTCGTCTTGGGCAGCAGCGCCGTAATGGCAAGTGGTTCTTCCGGACTCAATCCCGCGTCACGCACCTTCCACGCAATAGCGCGATACAAGGCGCCTGTATCCAGATAGAGGTATCCAAGCCGCAACGCCAGGAGTCTGGCGACCGTGCTCTTGCCGACCCCCGCCGGACCATCAATGGCGATGATCAACCCGCGCTTCCCGCAGCTGGATGTGCCCGGTTCACCCACGTAATCCTCGCACTATAGACGTTTCACAGAATCAGTCAACAGTTCCAAGAGCTTACGATCGAAGTTCGGGAACGAAGTCTCGATACAATCTGTGTCCTGAATCTGCGTCGGCTGCGCAGCAGTCAGGGCACCGATCGCGACGGACATGGCCACGCGGTGGTCGCCGTGACTCGCGCAAGTCGCCCCTGTGAGCGTGCCGTTCGCACCCTTGCGCCCCAACCCCTGTATCACCATGCCATCCGGCCGTTCTTCGATCCGCGCGCCCATCGCCCGGAGTTCAGTCGCCATCGTCGCGATACGGTCGCTTTCTTTGACTCGCAGCTCCTCAGCTCCGGTGATCACCGTTTCGCCGTCGGCCACGGCCGCCGCGACACACAGAATCGGGAACTCATCGATGGTCTGCGGAATCTGTTCCGGCCCGATCTGTACGCCCCGCAACGGCATGGAACGTACGCGCAAGTCCGCGACCGGCTCTCCGGCCTCTTCACGCGGATTGAGCACCTCGATGTGTGCACCCATCTGGCGCAGAATGTCTACGAGCCCGGTCCGGGTTGGATTCATGCCGACCGACAGCACGGTCACATCGGAATCCGGCACAATTGAAGCACCGACGAGAAAAAATGCGGCTGCGGACAGATCGCCCGGCACCACCACGGTTTTCCCACTCCAGCGTGTGGAGGGGCGCCCTTCGATCCGAACCGTACACCCATCGCGGTGAAAAGGAATTCCGAAGTAGGCAAACATACGTTCGGTATGGTCGCGGGAGAGTCGCGGTTCTGAAATGGTCGTCAGGCCATCGGCATACAGCGAGGCAAAGAGCAGCGACGATTTAATCTGCGCGCTCGCGACCGGGGACACGTACGACATGCCCTTCAACCGGGTTCCGGTGATCGCCAAGGGCGCTAGCTCCCCGCCCTTTCGTCCGGCAATCGTCGCCCCCATGGCTCGCAAGGGTTTTACGACACGTCCCATGGGACGACGTCTGATCGATTCGTCTCCGGTCAGGACCGTGAAGAAATCCTGGCCCGCCAACAACCCCGCCATCAGACGAATGCCGGTTCCGGAATTGCCGCAATCGATCGGGCCGAACGGCTCCGTGAGACCCCACATGCCTTTGCCATGGACCGTCAACCGCTCCGGCGTCTCTTCGATGCGCACGCCCAGCGACTGGAACGCGCGCATGGTATTCAAACAATCTTCCCCACGACAATAGTCGGTGACCTGGCTCAGCCCCTCGGCGAGGGCCGTCAGGATAATCGCCCGATGGGTAACGGACTTGTCGCCCGGAACCGCAATCGTGCCCTTCAGCGAACGGCCCGGCGTAATAGTTAAGGATGCCATGGCAGCCTAGCTCTTCCCCGATGTGCGAGGGGTGAGTTGTTCCCGTTCATACTTGGCCTGATCCAGTTGCTTCTCGATCCCAGCGGCGTCACCGGCCGCAATCAACCGTTTGAGCTCGCCGAGATGCCGCTCGTACGTCTCGATCAACGACACCACATTGTCCCGGTTCCACAAAAAAATGTCTCGCCACATCTCCGGGGAACTGGCCGCGATTCGTGTGGTATCGCGCAAGCCGCCGCCGGAATGGCTGGCCAGATCGAGTTCCGGCAAACCATGGTCACGCACGTCGGCCAGCGCCGTCATCAATGCAAACGCGGCGACATGCGGCAGGTGACTGACGGCACCGAGAATCTTGTCGTGCAGAAAGGGATCCATATCCAACACAATCGAACCCGCGAGTTCCCAGAGAACACGAACCGTTTGAAGCGCCTCCGGATCGGTCTTGGCCGTCGGAGTCAGAATGCAACGCGCCCCCGAGAAAAGACTCTCTGATCCTGCGGCCACCCCGGTCTTTTCCTTGCCGGCAATGGGGTGCGCACCCACGAACCGCACCGACGGCGGCAGCAAGGCCTCCGCGCGGGTCACCAGCTCACCCTTGACGCTGCCCACGTCACTGACGATCGCGCCCGGTTGGAGACAATCGGCCCATTCACGCAAATGCCGTTCGTAGGTATCCACCGGTGTCGCGAGCAGCACAAAGTCAGCCCCTTCGACACCTTCACGCGGGTCCGACACATATCGGTCGATGGCGCCCACTTCGACGGCGGTCTTGAGGTTTTCGACGCGTCGCCCGATCCCGACGACGGAATCCGCCAGCTTCTGACGGCGCAGGATCATCCCCAGCGAGCCACCGATCAGCCCGACCCCGACAATGGCTACCTGTTTGAAATGTGGTTTCATCGTTCAGTGACTGCCGGACTTCCGGCAGCAAGGACACCGGCCCCGGCCTACAGACACACCGCTCACAACGTCCGGTCGACGGCGGCGGCGATCTTCCGCAGATCTCCCATCAATTCTTTGAATTTCGACGGCCGGATCGACTCCTCGCCATCGCAGAGCGCACATTCGGGATTGGAATGCACCTCGATTAACAGTCCGTCGGCACCGGCTGCGATTGCCGCTTTCGACATGGGCGCCACCAAATCCCACTTGCCCGTCGCATGACTGGGGTCCACGATAACCGGCAGATGTGACAGGCTCTTGAGCGTCGGAATGGCGGCCATATCCAACGTATTTCGATATTGGGTTTCAAACGTGCGGATACCGCGCTCGCACAACATGACATTCCGGTTGCCGCGAGACATGATGTATTCAGCGGAGAGGAGGAATTCCTTGATCGTGGCAGAGAGGCCGCGCTTCAACAACACCGGCTTATCGTAGGCCCCGACCTCCTTGAGCAACTCGAAGTTCTGCATGTTCCGGGCGCCGATCTGGATGATGTCGGCCTTCTCGAGAAACAGCTCGATGTCGCGGGTGTCCAGAATCTCGCTCACCACCGGCAGGCCGGTTTGTTTTTTGGCTTCGACCAAATAATCCAGGCCTTCACGTCCCAATCCCTGAAAGGAATAGGGCGAGGTGCGTGGTTTGTACGCGCCGCCGCGGAGGACGGTGGCGCCTGCCGATTTGACCTCGTGGGCGATACCGACGGTCAGTTCCAACCGCTCGACCGCGCAGGGACCGGCCATGATCGTGATTTTCTTATCGCCGATTTTGACGCCGTTCACGTCAATGATCGTGTTCTCTTTCTTGAACTCCCGGCTGACCAGCTTCCAGGGAGCCAAAATCGGCAGAACACTTTCGACCCCGGGCAATGCGGTCAACGGTTGATTGTGCAAAATACGATCGTCCCCGATCACCCCGATAATGGTCCGCTCCTGCCCGGCAGAAATATGCGACTTCAGTCCCAACTCGCGAAGCCGGTCGATAATGTGATCGACTTCCCGCTCCGACGCGTCAGGCTTCAAGACAATAATCATGATCTCGTCTCACTTTCCTTATCGAGCGGCGCGCGTCACGTCCGCCAGCGCGCTCAGGAACAGTTGGTTTTCTTCCGGAAGGCCGATGGTCACCCGCAGCATTCGCCCGTCGATGTGGCGGACAATGATGCCCTTCCGCAACAGCGCGTCGAATACGTCTCGACCGTCTCTCCCGACATCGAAATAGAGAAAATTCGTTTCACTGGGCAAGGCCTCGAAGCCCAAGGCCAACAAGCCGGCCCGGACCTTATCCATTTCCGCATGGTTGAGGGCCCGACTCGCGCCCACATGCGCTTCATCGTCCAACGCCGCCAACGCGGCGCGTTGCGCCATGCTGTTCGCATTGAAGGGCGGACGGATTCGATTCAGGTAGTTCGTAATCTCCGGAGTGGTAATCCCGTATCCGATCCTGAGCCCGGCCAAGCCGTAGATCTTGGAGAACGTCCGCAGCACGATGACATTGCGGCCCGCGTTGACATAGCTGAGCGATTCCGGGAATTCCGGATGCCGGACATATTCGTAATAGGCCTCGTCGAACACGACCACCACATGATCGGGCACGCGCGCCATCAACGCCGCCACCTCAGCCTTGGTCGCCATGGTACCGGTGGGATTATTCGGATTGCACACAAACAACAAGCGAGTCTTGTCGGTGATGGCTGCCGCCATGGCCGGCAAATCGTGGTGCCAATTCTTCTGCGGCACTTCCACCGCCACACCGTGCGCGGCCTGCACCTCCATCTTATAAATCACGAAGGTGTGCTCGGCCATCACGGCCTCATCGCCCGGGGACAAGAAGGTTCGCGCAAGCAGGCCGAGGATTTCGTCGGAGCCGTTTCCGAGAATGACCTGATCCGGCATGACGTTCCACCGTTCGGCCAAGGCGCCGCGCAAACGGAACGCCCCGCCGTCCGGGTACCGATGGAGAGTCGGAGCGGTTTCACCCAAGACGGCGAGCGCTTTGGGCGACGGGCCGATCGGGTTTTCATTGGATGCCAATTTGATGGCGCGCGGGAGCCCTAACTCTCGCTGCAGCTCTTCGATAGGCTTTCCAGGAACGTACGGGACAAGGGAGGCGATATCGGGATGCACCTTCAATGGCATGGCGTGACTCGGACCTCTAGGAATAGGCGGGATACGACCCGAGAATCTTCATAAAGAGACAGCGGCTCTTCACTTCTTCGGCCGCCTTCTTGACCCGTTCTTCATCGATGTGCCCCTCGATATCGACAAAGAAAATGTATTCCCAGGCCTTCCGGCGGGAGGGACGCGATTCGATCTTGGTCATGTTGAGCCCATGGGAGGCAAACGGACGCAGCAAGTCATACAGCGCGCCGACTTTATCTTTGACCGACAACATCAGAGAGGTTTTGTCGCGTCCAGTCCGTTCCGGAGCCTTCTGCGAGAGTACCAGGAATCGCGTGAAGTTGTTGATGTTGTCCTCGATCCGAGCGGTGATGACCTTCAGTCCGTACAGCTGGGACGCCAGTTCGGACGCGATGGCTGCGGCCGATGGATCGTCGACAGACAGTTCGGCCGCCCGGGCCGTGCTGGCCACTTCGGACACGGGTACGTGCGGCAGATTCGTTTCCAACCAATTGCGGCATTGGGCAATGGCATGCGGGTGCGAATAGATCCGCTTAATATCGCCCGCGACTCCGCTCTTGGACATCAGGTGATGGGCCACTTCCTGCAACACTTCTCCGTAAATGAGCAGGCTGGAGTCGACGAACATATCCAGGGTGTGATTGACTACGCCTTCGGTGGTGTTTTCGATGGGCACGACACCGAAATGGGCTCGCCCACGCTCGACTTCGCTGAACACATCTTTGATGCTGTTGACGGGAATGTATTGGGCGGACGACCCGAACTTCTGCATACAGGCCATGTGGGTAAAGGTCGCTCGCGGACCGAGATAGGCGACCTTCTGAGGCCCCTCAAGGGACAACGAGGCCGACATGATCTCTCGATACACCGCCCGGATGGCATCGGTGGGAAAGGGACCGGTATTTTGCTTGCTGAGACGCTCAAAAATCGCCGCCTCCCGGGCCGG
The DNA here is from genome assembly GCA_024998565.1 of Nitrospira sp. Lineage (NCBI taxonomy): Bacteria > Pseudomonadati > Nitrospirota > Nitrospiria > Nitrospirales > Nitrospiraceae > Nitrospira > Nitrospira sp. The sequence goes on from JACOEM010000001.1 coordinate 120,679, forward strand.
CGTGTGCAGATGCGCCTCCGCATCTCTCTGTTTCTTGAGTTTTCCGATTTCAATCACGGACTTCGAGCGCTCGTTCAAGAGGCGCAAAATCTGATCGTCGATCCGATCGATTTCCTGGCGATGTCCTTGTAGGTCATCAGACATGACGGGGGGACTCCCTCCTCGCGAAACCTGCCTTTAGAGAGACGAGGCCGCGAAACGATTCCAAGCTAACGGGCTGAACTTGGACAAGTGAGTATCCTACAGGAGCCGGCGAGGGCATTGCAAGGATAGGTGTGGGGATTCAAGGAGTTGTGACGGATGTGTCGTCACCGGAAAGCGACAGAAGGTCTTTTTGTTTTTTGAAATGGTCGAAGGCCAGCCTAGTCGCCTGCCGGCCACGGCCGGTGCGCTCCAAAAACCCCGCCTGGATCAGATACGGCTCATAGACGTCCTCCAGCGTGCCCTTGTCCTCTTGCACCGCCGCTGCCAGTGAATCCACCCCGACCGGTCCGCCATTGAACTTCTCAATGACGGTCAGGAGGATGCGCCGATCCATCTCATCCAATCCGGCGGCGTCAACCGCCAACCAGACCAACGCATCCTTCGCCACCTGCTTAGTGATACGTCCACCGGCCTTGATCTCGGCATAGTCCCTGATGCGCTTAATCAGCCGATTCACGATGCGCGGCGTGCCGCGTGCCCGGCGAGCAATTTCCGCAGCACCTGCCTCGTCGATCGGAATATTCAGCAGCCCTGCCGACCGTGTAACGATCGACGTAAGTTCCTGTGACGAATAAAACTCCAGCCTGTGGACCAAGCCGAACCGGTCTCGCAACGGCGACGTCAATGCCCCGGCCCTGGTCGTGGCGCCCACCAGCGTAAACCGCGGCAATTCCAGCTTCACTGTCCTCGTTGAGGCCCCTTGGCCGACCACCAGATCCAGTTGGTAATCCTCCATGGCCGGATACAGGGCCTCCTCGACGGAAGCCGGGAGGCGGTGGATTTCGTCGATGAACAACACATCCCGTTCCTGCAAATTCGTCAAAATCGCCGCCAGATCCCCGGCATGGCTCAGGACTAAGCCTGAGGTCGAGCGAATCGCCGATCCCATCTCCCGCGCAATGATATGCGCAATCGTGGTCTTTCCGAGCCCCGGCGGCCCGTAAAAAATGGCATGATCCAGCGCCTCACCACGGCGTTTCGCCGCCTCGATACAAATCTCCAGGGATTCCTTCATCCGTGACTGGCCGACATACTCCTGCAAGCTGTGTGGGCGCAGCGCGGCTTCAAGGCCACGTTCGTCGTCGGTCAATTGATTGCTTACCGTGCGGTCAGACATGGGACGATCCTGTTCGACGATGCGTCGGCATTATCTGGCCTCGGGTGAGGGCCTGAATTTCGGCGGCGGCGACACGGCCCCTTGACCTGGCGCAGCCGTACTGCCGCAATCAGGCGGGCACCTGACTCCACCCTGACCGGGATCGGGCATGGTTGATCCCATGTTCTGTAACTGGCATTGCGACACCAGCCCACCATCTCCAGAGCCGCAACGCGAAGGGACGTTCGAGCGCCCCACGTCCACATATCCTTCGGGACAGGTCCCGCAGACGGAGAGCATGTTGCCCCCGAGCGGCACGCACTGCACGAGGGTGGGCTCGCCGTCTTTGCACAGCTCCGGGGCATGGGTCACACCGGTTGTGGCATAGCCATCCGGGCACGCTCCACAAGTCTTGCGGATGCTCTTCGGCTCCTCCAGCCCATCCGCCGCGCCGACTAACCCGGCTGATCCCGAGAATATCAACAAGGCCAACAGAACCGCCCCTACCGCCCCAATCCGACGACTCTTCCACCGCCCGTGCAAAGATTTCATCACGCGTCACCCCTTGGCCAGGTCTTTGAGTGCCTCACGAATCACGCCTTCCAGTCCCTGCGCCATGGCGCCGGACTTCTCAATCCTTCTCAACGCGTCTTTCACATCCGGCTGGCGATACCCCAGATTCACAAGGGCCGACAGGGCATCCTCGTAGAGCGGATTCGCAGGCTGCCCGCTCCCCGACGCGGCCTGTTCGCCCGCTGGATGCAACCGCGCGACCTTGTCCTTCAATTCCAGCGCAATCCTGGCTGCAGACTTTTTGCCGATGCCCGACACCGTACCGAGCTTCTCAATATCGCCGGCCTGGATGGCGGAAAAGAGATCGCGAACCGAGAGGGTGGACAGGACGCTCAGTCCCAATTTTGGTCCTATGCCGGAGATCCCCGTCAGCAACAGAAAGGCTTCCTTCTCCGCGGCGGTCAGGAACCCGTAAAGCTGAATCGCATCTTCACGCACATGGGTATGGATGCTGAGCGTCACCTGCTCATGCTGATTGGGGAGAGAATAGTAGGTGCTGAGGGGAATTAATACTTCGTAGCCGACGCCATGCACATCGAGCGTGACTTGCGAAGGCGCCTTAAAGGCCATGAGGCCCGTCAGTAAGGCGATCATGTGAGCAACAGGGGAGTGTGATGCGAAGGGCCTGATAGGCTGGCTGCGTGCGCTTCGATGCGCGGCGCCACTCCTTTAGAATCAGGCGGTAGCGGCAGCCACCTTCTCCATGACCTCGTCGGAGATGTCAAAGTTTGCATGAACTTTCTGCACATCGTCGTGCTCATCCAGAATTTCCATGAGCTTTAACATCTGCTCAGCAGCCTTCTCCTCCAGCGCGATCGTATTCTGCGGGATGAAGTTCAATTCGGCAAGCGTGCACTCGATTTTGGCATCGCTGAGCGCTTTTTTGACCGCTTCGAAATCGTGGGTATCGGTATAGATTTCAAAGGCCTTGTCGGTCACTTTCACGTCTTCGGCGCCGGCTTCCAGGGCGAGGCTCAGCAGCGCATCCTCTTCTACCTTGCCCTTCTCGACGACCAACACCCCTTTTTTATGGAACTGCCAGGCCACCGCGCCCGCCTCCGCCATATTGCCGCCGTTCTTCGTCAGCAAACTGCGGATTTCCGCCACGGTCCGGTTGCGATTATCGGATGTGATCTCCATGAGCACCGCCGTACCACCGGGGCCATAGCCCTCGAGCGTAAACTCTTCGTACGTCACGCCGGGCAATTCACCTGTCCCGCGCTGGATGGCCTTCTTCATCGTATCGCCGGGCATGTTGGCTTCTTTGGCCTTCGCAATCGCCAACCGCAAACGTGGATTGCCATCGGGGTCCCCGCCTGAGCGGGCCGCAATCGTCAACTCACGAATAATACGGGTAAAAACCTTCCCCCGTTTCGCGTCGACCGCTGATTTATGCCGCTTGATTGTTGCCCAATGACTGTGGCCACCCATGGCGACTCCTCATGGCCTGAACCGACCGTCCAACCGGTCAAATTCAGCGCTCGTTCAAAAGCTGATTAAAAATGTAGAGCTAACACAGTCCCGACAGGAGTGTCAACGCGAGGCCGGCCCCCTTTGCGGGCCGGTGAACAATCTTACTCTGAATAAATGAGGAGCTGAAGACCAATGACGACGACGAGGGTCGCCCAGAGCAACTCCCAATACGAACGCTCGGCAATGAAGGTCCGCGTTCGCCAGCCAGAGACCAACTTGGAAGATCCCGCGGTGATGGCCATCATGCCCATGATCACGTGATGAAGCGCAATTTTGCCGGCGGCAGGATGGTCTCCGTGCGAGTGGCTGAATAACATCAGTCCGCCGACGATCGCAAAGAGTGGAAGGGGCACAGTCCACACCGCATGGGCAAACCATCCGGTCCGCCGCAGGAATTCAACGACACCGACGGCGCAAGCCAGCACTCCATAGATCTTGTGCTGGAGCACTTCTTCATCGCTGCCGAAGAACGTCTGGGCGAACGTCATCGACCCGATCGGCCATGAGTCATGATCGCTCCAGATGAGCAGAAACACTCCCCCCACTGTTAGGGCGCCGGGGAGTAAAAACTTTGTCCAAACCAATGCCGGCCATCCCAGGGCCTGACGGACTTCACTCATCCCGATCAGCAACAGAAAGATACCCGCCATGTGATGATTGAATTCGGAATAGGCAATGCCCTTTCGAGAGCCCTCCCACAACTCTCCCGAGACAGGCGCATGATGATGTCCCTGCTCCTGAACCGTCGCGCCATGTCCGTGACCGGCAGTCTCCGCCATCACAAACGACACGCTCCACAGCAGGACAGCCAGACACAACATCCCTAGAAGCGGGAAGCATGGACTTAGAAATCTCAGACAATGAATCGGTCGAGAGGGAAACACCGGCAGGAATCGAAAGGCCCATCCGGATTGCCGGATGGGCCGTGCACTCGTCTCATGCATGCATTCGTCGGCTACATGAACTTCATGAACTTCTCTTTGGCTTCATCCATCACTTGCGCCGTGATTTCGACCAGGCCGCGCTCCTTGGCGATCCGCTCAATTTCACGGCGGGCCATCGGGCGAATGAAGTCAGGAATGTTGTCCATACGCTGTTCGGCATCCTTCGTCCATGCGATCCCGTTGGGCGAATCATTCTTGGAATCATCCATGACCTGCAGCGTAATATTCTTATAGCCATGCTTCCGCGCATAGGCCTCCACACTGCTCTGAACCATCGGCTTCACAAAAGACGGCAAGCGCTCCAACTTCTCCTTGGCGTCTGCAGTCCATGTGAATTCGCTCGTTCCGTTTCCATTCTGCGGCTTGCCGCCTGAAGTTAATCCCATCTCCGCAACCATAGCCGAGAAGGGGCAACCGCCGGACGTCTTCTCTCCACCGGCATCCGGCGCGCTGAGCTTCGCAGAAGCCGCGACCGGTTGCCCGCCCTGAATCTTCTCGTTGAGATAGGCGGCCATCTGCCCTGCGCCGGCCTGTGCTTCCTCTTTCAGCGTCCCGCGAGTCATCTCGAACGGTTCTGCCGTCTCCGTGCGGCCTCCGAGCTTTACACCGAGCGAGGCAACCATTTGGGTCTCTCCCGGATTCGTCACCATGGAAAACTTCGCCTCGCAGGATGGACAGCCGAAGAACACGCCGAGTGAGCCCTCACCGGGTTTTTCGACCTTCTGAAACGTCATGTAGGTCTCGCAGTTCAGGCAAACGAACTTCATAGGATCCCCCCTCCGGGTCGGTGCGCTTACAGCTTTTCCGCCAGGACTTTTTTGTAATCCAGTAACGCTTGAATCCGTCCGACGATATCTTGATATTTCTGGATCGTCGGATATTCAGGATCGAGGAGCGGCTGCCCCTTATCGAATGTTTTGGCAAACTTACGATCGAACGGGACACGGCCGAGTAAGGGCAAATCCAGCACCTCGCACATCGCCTCCGTGTTCCCCTCGAATAACTCATTTTCCGCACCGCAGGATGGACACCGGTATTCGCTCATGTTTTCAACAATGCCCAATACCCGGATACCCATATCACGCGCATAGGTGACGGACTTCTGCACCACGTCGGACGCGACTTCCGACGGTGTCGTCACCACGATCGCACCGGCCAGGTCGGGAATGAATCCCGCAATGACCGGCGGTTTATCGGCAGCGGCGCCCGGCGGGAGATCGGCGAGGAGATAATCCAACTCTCCCCAGACCACATCAGCCAGGAATTCGCGGATCACGTTCATTTCCATGAGGCCGAGCCAGACCGGGCTCAGATCCATCGGGCCCTTCCACCGCACCGGCGAGGCATCATCGAGAAAAAAATCCATCGAGGCCACTTTGATGCCCAGGGGACCGACCGGAGGCTGCGCCCCTTCCGGAGTCATTCGTAACGACTGACCATGTAGCCCCATCATTCGTGGGACACAGGGCCCGTTCAAATCGACATCGAGCAACCCGACCTTCGCACCCTGTCGCGCAAAGGCCAGCGCCAGGTTGACGGTCGTCATACTCTTGCCGACTCCGCCCTTGCCGCTCATCACCACCAGCTTCTGCTTGATGCCGGCCATTCGCGCCTGCACCTGCTTCATCTGAGCAGTGATCTGCTGCACCACTTTTGCGTCGTCGGAATACTGGAGCTTCGTGAGGATCGACTTGAGATCCTTGCCGGCCGCCATGGTCATGAAAAACCCTCGAATTTGTTGATGAAGAACGCTACCACAGGGGTTTCAATAGAGTCAAACGGGCTCGCACCCCTCCGCTAGATGGAATACTGGATCGTCGATCTGGTCCCGGGGGGCTCAATGAGGACGCCCCGCTGCTTCAATTCCTCAAGGATCTGACGTGCCGCTGCGTCGAAGTCCTGCGGGCCGGCAAAGTGCAAGTCCGTATTCGGAGGCGGCTCTTCCCCCGCCCGGCTCATGTGTACCGCAAGAACCGGGGCCGGCTGAACCAACGTCCGTATCATCTCCGCCATCCGCTGATAGTTAATACCAAAGGTTTTGCTCGTGGAGACGACGATGAGCCCCGTATCAATCAGCAGCCTGGCGACCTCCCCGTACCGACGCACACGCTCGGCGGCGAAGGACGGATCGGCCGCAGACAGATCCGCGTCCAATCCCTGCAGCAGATTCTCGCCTTCCAGCAGGTACGCGTGGCGGCTATCGGCAACCAGCAAAGCTTCCACCCTTCGCGCAAGAAACGTCTTGCCCGTCTGGGCTGAGCCGGTGAACAACACAATGGCGGCCCGATGGCCGTATTGTCTGGCCCGATCCTCGGCCCGGACATCGCCCGTAAGCCACGCATATTCCCGCTGTCTCGCCTCCTCGCGCAGCCCTTCCTGCTCGTCATGCACCAACTCGGTAATGATCCCGCCCCCGGCAATGTCGTACTCATCGACCAGCACGAACCGGCCTGTGGCTTCGAATGAGGACGAGAGATCAAACGCGAGCGGCGATTTCACCCGCAGAGTCAATTCGGCGACCTGATTCTTCGCCACCGCCTGACTTTCCTGCAGCTGCGCGAGATCGGCGGTGTCGATAATCCGATGAATGGCGGCGACTTCGCAGGCGACTTCACGCGTGGCGAGCCGCAAGACATACTTCCGCCCCTTCTCCAGCGGCCTCCTGCCCATCCAAAACAGATTCACGCGAATCGCCGTCGAAACGAGCGGAATGGAGTCCCGGTGCGATGCGATTTCACCACGCTCCACGAAAATCTGTTCATCGAGCGTGATGCCGACCGATTGACCGGCCTGTGCCTCGCTCCGCGGCGGATCGACGTTAAACCCTTCGATCGATTGAACGACCGCGGTCTTGTTGGACGGCGAAAACACCAGTTGGTCACCGACTTTCAAGCGTCCTGCCGTAATGCGGCCGGCCAGAATCCGCCGCGCATCGAACTTATAGACGTCCTGCAGTGGGAATCGGAGCGGCTGCTCCGAGCGAACCTGCTCCTTCTTGAAGAGAGCCAGCGTCTCCAGCACCGTAGGCCCCTGATACCAGTGCATGTGGCTGCTGCGCGTCGCGATGTTGTCACCCATCTTCGCGCTGACCGGAATCATCTGTTGAGGAACCGCCCGGAACTGACCCAGAAATTCCCGATATTCCTTTTCGATCCCGTCGAACACATCCTGACGATACCCGACCAGGTCCATTTTATTGACCACCACCGCAAACTGCGTCACGCCCAACAGCGACAGGAGGTAGCCATGCTTCTTGGATTGTTCACGCACGCCTTCCAACGCATCGATGAGCAACAGCGCGGCTTCCGCCCGGGCCGCGCCCGAGATCATGTTCTTCAAAAACTCTTTATGTCCCGGCGCGTCGATAATGATGTATTGCCGCCCGTTCCAGATAAAGAAGGTGCGTGCCGTATCGATCGTGATGCCTTGCTCCTGCTCTTCAAGAAACGCGTCGAACAGGAACGCATACTCAAATTCCTTGCCCTGCTGGCGGCAGATCGCCTGCACCTTTTCCACTTTGCCTTCAGGCAACGAGCCCGTATCGGCATAGAGTCGCCCCACCAGCGTAGATTTCCCGTGATCCACATGGCCCACGATGACGATGTTAAGACTCTCTTGCGGCTTGCTCTGGTCGTGCTGTGTCATATGATTCACTCGTTCAATGGAACCCTGGTTCATGATCGTGATCGCTCGAAGGCTCGCCTGCTATCCGGCATAGGCCGACTCACATGTACCCCTTCTTCCGGAGCATCTCCATGCCTCGCCCCGCGTCCTGCGCACGTCCGGCCCGCTCCGCCACATTGGTCCCGCGCAGTTCCGCGATGATCTCATCCACCGTCTTTGCCGTGGATTTGATCGGCATGGTGCAGGGCGCGCAGCCCAAACTTCGATACCGTGTGCCATCCCCCCTGTCCAGGTAGAGATCCATGAAGGGGATGTTCTCGTGCTTGATGTATTCCCAGATGTTGATCTCGGTCCAATCGAGGAGCGGATGAATCCGGATATGCGTGCCAGGCGGAAAGGTGGTCTTGAACTGATCCCACAGTTCCGGCGGCTGGTCGCGAAAATCCCAATCCCCGTGTTTGTCTCGCGGGGAAAAATATCGCTCCTTCGCCCTAGTGCTGTCCTCATCTGCCCGAACACCCAGAATGATGCCGGTATACCCCTTTTCTTCGACCAGATTCTTCATGGCCGTCGTTTTTAAGGCGGTACAACAGACATCACGCCCCAGCGTATGGTTCATCCCGGCGGCCAGGGCCTCTTTGTTCTGGCCCACTACCAGATTGAGTCGCCACTCACGGGCAATCCGGTCGCGATATTCGATCATCGCCGGAATCTTGTAACTCGTATCCACATGAAGCAGGGGAAACGGCACATGCCCGAAAAAGGCCTTGCGGGCCAGCCACAGGAGCACGGTCGAATCCTTCCCCATCGACCAGAGCATGGCGAGGTGATTGAAATGCTTGTAGGCTTCCCGAAGGATATAGACGCTTTGATCTTCGAGTTGACGCAAATGTTTCATGGTTCACACTCTTCCGTTTACGCTGAAATGCCGACCTTCGGCGCGTTTCCCGCGCTTGATCCGGCGACCGTCACCAACTCAGCCAGTTTGGCCTTGGCCTGACCGGACTCTAATGCGCTTCTGGCAGCCCCGAGATTTCCAGTAATCGACGTCCCCTTTCCGGCGGCATAGAGCAGCATGGCCGCGTTGAGGAGGACCCAGTCCCGTTGTCCGCCCTGAATTTCGTTGGCGAGGAGCCGCCTGATCAGATCGGCCTCACGCTCCCGCTGCTCGACCGGGAACCCGGCCATTTCGCGGAAGGTCGCCATCGACAAGCCTGCATCCTTCGGCTGGAAGGTAAATGGAGTGATGCGCTCATCCTTGAGTTCCAAGAGGCGCGTGGAATTGCCGATCGAGAGTTCCGGATCCCCTTCGACGCCGCGGATAACGAGCGCGCGCGGGCAACTCAACATACGCAACGCCTCGATCGTCTTCTCGAAGTAAGGCGGATGCGACAGGCCGATCACCTGCGAGGTCGCGCGAGCGGGGTTGAGCATTCGCGCGACGGGATGGAAGAAGTTGCGTACCCCCAACTCCTGTCTCATTTCCAGAAACCGGCTCACTGGGGGGTGATACAGCGCCAGGTCCAGATAGGCAAATCCCTTCTTTTCCAATTCGGCTCCGACCGACTTAGCAGTCAGATCGACAGGAATGCCTAAGAGCTTCAGCACTGACGAGATCCCGAGCCGGTCCGGAGGCCCATCCACTCCATGCAACAGCAAGACGGCTCCGGCGGCGGCCGCGACAATGGCGGCGGGAAGGATGGCGTGAAAGGTTTCCCGCTTTCCCGCATAGACGGGCACATCGACGACTCCGAGCCCCGAACGGACCGGCACCGGCGACACATATTGGCGCGCGGTCGCGGTAAAGGCCGCTAATTCCGTGACCGATTCCGACTTGAAACGCATGGCCGTGAGAAACGCCCCGATCTGCGCCGGCGTGGCGGTTCCCTCGATCATGAGGCGCATGGCCTGCTTGGCTTCTTCCCACGTGAGATCCTTGGATGTTTTTTGACCTTTAGCGACTTTGGCGAGCAGATGTTGCATGGATGGTAATGACCTTGTCTGATTTCAGGGTGACGATGATGTTACTTGTGCAGCCCGCACTCGGTCTTGCCGAAATTCTTCCACCGACCGGAACGCGGATCGTCTCCCGGAAGGACAGGCGCCGTACAATGGGTACAGCCGATGCTGGGGTAATTGCGGTCATGTAACGTGTTATAGGGCACCTCATGGAGCTGCAGATACGTCCAGACGTTGTCACTGCTCCATCGGGCCAGGGGATTCACTTTGACGAGATTGAATTTTTTGTCCCACTCGATCAGCCCGGCGTTCGCCCTTGTGGGAGCCTGGTCTCGCCGGATCCCGGTGATCCAAGCCGAGTACTCGCCGAGAATACGAGTGAGCGGTTCGATTTTCCGGAGCTCACAGCACTGGTCCGGCTTGCTGGCCCACAGCATGGCGCCATGTTGGGCAGCCTGCTGTTCCGGCGTCAACAGAGATTTCATGTGAATGACCTGCGCCGGCTTCAACCCGTACCGCGCGATAATGCGATCACGCACGTCGAAGGTTTCAGGAAACAGAAAATCGGTATCCAGATAAAACAGCGGTGCGTCCGGATCGATGCGATGCACCATGTCCACCAGGGCGACATCCTCCGCCCCGAAACTGCAGGCCAGCACAATGTGCGGCCGGTAGGTCTTCAACGCGTACTCCAGCAGGTCCCACGGCTGCTGAGATTCAAACGAATCACTCAGTGCCTTCAGCTCTGCGTCGGAGGGTCGTGCAGCCGGATTCTGTGTATCGTTCACCCTTCTTACCCCTCGACCTTTTCCACGAGAATTTTGAAATGCGTGGCATCAGGCTCCAACGGTCCCTCTGCCAGAATCTTGTGCCCGTCATTGCGCAAGCTCATCGGCACATTCCGTATGGGCTCTCCCGCATCGAGCCAGACTTCCAGTTGCTCGCCGCTGTCCATCATTTCCAATTTCAATTTCGTCTTCACATAGTTCATCGGGCAGGCCACGCCGCGCAGATCGTATACAGGCGCCTGAGCCGCGGCAACAGGTGCGGGTGCGGCTGTCGCCGGGGCACTAGCCGGAGTCGGCACGACATCTTCCTTCACCTGGGCCAGCTTCAGATCTTTGCCCATTTGTTCGGTGGCTGCACGACAGACCGCGAGAAACCGCTTGGCGAAGGCCATTTTCTCCGTCGCGGCCTCGGCAGTCGCGTCCTTAGATCCAAGGTCGCCGACTTGCGCCCCAAGATTCTTATAGGTCGCCGGAACGATCCCTTTGCTGGCCAGTCGCTGATCGAACTCCTGGAAGGTTTCGGCATCGGTGGCCGGATCGAGACCTTCGGTCACTAAAAGACCTTTCGCCGCCGCCAGTACCGCCCGATACGATTTATTCACCGACAGGGCATACTGATGTTTCTCGACCAGCAATTTCGCCTGGTAGAGCTCCTGGTCGGCCTCTAACATACGGTCGTCGATCATCTCCAAAGCGCCACCCGCGCACTCGCCAGGGCCCAGATCCTCCAGCACGAATTCCGCCTCACCTTCCCAGTCGTAGTAATAGGTCGAATCCTGCTCGTACGGCGGAACGATCGTGTAAGGGATGAGTTCGTCTTTCAGAACATGTTTCCCGACACGCGCAATGAACGACTGGAGGCTCTCACCCGCCTTCCGATCCCGACGATAGACGTCCACCAAATGGCGCACCGCGGCTGGAACGTTCTTCGCCGGCAACTTGACCACCAACTGTCCGATCTTCGGCGTGCCATCCACATGTCCGCCGAGATGCAGTTCATAATGCGGCGCCGTATGTTCTCCGAGACGTTTGCCGACTCCGTGCAACCCGATGGTGGCGATATGGTGCTGGGCGCAGGAATTATGGCACCCACTGATCTTGACGCTCACATCCCGAAGATCTTCCGGAACCTGACCGGCGGGAAACACTTCCGCCAGCGCCCTGGCCATCCCCTTAGATGAGGTAATTCCCAATCCGCAGGTGTCAGTGCCCGGGCAGGCGATGATGTCTTCGACGAGCTCTGCGCCGGGATCGCCTAAGCTGTGCTGCACCAGTTCCTGATAGAACTCCTCCAACCGCCCCTCGGGAATCCACCGGATGACCATGTTCTGATTGATGGTCGTGCGGATGTTCCCGTTCGAATACCGTTCGGCCAAGTCAGCGACGACCCACATTTGCTCGCCCGTCAGATCGCCCATCGGCAACTTGATCGCCGCCGTCACAAAACCATCCTGTCGCTGCGGCACGACATTGGTGCGCTTCCAGGCCTGAAACGCGGAGACCTGGCCATTGAGTGACACGGCGCCGTTCCCGCTGCCGTTGCCGTGACCGTTGGACAGGACACCGGCCTTGGTCGGCATAATGAGCGGCGGCGCATCGGCATAGTCCAGCAGCTTGATCGGCTCGTGCGTCGGCACGGCATACCCCATGGCCGCGTAGGCCGCCTCCCAGCGGCGCTTGAATTCGTCGAACCCGAGCTTCTCGATGACGAACTTCATGCGGGCCTTGTTGCGATTCTTACGGTTCCCCAGCGTATCGAACACCTTAATGACCGCCTCGATAGTCGGGAGCAGTTCGTCCATGGGCGTAAATTCGCGCAGCACCTGGGCCATGCGCGGCGTCGAGCCCAATCCACCGCCCGCCACCATCCGGAACCCGATAGTTCCGTCGGCCCGCTTCGCCGCCAGCAACCCGATGTCGTGAATGGGCGTCAGCGCGCAGTCCTGTCGGCATCCGGACAGGGCAATCTTGAACTTCCGCGGGAGACTCTGATTCAGCGGATTGCGCAGCAGATGATAGGCCACCGTCTTCGCGTATGGCGTGACATCGAACACTTCGCCTTGGCACACACCCGCCAGATGACAGGCCGTGACGTTCCGTACCGTATTCGCGCAGGCCTCGCGCGTGGTCAACCCCACGGAGGCCATCAGACGCATCATCTCGGGGACGTGTTTGAGCTCCACAAAGTGCAGCTGAATGTCCTGCCGTGTGGTGACATGACCCACGCCCGTGGCATACTGGTCGGCGAGATCGGCCACTTGCCGCAATTGATTCCCTGTCAGCCCTCCAAACGGGATCTTAATCCGCACCATCTGGACACCAGGTTGCCGCTGGCCGTAAATGCCATATTGCAGCCGGAAGGGCTTGAAGATGTCGGTGGAGAGGTCTCCGCCCAGGACACGTTGGGCTTCCGCCTCAAACGTTTCGATTTCTTCGACTATATGGGCCGGAATGGGCTCCGTTTTGATCGCTGGGCGGAGAGCCACTGTATTAGGAGTCATAATAACGACCTCGTCGGTTAGGAAGTAATGTGCGTGCGCATGATTCAGGCCGCTTCAGATGTGGTACATCAACGTGTGCTGCGCGTCGAGGGCCCGCTGGCGCTTGGCCAACTCCTCGACCGTGACTTCCGAAAGAACACTCAGTTCCGCCCGTTTCACGCGATCCCAAATGTGAGCGAGCAGCGCCTCCTGCTTGGCCCCACGCGAGGACGAATGTTTCGGACCACCCTCTCCATTTGTCGTGAGAAGCGGGCCCTCCAGTGCATCGAGAATGTCTGCCACGGAGAGCTCCGAGGGCTTACGGCTCAACACGTACCCCCCTTGGGCCCCGCGCTGACTTGCCACCACCCCGGCTTTCTTCATCGCGTGGAGCACCTGCTCGAGGAACCGGGCCGGAATCGCCTGTCGCTTGGCAATCGACTTGGCGCAGACAGGCTGCTCCGCATGATGGAGCGCAAGATCCACGGCGGCAATAATTCCGTAGGTCGCTCGAAGGCTCACCTTCATTTGCGAGTATTCCGATGGGGATTCATGGATCTCTATACCTTGCGCGCAACTTTCCTGTCAAGCAAGGGTAGATGCACATCAAACCAGCATGCCGTTGGGAACCAAGCGCTCATGACTTGCCCGAGACAGCCACCCGTGCGAGCGATTCATATTGAAGAACCGTGGCTCGCCAGTGCAGTGCCTTCAGCCGCGATGAACTGGTGGTAGAAGCCAGTCATGACCGCGCCCGCGCACCATGAGTTCACCCCTGTCGTCTGCGCGTCATTACAATGCATTTTTCGTCATTGACATCATCTAGGGGCTGAGCAATAATCCCGCCCTCTTCTTCCTCGGTACCTTCATGACGCTGCGTTCATCAACATTTAATATTCTCTTGCTCAGCACAGACAGCGAGATTCAGGCTCACTACAAGGACCTGTTCGGCGAGCAAGCGGTCACCATCGGCCGTGACGGATTGTCGCTTCCGAAGGAACCGGCAAAGCGTGCGTACGATGCCGTCATCGTAGAATCGAAAGCACAGTCTGCTGCAGACCTTGGGAAACTGTTTGGGGGGATCGATCCTGCGCGCACGCTCCTGGTCGTAGGCTCTCGAACCGTGCTGAAACGGACGGCCACGTCGCTCCACGCGGCCAAAGCCCCCAAGGCAGACCTGTCGCTATCCAATGGAAATGCACCGGGGCAATCGGTCTGTCTGGAATCTTTTCTGGAACATAAAGTCGGCGATTTCGTCAAAGGGATGCGCAACGGCTCGGGAAGAAACCTCCACCCGATGCTGATCGCCGCCGTCGAACGCCCGTTGATCCTGCTGACCCTGCGGGAGACCAAGGGAAACCAGATTCAAGCCGCAGAGCTGCTCGGACTGAATCGAAACACGTTGAGAAAAAAGATCCTCGATCTGGATATTCCGGTCAAACGCGCCAGGGCGAGCTAGATTCGCGCGCACCTCAACTCATCAGCACCTCACCAGAGGCGTAGAATCTGTACGCCCATATATCCACCGGTCGCCAACCACCAACGGAGGGAAGCAATGACCAAGGAAGAATTGATCGCGAAAATGGCGAACAGCGCCGGCATCACCAAGGTCGCCGCAACAGTAGCGCTCGAGGCCTTCACCGGAGCCGTCACCACGTCGCTCAAGAAGGGGAAACGCGTGACTCTGGTGAACTTCGGGACGTTTACGATTTCAAAACGCAAGGCCAGGATGGGACGCAATCCACGAACCGGGGAAGCCTTGAAGATTCCTGCCGCCCGCATTCCCAAGTTTTCGGCCGGCAAAGAACTGAAAGCAGCGGTCAAGTAGACCTTTGCTGATACACCCGATGATACCTGACCGGCAAGCCGGCTTCGCCTTCTGGATGGGAAAGAGAAAAGCCTGTCTTGCCGCCGGGTTTCCTTGACACTCTTGGTGAGGCTGTATTAGCATCGCCGGGCGATAGGCGCGTAGCTCAGGGGGAGAGCGCTACCTTGACACGGTAGAGGTCGACGGTTCAAGACCGTCCGCGCCTACCATTTTTGCTCTTGCGCACCGTTCGTGATCCGACTACCGGCAGCATGGTGGTCGGCACGGCGTTGTATTTTTTGTAGGATTGACCGGAGTGGCCTCACAGCTCATTCACATTACCCTTCCTGACGGAACTCGAAAACAAGTACCAGCAGGATGCACCGTCCGAGAGGCTCTCACTCCGGAAGGTGGACGCCTCGATCCCAAGGTCTTGGCCGCGAAGATCAATGGCGAGCCAATGGACCTGTCGCGTCCATTGGAGCAGGACGCCACCATCGAGCCCTTGACGTTCGAGTCTGCCGAAGGGCGCGAGGTCTATCGCCACAGCAGCACCCACATCATGGCGCAGGCCGTCAAGGAAGTATTCCCGACCGCCCAGCTCACGATCGGCCCGGCATTGGATGATGGGTTCTATTACGATTTCGCGTTCGACCGCCCGTTCACGCCAGAAGATCTGGAAAAGATCGAGGCGCGCGCCATTGAGATTATGAAGCGTGGCCTGACGGTCACCCGGAGCGAACTATCCAAGCAGGACGCCATCAAGTTTTTCCAGGAACGGGGGGAAGGCTACAAAGTCGAGCTAATCAACAGCTTCGACGATGCGTCTCCCATTTCGCTGTACCGCCAAGGAGAGTTTGTCGATCTCTGTCGCGGGCCGCACCTCCCCACCACCGGATACGTCGGGGCGTTCAAGCTCCTGTCCACCGGCGGCGCGTACTGGCGTGGCGATGAGCGCAACCCGATGTTGCAGCGGGTCTACGGCACGTCCTTCCCGACAAAAAAAGAACTCGATGCCCATCTCGCGAAGTTAGAAGAGATCAAGCGCCGTGACCATCGGAAACTCGGCAAGGAACTGGATCTGATTACGATTCAGGATGAGATCGGTCCCGGCTTGGTTCTGTGGCACCCCAAGGGCTCGCTGATCCGGCTGCTGATCGAAAATTTCTGGCGGGAGCAACATATCAAGGACGGCTACGATCTGGTGTATTCGCCCCATGTCGCCCGGCTGGACCTGTGGAAGACCAGCGGCCACGTCGATTACTACCGCGAAAACATGTTCGCGTCGATGAAGCTGGAAGGCAGCGAGTATCAGCTCAAACCGATGAACTGCCCCTTCCACATCATGATCTACAAATCCCATATGCGAAGTTATCGGGATTTGCCGATCCGTTATGGCGAGCTAGGGACCGTCTACCGCTATGAACGCACGGGTGTGCTGCACGGCCTGCTGCGCGTCCGCGGGTTTACCCAGGACGACGCGCATCTGTTTTGCCGTCCCGATCAGATCGAAGCCGAAGTCAGCCGCGTACTGGACTTCACGTTTTTCGTCCTCGGCACCTTCGGTTTTAGCGAGTTTGAAGTGTATCTTTCGACCCGTCCGGAGAAGTCCGTCGGCTCTGAAGAGAACTGGACCATCGCCACCAATGCGCTCGAAGCGGCGCTCAAGAGCCGCGGCGTGGCCTACGAAGTGGATCCCGGCGAAGGGGTCTTCTACGGCCCGAAGATCGACATCAAGATTAAAGACGTCCTCGGTCGATCCTGGCAATGCTCGACGGTCCAGGTCGACTTCAACAATCCTGAGCGGTTCAAGTTGGCCTATACCGGCGAAGACGGCAAGGCGCATCAGCCGATCATGATTCATCGGGCGCTCATGGGCTCCATCGAACGCTTCTTCGGCATTCTGATTGAGCACTATGCCGGCGCCTTTCCGACCTGGCTGGCCCCGGTACAGGCAGTGGTGCTCACGATCACGGACAACCAGCAGGAATTTGCGGCAAAGATCGTCTCCACGCTCAAGAGCCACGGATTTCGAGTTGAAGCAGACATCCGCAACGAGAAGATCGGCTTTAAGATCCGCGAAGCGGAAAAGAACAAGATTCCTTATATGCTGGTCGTGGGAGATAAGGAAGTGCAGAGCGGCATGGTGTCGGTTCGCGGCCGAAGCGGCGCGAATCACGGGAGTATGCCGATTGAAGCGTTCCTCGAACTCCTTCGCACAGATGCGAATCAAACATTGCGTCAAACGGCAACCCATTCACAAACGAGGTGACCTATCGTCCCTAAATTACGTGTAAACCGGGAAATCAGGATTCGGGAAGTTCGAGTCATCGGTCCTGAAGGCGAGCAACTGGGAATTCTGCCGACCGTAGAGGCCTTTAACAAGGCCCAGGAGGGGGGCTACGACCTTGTTGAGGTGGCTCCGACCTCGCAGCCGCCGGTTTGCCGCATCATGGACTATGGGAAGTATAAATTCGAGCTCAGCAAGAAGGATCACCAGAGCCGGCGTCACCAGAAGTCGACCCAGGTCAAAGAGATCAAGTTGCGTCCCCGCACCGACAAGCACGATCTGGAGATCAAAATCCGTCAGATCAAGGAATTCCTGGCAGACGGCAACAAGACCAAGGTGACCTTGACCTATCGAGGACGCGAAATGGCCAATCAGGAAATGGGCCGAACAATGATGGCCAGCGTCATTAAGGAATGTACGGAAGCAGGGACCGTGGAGTTTGCGCCACGAATGGAAGGGCGGAGCCTGATCATGATTTTGGCTCCCAAATAGTGTGCCGAGTGCACACAAGGAAGGAATGAACGCATGAAAATAAAAATGAAAACCCACAGTGGCGCGAAGAAGCGGTTTCGACGCACAGGAACGGGGAAGCTGGTTCGTCGGAAGGCCGGCGGTCGGCATTTGCTCACCGGCAAACCGCGCGACCGTAAGCGGAACCTGAAGGGCGCCGTTGAGGTGTCCTCCGCCTCGACCCCAGCACTGAACCGCATCCTTCCGCAGTAACGACGAATGGGCCGTGAACAGGATCTGAAAAAGGAGTAGCTCCCGATGCCTCGTACAAAAGGTGGTCCGAAAACACGACAGCGGCGAAAGAAGCGCCTGAAACTGGCAAAAGGCCAGTATGGCGCCAAGAGCCGGCTGTTCCGAACAGCAACCGAATCGGTCGACAAGGGGCAGGCCTATGCCTACGTCGGACGAAAGAATCGCAAGCGCGATTTCCGCCAGCTCTGGATCGCACGCATCAGCGCTGCGACCCGCCTGCACGGCATCGCGTATAGCCGCTTCATGAACGCCCTGAAGAAGGCGAATATCCTGCTGGATCGGAAGGTGTTGTCCGATATGGCGATCCGGGATATGGCGGGATTTGAAAAACTCGTCGGGGTGGCCAAGCAGCAACTCGCGACTGCCGCGAGCTAACGGTTAGGTTCGCACGAACGCTCTGTGACGGGAGAATCCTGATCGAACGGATTTTCCCGTCACACCTCTTCCAGTAGTCGATCGATCTCCAACTCCAGCGCCACCGCCGGAACCCCGATTTGCCAATGCTCCAGCACTTCGGGATGCAATTCGCCCAACAATCCGATCACCCGCCCGTTTGAGACAATCTTTCCGGCTCGACCATCGAGGAAGGAGGGATGATCCACCGGCTCCAAGGTGAAGGGACGGTCCAGATAATACAGCAAGAGATCCAGGCAGGAATGAATTTCTGAGAAGTGCGCGCCGGCATGGGCAATCACGGCACCCAACATCGTCACGGTCCGGGATCCGACATCGGCACTCGCATCAGGAATCGCCACTTCCCCGACCTCAAACATGCGGTGGGGATAGAAGGCCCGGCTTGAATTGGTTTCCACCTGCAACAACGATGGCGTAATCCACTGGCGCAGACAAGAGTAGCTGAGAGACATCACGTTATCCACTTCCACCACCTTCGCCCACTCGGTGCCGTCCAGACGCATGCGTGTGCAAAAGTCCTGATGAGAGCCCATGATGTTGGAAATGATTTCTTGGAATTCCAAACCCACCATGAGATGCCGAACCCGGTCGGCCATCTGCTCCAAACGCGACAGCCCACCCACCGTAAACTGCGAGGGCATGACGGGGGCAAACCTGGCGTATCCCTGACTGATGGCCACATCTTCCACCACATCGACCGTATGCAGCAGGTCGTTGCGGTACGGCGGTAGTTGCACAGACACCTTTTGCCCGGCCGACTTTACGGTATACCCATAGGACTTGAGCGCGGAAGTGACTTCCTTGCCACCCAGGGCCTCCCCCAACGCCGACTCGATGGCCTTGAGAGGAATGGTCCGGGGTGCCCCGAAATCGATCGGCGTACTCCACCGCCGCCCGAAGTTGGTTTTCACCGGCGAGTGAATGTCGACCGGCGTGATCACCGCGCCGCGATCCGCGAGATTGGCGGCAAAAATATTGAGAGTCAGCGCAACCATCGAAAGATCGGTCCCGGTCACTTCGACGAACAGTGCATGATCGCCGACCTGCACCTCGCCGATTTCCCGGCTGTTGATGATCGGGGGGAACGACAGGACCTGCCCTTCGGCATCTCGCAGCACGGGGAGCCGGTCGTGGCCACCCACGATACCACCGTACTCCACGCCTTTGGGATGAACCATGAGGATCTCCCGGAGCGTCATCATGGTTTCCATGCCGAGCGGCGTAAATCGTACGTCGTCCGGCTTGACCAGATCATAGGAGACGGGAAACACGATGGGAGCCAAACGGTATAAGCCGATCGAGACCGACCGCCGCTTGCGCCCAAAAATATCGGCTAACTTTTCCTGCGTCTGAATAAGCTGCGTCAAGCCGGACGCCGTCACGCGATACCCGACCGCCGTGCAAGCGGCCACGTACGGACGAACCTGGTCCATTCCCTGCGCCACAACCAGCTTCCCCGCGACTCCCTTCGGCTTCTTGAAGAAGGGATAGGAAATCGCCGAGCCACGCTGCTTGATCCGGATCTGTCTGGCAATGCCTTCGCAGCACCACAAATCGGGACGGTTGCTGTCTTGCAGCTCGATCCGCAGTTCGCCGGTTTCTACATTGTGCCCCTTCAGCTCCCCCTTCACCAACATCAGCCATTGCTCAAGCTGATCAAGCGGAATCCGCGCCGGCTTCTCGTCCGATCCGGCGATCAAGGCTTCGAGATCGTCTCGTTGAAGGGAAATAGTGGGCATCGTGTCGTCGTCCTAAAAACTTCCCCGCATGGTGCGAATGAATTCGAGGTCGGCCGAAAACAGATCGCGAATGTCGTGAATCCCCAGCGCCACCATCGCCATACGATCGAGGCCAAGGCCCCAGGCAATGACCGGCACGGAGACACCAAGGGGGGTCGTGACTTCAGGCCGGAATAATCCTGCGCCGCCCAACTCCATCCACCCCAGCTTCGGATGGCGCACGTGCATTTCGACCGACGGCTCGGTGAACGGAAAATAGGCCGGTAGAAATTTGACTTCCTTGGCTTGCGCCACTTCCCGGGCGAACAGATTCAGCAATCCGAGTAGAGTCCGGAAGTTAATATCCGCACCTAACACGATGCCTTCCACCTGAAAGAAGTCGGTGGCATGGGTCGCGTCCACCTGGTCGTAACGAAAGCACCGGGCAATCGAAAAATATTTCCCCGGCACGGCCGCGCCGGCCGCCAATGTCCTCGCCGACACCGCGGTGCCTTGACTCCGCAACACCAGCCGTTTCGCCCGCTCGGCATCGAAGGTATAGCCCCAACCGGTCGATCCGGCCCCCGTCCCTTTTTCATGTACCTGTGTCACCTGCGTCAGGTACGGCTCGGCGATTGTGCGGGCATGGGTCGGATTCTTCACAAAATAGACATCATGAATGTCACGGGCCGGATGAAACTGCGGCATGAACAGCGCGTCCATATTCCAGAACTCGGTCTCAACAAGCGTTCCGCGCATTTCCTGGAACCCCATACTGACCAGCTTGAGTTTGACGAGATCCAGAAACTCGCGATAGGGATGCCGTTTGCCCGCCGCAATTCTCGGGGCCCGCAAACTGATCGTATACTTCCGAAACCGTTTCGTACGCCAGGCACCTTCCTTCAACAACTCCGGCGTCAGCTGCGAGACTTCCTCCGCCACGCCATCGCGCGACAACTGGTCCGCCACATCCTTCCCGGCAGGGGTCAGCACAAATGACCGGGTGACCCGCTCATCGATCCGGAACGGCTCACGCGCGTTCCCACGCTTCACCGCATGTTGTTGGAGCACGCTCCGAAGCGGCTCGGAAAAAGACTGCAACTCCCGCTGGCCGCTCCGCAATTCCTGCAACAACGAGCGCATGGCCTCGGCCGTTGCACTATTGCGACCGGTGCTTTCAATACAGCCTCCTTGGACGATCAGGATCGCCCCCTCTTTCTTGAGGGTGCCGACCGCCTTGCTCACATCGGACGGCTCAAGTGCTTCCTTGCCCTGAATGTCCTGAATCGTGAGACGTCTCCCTGTCTGGCCGGCTTCCCGCGCCGCAGAGAGCACTCGCTCAATCGGGGCATATTTCTCAAAAAACAATTCGCCGATCGGAGTGAGAGACGCGATATGCGCGACGGTTTCAGCCTGCACGGCGATCAGCGACTTGGCCAGTAACCATTCGACAGCCATGCTCAACTGCGACGGCTCCAGGCCGGTGGATTCCGCAAGTTGGTCGAGCGTAGGAGGCGCGTCCGGCTGCCGGGTCAACGCCAGCAGGACTTTGCTTTCAAGGGGATGAAGATTATCCATGAACAAGGGTGTGGTCTGAGGCCTCTTCTATCGGTGAGCGGTTGCAACCCTCGCGGTGCGGGCGGCAGGCTCATGTCCCGCTCTGAGTGCCGTAATTGCAGCGGCATAATCATCAGTGGAAAATACGGCCGACCCCGCAACCAGTACCTCGGCACCGGCGGCGAGAATCTCGTTCACGTTGTCCGGCTTCACGCCCCCGTCTACTTCCAGAAGCGCCCGGCTCCCGGTGCGGTCGATCAAGGCCCTGACCTCGGCGATCTTGTGTAACGACGAGGCAATAAACTTCTGCCCGCCGAATCCTGGATTTACAGACATGATGAGGATGAGATCGGCATCACGGACGATTTCCGAAAGGGTACCGGCCGGCGTGGCAGGATTCAACGTCACACCCGCCTTCACGCCCCGCTCTTTGATCGATTGCACCGTCCGATGCAGGTGCGGGCAGGTTTCCACATGTACGGTCAGATAGTCGGCACCCGCTTCGGCAAACTCCCCGATGAACGCATCCGGATTCGTCATCATCAGATGCACATCCAACGGCAGGGTGGTGACTTTTCTCAAGGCTTCGACGATCGGCGGCCCGACCGTTAGATTCGGCACGAAATGCCCGTCCATGACATCGATGTGCAACCAGTCGGCTCCGGCGTCCTCCACCCGCGCCACTTCTTCGGCCAGGCGCGCGAAGTCCGCCGACAAAATGGAGGGGGCAATACGTACCGTCCGACCAGCCACTACTCGCTCCTCCGCACACGGGCGGCGAAAAACAGATCCATCCTGTTACTATTAGCCATCGTAGACAGATCCCCTCGAGGGGTCACGAACGGCAGTCCGGCCGGGGGCAACCAGGGCGCGATCGACTCACGCTGAAATTGATGATGCGCCTGACAAAACTCGTCGATGATCGACTCGGTTTCTTCCGGTTCGATCGAGCAGGTACTATAGACCAACACCCCGCCGGGCCGCAAGAGACGGCTCGTCACCGCAAGCAATTCCACCTGCATCTGCCGATGCTGCGCGATGGACTCCGGCCTCTTATACCACTTCCCTTCCGGATGACGCCGCAACACACCGAGGCCACTGCACGGAGCATCCAGCAGAATGCGGTCGAACGGTCGGGACAACATCGGATGGGACACAATCCCTGCACAGACCAGCGCGCGCAAGTCGCCGGCCAGGGGCGTCAGGATCTTCACTCCGAGACGGCGGCAATTGGCCATCACAAGATCGAGTCGCGCCGAGGCCCGATCCACCGCCACAATCTCTCCCCGATTCTCCATGAGCGCCGCCAGGTGTGTGGACTTTCCACCCGGCGCTGAGCAGGCGTCCAGCACCCGTTGCCCCGGCTGCACATCCAGCAACAACGGAATCAGCTGCCCGGCTTCATCCTCCACATAGAACCGTCCCTCCGCGTATCCCGGCAGATCGATAACGGAACAGGAGCGCGCCAGTTGAATGCCGACTTCGCTGATCGACGTCGGGCCTGCCTCTACCTGCGCAGCAGCCAAGTCGCCCAGCAATGCCGCGCGGGAGGTTCGAAGCGTATTCACACGTAGCGTCAGCGGAGGCACCTCCACCGACGCACCGCACAAGGCCTCAGCGCGTTCGACGCCCAAGCGATGACACCAACGTTCCACGAGCCAGGCCGGACAGGAATATCGCACGGCCAAGGCCTCAACGGGATGGCTGCCTGCATCGGGCCAGACCGGTTCGGGTGATCGAAGCAGAGCCCTCAGCACCGCATTCACGAAGCCGCTCCAATCCCGACCCAGACGACGGCTCTGCTGCTTCGTCATCTGCACAGACTCGTTCACAGCAGCGGAATCCGGAACCCGGTCCAAATACAGGAGCTGATAGGCGCCGAGACGCAGAATAGTCTGAACCAGGGTGGGGAGTTTCGTAATACGCCGATCCGACAACAGACCCAAGCGCCAGTCGAGCGTGGCCCGATACCGCAGCACACCGCGCACGAGTTCGACCATGAAGGCCCGATCGCGCAGATCGAGCGACTCACGTGAGGAGACCTGATCGAACAAGTCGTCCCCCAACATGCCTGCCTTGTCGATCGCCAGCAACGCCTTCATGGCGGCGCGGCGCCCGGCGGATACTCCCCCGCTTGATTGTGACTGAGGCGGATCAGATGCCATGTTCGGAGAGGGTGATCATGGCAGAAGATAGTCGATAAAATCCGAAGACAGGTGTGCGATTAGCCCTGCGATGGAGCGTCAGCTTGAAGCGTAAGGCCCTCGGCCAGTCGATGGCCGGCCAGATATTGCGCCATCGTCATCCGCCTGCTATTGGAGGGTTGAATCTCGATGAGCTGGATCGTCCCGTCGCCGGTCGCCACCTCAACCCGATCCTTGCTCACCTTCGTCACGGTTCCGGGAACCGCGCCGGAGGTCTCCAGCCCCACCGCCACGCGCCAGAGCACCCACCGTTCCCCGTTCACATGGGTATACGCGCCGGGCCATGGAGACAGGCCGCGCACACGATTCGCAATCTCCATAGCCGACAAAGTCCAATCGACCACACCGTCTTCCTTCTTGAGCAATGGCGCCATGGTCGCCTGCGCGTCATCCTGCGGTTGCGGCATCAGCGTGCCGGCTTCAAGGCGGCGCAGGGTTTCAACCAACAGTCGCCCGCCGACCTCGGCCAGTCGAGGGGCCAGCGTGCCCGCCGTATCGTCAGGACGGATCTCCACCGTTTCCTGCAACAACATGTCGCCGGTATCCATCCCTTCAGCCATAAACATGGTCGTGATGCCGGTCACCTGCTCTCCCCTGATAATGGCCCATTGAATCGGACCTGCCCCACGGTACTTCGGGAGGAGCGACCCATGCACGTTGATGCAGCCACGAGGCGGCAGCGTCAGAATGGCTGGAGGAAGGATGCGGCCATAGGCCGTGACGGCAATGACATCCGGCCTCCACTGACGCAACTCGTCGAGAAAGACAGGGTCTTTCATCTTGAGAGGCTGCAGAACAGGAATTCCCTCCCGCTGGCAGACAACCTTCACGGGCGAGAAGACCACTTCCTGCCCCCGCCCCTTCGGCCGATCAGGCTGAGTGACCACACCGACCACCTGATGTTCCGACTTGAGCAAGGCCTCTAGAGAAGGCACGGCAAAGTCGGGTGTTCCCATAAATACGATACGCATGCTCACGCTTTATCATTCTGCCCTCGCGAATGCAATTCTCTCCGGACGTTCCTTGACTCTCGTTTCACACGCCTGCTAGTATCCGGTCGCGGGGTGGAGCAGCCTGGTAGCTCGTTGGGCTCATAACCCAAAGGTCGTCGGTTCAAATCCGGCCCCCGCAACCAACCTTGCTCTTCTCTTTCAACCATATACAGCGGTTTCATCTCCGACATCGGCACTCGTGCGAGAAGCCGATTACGTTAAATTTGTGCGACCTCCTGCCGGAACTCGATCCAAGATCTCCACGCATCGGCAGCATTCATGCAATCAGGTCCTCGGGGATTGAGCCTCATGGTTGGGAGTGCCCGGAAGTTGACCCAAAGCAGACGATTTATTCGATTTTGCGAAATCAAATGTCGCAGTAAGAGGTACTATGTAGGTGATGAGTAAGACTCCGATCGTGGGCTGAATTGAGTTCAATAAATACAGGGCTCGCTTTGCATCGAATGAATTGCGGCAGCCCGGCGTTCCCCTGGATTGTATGTCACCACTCCCTCGTCACCGGTGCCTGATTTATAAAGGCCCTCTCACGCCGTATCTGCCGGGGATTTCGGCAATCATACGACAAAAGCTGACCGAGAATTATCGCTGTTTGTATCTTGATGGTCCGTCCAGAGTAGCCGGCACGCACCCCTATCTGCTCGCCGCAGGAATCGATGTAGTGCAAGAGGTCGCGAAAGGCAGTCTCGTGTTGTCCTCTGACAACACCCACCTCATGAAGGGGCGTTTCAATGTTGATCGAATGTTAGGAATGCTTGAACAGGCCTTGAAGCAGGCCTTGAGCGACGGCTATCAAGGTCTGTGGACTACGGGTGATATGAGCGTGGAGTTCGGCCCTGAGAAAGATTTTTCAACACTTCTGGATTATGAATGGCGGTTGGAAGAATTTCTTCAGGCGCATCCCGCGCTTTGCGGTATCTGCCAATATCATGCGGATACCTTGCCCAGTGACGCCTTACGGCATGGTCTATTGACCCATCGGTCACTCTACATCAATGAGACACTTTCCCGGATCCATCCGTATTATGTGGAGCAGGAAGCATTCACTGTGCAATCGTACAATACGACCGCTCTAGACACGGCGATCAGAGATCTGTGCACAATGCCGGATGCGTTAATTCTCAACTCCTTACCTCCCGGTTATCTGCAGTAGCGTCTTCAAGACAACGCATCCCTATCAACGGGTCCTTCCACAACGCATCTATTTGCGGCTCCCCTGCTTGCGTCGCTCTTGTCATCAATACAGAGAACAGACTGCCAGGTGGGATATCGCTACTTCCCGGCCCCGGGTCGTGAGTTTCGCAGATCCGTAGAGACAGGCAGTGGCTCCAATTGCAACGGCTTGTGGTGCATGGCCAACAACACGGCCTTTCCTGGACTCGCCTGGTAATCGCCACGGAAGCTCTTGTAGTAGATCATCACTTTCCTGACATAGTCACGCGTTTCAGGATAGGGTGGAATGGCACGATACCGCTCCACGCGCCGCTCCCCCGCATTATACGCAGCGACCGCCAAGCGTACGTTCCCGTTAAATCGATCCAGCAAATATCGCAAGTGCCTTGCGCCGCCTCGAATGTTGTCGCCGGTGTCATAGAGATTGAGAACTCCGTGCCGAATGGCGGTTTCGGGGATCAGCTGCATCAGTCCAACCGCCCCGGATCGTGAAATGACGGTGGGATTAAAGTCCGACTCCGCCTTGATCACCGCCAGCAGCAGCGCCGGATGAAGTTGGAACTGGAAGGCGTAGCGCTTGACCGCCTCCTCCACTTCCTCCGCCGAGGCCCGGTGCGACAGGCGACGCACCTGCGATTCCGCCGAACGAAACCGTTGGTCGGTCGGGACATTGGTCATTTCAAACACCCCGTTCGGCCCGACGTAGCCATAAATTTCGCTGTCCGCAGAAGCGGACTCCCCGACCACCAGCACCCCCGCCAGCACCAGAGGAAGCGCCCACGTGGCAGTCACACGCCCGCCATCGTCATTCTGGCCGCCAAGGTTATGGCTCACTACTCGCAACTCCTGTCGGACAGGTTTTTCGGGATCCATCTCTTCCTCCTCTTCCCGCAGCAACCCATAGCCGGGGAATCCACAGCGTCGCGCCCCCAGGCTGAAGCGCAGCTTTCATGCCATCGTCCCCACGCGTACAAAAGCGTGCAGCTCCAATAACTTCCTACGGTTAGGGTGTTCACAAGAAGTCGCCCCACTGCTGAGAGGGGGGAGGCATCGAACCGTTTTGTGTCACCATTTGGCCGGATTTTGTTCTCGGTTTCGTTGTGATCCGTTCCTAACGTGACAAGCCATCGCGGGTGTGCGGGCAGGACACGCACCTGTAGCCAGAACTGAGGGGGGGGGTTCTTCACGTGAGGCAGTGTCGGTCAACACCAGGACGCGGAGTATGCCGGCAGATCTCGCACGATCATCGTGAAGAAGTGCGCTCTTGTTTGAAGCTTCGGAGTGACGTGCTAGAATCGATTTCGGAGTAGCCCCTCAAGCAACAATCGCCTGCAGCCATAGGAAAATTCCCGCGCAGAATACGTCTCTCGGCAGTCACCACCATTGAAGATGAGAGTTCCACCCCCGACAATTCCGGCACGCAGCATTACGATGAGATGTCAGCCTTCCGCTTGTGCGCAATACATCGCCTCGCCAGATTGTCTTACAGGCGCGAGCACGCACCGATGATCAAACTGCTGTTGGTCGAAGACAATCCCGTGGATGCCCAGCTCACCCGAGACCTCCTGGCCGAATGGCCGCTCGACCAGTTCGAGATCACGCATGCCCCCATTCTTGCGGAAGGCTTGACCAGATTGAGCCGGGACCGGTTTGATGTGGTACTCCTCGATCTCTCCCTTCCCGACACCCATGGCTTGAGTACCGTGACCCAGGTCTTAGCGACCAGTCCAGGCGTGCCGGTGGTAGTGCTGAGCGGACACGACGATCACCCCCTGGCCCTGAAAGCGCTGCAGCACGGGGCCCAGGATTATCTGGTGAAGGGCCAGGGCGGGACCGATTTTCTCGCGCGCTCGATTCTCTATGCCATTGAACGCAAGCGAACACAGGAACGTCTGACCTATCTCGCTCAGCACGATCAGCTGACCGGCCTGATCAACCGCGCCCTCTTCCGCGACCGCTTAATCCATGCCATGGCGCGCAGCAAACGGAAAGATCACCCCCTGGCGATCATGCTGCTCGACCTGGATCGATTCAAAGCCGTCAATGACACGCTGGGGCACGATGTGGGCGACCAGTTGCTGAAAGTCGTGGCGACCCGTTTGCTGGAGTGCGTTCGTGAAGTGGATACCGTCGCGCGCATGGGCGGCGATGAGTTCACCGCCATCCTGGAAGGTATTTCCGGCGTGGCCGATGTCCTCGTGGTGGCCAAAAGAATCGTGGAATCGATCAGCACTCCGTTTGAGATCGGAGCGCACCGGATCTCGATCGGCGTGAGCATCGGCATCACGCTCTACCCCCTAGATGATGAGGATATCGACGAATTGCTCAGACATGCCGATAAGGCCATGTATACCGCCAAGCAACAAGGTGGGAACCGATTCCACTTTCACTCCACCACCGGACAGCCTCCCTCCGGTACCGCCGCCCCGGTACGGTAGCGAGACGCCGCGTCAGGGCCCGTCCTTCCCTCTGCCATCGACCACCGCAACAGAACTACCCGGCACATCACGCATCTGCTTACCGACCGATATCGGCGAGAGGCTGTTCCGTCACGACCAACGACCCTCGGGGATTCGGCAGCAACACATTGGACGTGACCAGGTCCTCGCGAGGGGGTGTCGGATGCGTATCCGGGGTCATGACCAACCCCCAGTGCTGATTGTCCCGACAGGTATTGTCGAGCAGGAGCGCCTCTGCATGGTGGAACAGAAGGATCCCACTGAGCATGTTGCTGTGGCAGACGTTGCGCACACATTCCGGATGGCTGCCGGGATCTCGCACCGCCAAGCCAAAATGATGATTCCCATAACACTGGTTTTGGGCCACACGCGGTTGTGCTCCCGCAAAGACAAAAATGCCTGACTCGCGGTTGTAACAGACCTCATTCTCGACAAATGTCGCACGGGCCTCAGGACCATAAATCACCACTCCGGACAACACGCCTTCCGTCGCCCGGCATTGCGTAATCGTGCAGACTGAGTCCAGGACGTTGATCGCGGAATGTTGATCACTGCCCACATACCGGAAGGTGATCCCGCTGATCATGCCCGCGGGGACCCGCTGAAGATAGAGCGGCCCCCCGCGCCGGCTGTAAATCTGCACGTGATCACGCCCGGCGCCGATGAGGAGCACGGGACGATCCGCGACAAAGACTTTGTCTTCATACACTCCCGGTCGAATGAAGACCTGATCGGTCTCACCGGCGTCTTTCAGGGCCGCGCTCGGCCTGATGTACGCACGGGGATCGCGGGCGTCGACGATCAGCGTCCGGCCCCCCTTCGGATTGGGAGGTGGCTCGCTGAGCGGCTCCCTTCGGCCACCGACCGCGCCTGACTCCTGTGGTCTTTCCATACCGACTGTCTCGATCCTCTACAGACTCGGAATCATCACACCCGCCGCCAGGACCGGTTGCATGCTAACCGACAACAAGTGAAAACTTGCGATCTGTCAATCGGCCAGAACACCGCCTCATGGCTGGCGCTTTCCGTACAATGCTGTCTGCTTTCCGCCTCTATTGTTCCGGAAGATCTGGCCCACTCCGCCCTCGATTCCAGGCAAACCATACAATTTCACAATGGATTCCCTTGTCGCCCCTCGCTGGTGCGGTTCTTTCATATCGAAAGACACAACGACCGCGTGAACCCAGGCTCTGCCAACAGGGAAGAAAGAGGGGCACTCATGACTAGGACTCATTCCAAGCTCGGTTCGATGCGAAGCATCTGTGTCGTCTTGGCGTTGATCGGCAACTTCACGGCCGTTCCAACGCTGTTCGCCGCGTCACCTCAACCACCTGATGATGCGCACCGCCTCTACGATCGCGTGATGGAAGAGTTCCGCCACAAGGACTATGCCGCGGCCCTCGCCGGGTTTCGCTTCTTCCTCGAACTCCACGGGCAATCCTCGCTGTCCGCCAACGCTCAATATTGGAAAGGCGAATGCCAGTACCGCATGGGACGATACAAGGACGCGCTGGACTCGTTCTACAACCTCATCTCCGACTATCCGATGAGCCAGAAGCTCGCCGCCTCAACGCTCAAGATCGGACAGATCTACACGAAGCAAGGCGACCGGGACAAAGCGCAGATGATGTTCGAGCGAGTGACGGACCAGTATCCCGATAGCGCAGAGGCCGAAGTGGCTCGCAAGGCCTTGGAGGCCGCTGCCGCAAAGGATGAACCGGTTGCCGCCGAGCCAAGCTGATCCGGATTGTGCGCCCTTTCGGCACAGCCCCGTTGGCAGTCGAACCGGCGTTATTCTGGATCGGCAAGATCCAGCACGGTGACGAGACCCGGGACCGTATAGGCGTGCAGCGGGCTCAGCCGCACGAGTTGCACGCCTGCCGCACGAAGCGCCGATTCAAACAATGAATCGTGCGACCCGTCCGGGGCATCATCCGGCACCGGCCGCTCGACTTGCACCACCTTCTCGACCAGTCGGCTGCCCGGGTGCACCAGCACAAAGGTGGCGCGTTTCAGCGCAAGTTCCCGCAGCGTCCCCGCAGGCGGCGTTCCGGAGGGAAGCCGCAAATCCAACAGGCTCCACAGAGGAATCTGCGTAAACAGCAGGTACCGGTCTTCCACGGCGAGGCGCAGCAGATTGTAGAGTTGCACTTCCTGATCAGTGAGCAACGGCTTGGGCTTAAAACTCATACCGGCAGGAGCCTCAGCCGTGAACGCGCCGGGTGAACGCCGCCGCCCGAAACTTTCCCACGCCAGGCTTCCCAGAAACACCAGCGCGCCGATACCAAGGATGGGGTACAGCAATTCCATGACAGTCCGATCAGTCAGCGGGCGGAACGCACCCACTGTTTCAGCATGTGAGGGGATCCCGGCACCACAGCGCCGAGGAGCACGGGATGATAGGCCCCCGTCACCTGCGGCACATTGGTGCACTGTCCGTGATACGTATCGTACGCCAGCAGCGCGAACGCCGTCGCTTCAAAGGCTTTACTGCTCCACCCACAGTCCTCGAACGTCAATACAGGCGTCGGCGCAAATACCTGCCGGAGGGAGGCCATAATAGCGCGATTGTACACACCGCCACCACCGACGATGACATCATGGATCTCGCCGGTGACCCACCGTCGGGACGAACCGATCGCCTCCGCCGTCCACGCTGCACAGGTCGCCAGCAGATCCTCGACTGTCAGACGCGCCTGACGTTGTGTCGCGAGCAGGTTTCGAACGAACGGCGCACCGAACTCTTCCCGACCGGTCGACTTGGGCGGACGACGCGTGAGGAATGGATGGGCCATGAGCTTGGTGAGCAGCGCCCGGTTCATCGTTCCCTTGCGGGCGCGTCGGCCTCCGGCGTCGTAGGCACTCTGCCCCTTCGACGATTCGTGCACAATGGCGTCCAGCACCATGTTCCCGGGGCCGGTGTCGAACGCGCGGAGGTCGGCGACACCACCGCCCGGCGGC
Source organism: Nitrospira sp. (assembly GCA_024998565.1). NCBI lineage: Bacteria > Pseudomonadati > Nitrospirota > Nitrospiria > Nitrospirales > Nitrospiraceae > Nitrospira > Nitrospira sp. The sequence goes on from JACOEM010000001.1 coordinate 152,175, forward strand.
AGATAGGTCACATTGCTGATTCCGCCGATATTCACCACGAGACGCCCTCGACGCGCATGGCCAAATGCCACCGCATGGGCGTAGGGAACCAGCGGCGCCCCCTCCCCGCCGGCCGCCATATCACGCGGCCTGAAATTCGCCACGGTGGTGATGCCTGTGCGTTCCGCGATGACGGCCGGCTCACCGATCTGCAGGGTGGACCGGACCAACCCGACACCAGGCTCACGTCGCCCCTTCGGCAAATGGTGAATCGTTTGGCCGTGTGATCCGATCAAATCAATATCGGCCAGGCGGTATTTCGATTGCTGAATGACCCGCAAAGCCGCTTTGGCGAATAGTTCCCCGAGATACGTGTTCAGGTGGCAGATGTCGTCCACGCGGCCATGGAGCGAGAGCTCAACAATTCGTTGCTGGAGCGACCGCGGGTACGGCAGGGAGGCAAAGGCCAGGGGAGTGATCCGCGGCGCCCCCCCGCGCCGGACGATGCTCACCAGCGCCGCGTCTACTCCGTCCGCCGATGTTCCGGACATGAGTCCGACAACTTTCATCGCGCCCTCCTGCAGCACACAACAGGGAGAAACCCATTTCTGATTCGGTTCGCTACGCTAATCGAAACCCCGGCAACGGGTCAAGCATCGCGCGTATCATCCGCGCACAATCGCCACCGGCCTTCGCGTTGACTTTGCAGAAATCGGGTGTTACCGTCCGCCGGATGTTTCGCCTGATCGTCCTGACCATGCTTTTCGCATTTACGATCCCCTGTGAATGGGGCTCCTCCGCGATAGCTTCTGCTGCATCCGCTGCCGAACCGCTTCGTGTTGTTGTGACGCTCCCGGTCTTGAAGGACTGGGTGCAACAAATCGGCGGTTCGTATGTGCATGTGAACTCGCTCATGACCGGGTATGAGAGTGAGCATACCTATTCGCCGAAACCAAGCGATCTTGTCGCGGTTCGCAAAGCCGCGCTCTTGTTCGAAGTCGGGGCCGGACTCGAAGTCTGGGTGTCCTCACTGGTGAAGAACGCCGGCAATGGCTCGTTGCGGGTCGTGACGACCTCCAAAGACATCGAGCTGATCCAGGATCACCCCGAGCCGGCAGGGACGAGCCATTCGCACGAGCACGCGGCGGGGAATCCGCATGTCTGGCTGGATCCGGCGGCCGCAGCCACCATGGTCCGACACATTTCCGATGCCATGGTCGCCGCAGACCCGGCCCATGCCACCGACTATCGGACCAACACCGCGACGTACCTCCAGGCACTCACGCGCGTGCAGGACGAATCGCTGGCCCGGCTCCGCTCATTGCCGAACCGCGCGGTGATCGTTCACCACCCGGCCTGGCCCTACTTTGCCCGACGCTACGATCTGCACATCGCCGGCACGATCCAGACACAACCGGGGGGAGAACCTTCCGCGCGACATCTGCATACGTTGATCGAAACCATCAAGCGAGACCGGGTCCGCGTGATTATCTCCGAGGTACAACTGAATCAGAAGGTCCCACTATTGTTGGCTCGGGAAACCGGCGCCCATATCGCCGTGTTGACGACCTTGCCCGGTGGCTTACCGGGGACCGAGACCTACCTCGACATGCTCCGCTATAATGTGCTCCAATTGGCCCAGGCGCTTGAACAGACCTGACCGCCGCAGCCACCCGGACATCGACCGAAAAACCAGCATTTTCAACGTACACCGCCGCGCATGACCCATCCCATTATCCGTTTCGACCATGCCACCTTCGGTTTTCCCGGTATCGTGGCCCTGGAGGACATCTCCCTGACCATTCCGGAATCGGAATTTGTCGGGGTGATCGGCCCCAACGGCTCCGGGAAAACGACACTCTGTCGTGCCGTGCTGGGCCTGATGGCCCCGCTGAGCGGAACCCTCCGTGTCCTCGACTGTGCCTGCGAAGAACTCCGCTGTCACCATCGTGCGCTCATCGGTTATCTGCCGCAAAAAGGCATGATCGACCGGAACTTTCCCGTGACCGTGCTGGAAGCGGCCATGATGGGACGATACGGCGCGCTCGGCCTCTTTCGGCGACCGTCACAAAAGGATCGGGACATCGCCCGTCAGGCGCTGGCCCAGGTCGGCATGGATCATCACAGAGACTCCGCCTTAGGCGCCCTTTCCGGCGGACAGCAGCAACGGGTGTTCATCGCGCGGGCGCTGGCGCAACAGCCCCGAATTCTCTTGTTGGACGAGCCGACGACCGGATTGGACCTCACCGCGCAGCATAGTGTGGTGGAGTTGATCCAGCAGCTGCATCAAGAGCTGAAGTTGACCATTCTCATGATCACTCACGACATCAACATGATCCGGTCGCGGGTCGACCGGTTGGTGCTGCTCAAGACGAAGCTCTTTGCCGAAGGGCCGCCGCAAGAGGTTCTGAAGCCGGAGATTCTGAGTCAGGTATACGGGAAAGAACTGGTCATTACGGACAAGGACTTTGTTCTCGTTGAGGATTACCATCACCACTGAAGCACATATGTTGAATCGAACCGGCGACGGTTCGGATTCAAGGGCCGAGCCCGGATTATTCACGAATGCCGTCGCGAGGCGTTCGAGACGGAAGCCCGCCGGGGCTTCTCGCAAGTGAGGCCGACGCAGGCGTACCGGCAGTCCGTCGAGGAGGCCGAACGAGAAAAGCCTCGCCGGGCGAGAGGATCGGACGCCGGAGTAGGTATTCATGAATAGTCCGGGCTAGACTCAGTCATCGCACTCATTCATTCACAAGATTATTCGGTCACCACATACTACGATGCTCGAACTGCTCGCGTACGATTTCATGCAACGCTCACTTCTGGCCGCCGCACTGGTCGGCGCGGTCTGCTCCGTCATCGGCGTGTTCGTCGTCTTACGGGGCCTCGCGTTCGCAGGGGCCGGGACCGCCCATGCCGCATTTGCCGGTGTCACCCTCGCCTATCTCCTCGGCCTTCCTCCGCTCAGTCTCGCCATTGTGTTCGGACTGGCGACGGTTTGGATCACGGGTTGGGTCGAGGAGAAGGGGCGCATGAAGCTGGACGTGTCCATCGGCATCCTCTATACCGCCACCATGGCGCTGGCCATTCTTTTCCTCGGACTCATGAAGACGTATAACCCCGAGGTCTACGGGTATCTGTTCGGCAGCGTGCTTTCCGTGACCACGGACGAACTCATGACCATCGGCGGGCTGAGCGTGGTGGTGCTGGGAACGATCCTTCTGCTCTCGAAGGAACTGTACTTCATTGCCTTCGACCAGGAGATGGCAGCAGCATCCGGCGTCCCCGCGCGGCAAATCTTCTACCTCCTGCTGACACTCGTGGCGCTCACCGTGGTGATTGCGTTGAAAACCGTCGGAGCGATTCTCGTGTTTGCGATGATTCTGATCCCCGCATCTACAGCCTACCAGCTTACGCACAGCCTGACTCAGATGACGCTCTACTCCATGCTCATCGGCATCTTCTGCGCCGTAAGCGGCGTACTGCTGTCCTATGCCTTCGATCTTCCCTCCGGTCCCTCGATTGTTCTCTTGGCCACGAGCCTGTTCTTTCTCGCGGTCTGTTGTTCGCCCAAACGGTTGCATCGAATTCAGCCGACCTAGCACAACCGGGCAGGCCCGTACGCCTCACGGGCAAGAATCGGCGACTGGGATTGGATGAGTACGGAGAAGAAAACCGTTGGATGCGGATGGATTACTGCGGTTGCGGATCCGGCTGCTTTCGAGACCAGACCATACCGGTCTGCTCTTTCGCGCTGAACCCGAGCCGTTCATAAAACCCGGGCATGCGCGTGCAAAGCCAGAATAGTTCAACCTGCCGAAGGGTGGGATGGTCGAGAATCCGTCGCACGATCTCGGTGCCGATCTTTCGTCCCTGATAGTCGCGATCCACGATCACATCCCAGATCGACGCTCGGAACACGTAGTCGGTCAGCACGCGGCCAAAGCCCACCAGGCGAGGGCCATCCCAGGCCGAGATGACCACATCCGTCTTGGCCAGCATCGCCTGCGCCTGCTCAAGCGCACGATGCTTCGCCCAGGGAGCCTGCCGGTACAAATGAATCAGTTGTGCAGCGTCGAAATCGTTGCGGTCGGAGAAGGTGATGGGATGCTGATCGGTCTTGAGAGCGGGAGGCATCTTGTACTAAATTAGTCCCTCCGAACGGCGTCAGTCAGTTAACCGTAGTGTAAGGGGAAGACCATGGGAACGCAAGTGCGAAGCTGTCCGAAGTGTTTTCAATTGATGTGGCTGAAGGAGAACCATTACGACGTCCTCGACGAAGAAACGGTCCGCGCGAAATGTCCGCACTGTGGCTCGACCGTCCGCTTCCAGCTGGTGACCGCCGGCGCCAACGCTGCCGGCCCGAAGATGGGCCATTGACCGTTCCCGCCCTGTTTAACGGATGATCAGGCTCAATTGAACAGGGCCGATCCGAACTTCACATGCCCCGCCCTGCCCCCTCCAATTCCGGCTGACTCCCCGGCAGGATCTTGACCAACGCCGCACGATACTCCCCCATACGCTTCTCTTCGGCCGGACCGACTTTGATCTCCTTATCCCGATACATGCGCTCCACCTGATCGAGGACGGCCAGCAGCGGCTGAACCACCCCAAGCACATTGCCGACCTCGAACGCTTCGAGCGACTCGATCAGATAATCCTGCAGACTTTTAAACGGAGAGCGGCCGCTTTGCTCCCGAAACCGCAGGAGGGCCTGCTCGAACACTTCCACGGCCTCTGGCTTTGGTTTGACCCCGGTCGGCACCGAGGCGAGATGTACCACCGGCGGTAATTTGGAAGCGTACCCTTTGAGCTGCGCGATCAGCTCACCGATCCGATCAAGCACGGCACTGGTTTCCATCGTTCGACTCTCCTCACTCTCGCCGACCGTCATATCCGGTGGCGGCGTCTTGCTGATTCAGGCTGATCGCCTGCGACTTCTAGTGTACCGTGGCTGCCCGGAGGAGATCCTGCACCTGCTCCATATCAGGCGGGCAGGGCACATCGAACTGATGATACTCCCCGCCGTTGGGATGCGTAAATCCCAGCGTACGCGCGTGGAGCATGACACGGGGAATCGGCACCCCCGCCACCGACATCACTTTGGTTCCGCCGTATGTCTTATCCCCCAGGATGGGATGATCGATCGACGTCAGATGGACTCGCAACTGATGAGTGCGTCCGGTTCTGGGTAAGAGACGCACATGGGCCGCGACCTTGCCGTACCGCTCCTCAACCTGGTAGTCGGTCGCAGAGGGTTTCGGTTTGGTCGTCCGCGCCGAAAACTTTTTCCGCTCTTTGGTATCGCGCCCGATCGCCAGTTCAATCAGGCCATGGCCCTTCTTGGGTACGCCCCAAATCAAGGCTTCGTACACCCTGGTGATCGTGTGGAGCTTGAACTGCGCGGCTAACGCCCGATGCGCCTGGTCCGTCTTCGCAATCACCATGACGCCCGAGGTTTCTTTGTCCAGCCGGTGAACGAGTCCCGGACGTTCCTTGCCTCCGATATGTGACGGTGTGACGCCCGAGGTTGCGAAGTGATGCAGGAGCGCATTCACCAACGTCCCGGACCAATTCCCCGGCGCGGGATGTACCACGAGGCCGGCCGGCTTATGGAGCACGAGCAACTCCGCATCTTCGTGGAGAATATCAAACGGGATGGCTTCGGGCTTGAGGTCCAGCGGTTCAGGTCGCGGCACCTCCAGCCGGATGCGGTCACCCGGTTTGATCTTCTGGCTTGGCCGGATCGTGTGCCCATTGATGAGAATGCGCCCTTCCCCGATCAAGCGCTGCAAGGCCGAGCGAGAGAAAGTCGGGTCGCGGTTGGCAAGGAAAACATCGATCCGCTTGGACGATTCTCCTCCGGTCACGACAATTTCAACCGGAGTGGTGCTGATCCTATTCACGTGGTGACTGCCTGACGTCATCGAACATGCGAGGACATAAGCTGCCACACAGGCCTGGCAAACACAAGCCGCCCGCTCCGTCCCCATCCTCTACACACTTCACGCACATGTCGTCCACAATCCATCCACATGCTGCGCTGCCTACTAGCGTCCTTCAACGCCGGCACGAAGGTATGTTTGACCGTTCATTTCTGTCAGTGGTGCGTTGGATTTGACACCATGTTTCTGCGCATTCCCATGGTGTCGCATGATGGCACACTCCTACTCCAGAAAAAATTCATGCTGTTAGCATGATGCCTCTACCTTTTGGTACAGGCACCTGACTTGCTTATTTACAGAGAGGAGTTTGCTGCTTCAACATGTGGAGATTGTGACAATCCAATGGCTGCTGATTTTATCCACAGAATCCTCAGGTCGCTGCAGGACACGTTCGCTCCGACAGCGGAATCGTTGCCCCCCATTGTGGACAATCGGATCGAGCAACCGATCTCGCCCCCCGTGCGCGACCGGCGCATCGACACTCGGTTTGCGGTCAGGACTCCTTGCGTCTACGAGCTGGTGGAGGGACATGGTTCCGACGCCTCCACAATACTCGGGAAGGCCTATTCGTTGAATGTCAGTTCGGACGGCATTCTCCTCTTGCTTGACCAGAAACCTCAGAGCAGACAATTACTCAGTCTTCAGAATCCGGCGCTGCAACGACAGCGCTCACTGACGTTGTTCGAGGTGCGCTGGTCCACTCACCTCCCGGTGGGCACCACCCACCCACGCTACCTGGTCGGTTGCCGCCTCGCATTCGGCCGATTCCCCTACTTCCTCGTCCAGCACCAACACCTAGACCGCGATATCTCAGGCCTCTCGTTGTAACCGCTCGTCGCCCGCTGGCTCGAATTGCCGCCCTGCATAGAGCCCCTGTCGTACGGCCTGAAAATCAGACGGCGCGTCGGCCGTCCACTCGCCATACATCCCGGTAACAGGATGTGTGAACCCCAGCATACGGGCATGCAGCATGACCCGCGGAATCTCATACCCCGCGATCGCACCGACTCGCTCCCCCCCGTAGGCCCGGTCACCGAGAATGGCATGGCCGATGGTGTGAAGATGCGCCCGCAACTGGTGCGTGCGGCCTGTGTGGGGACTGAGCACGAGGCGGGCCGCCGCCTTGCCGAACATCTCTTCGACTCGATAGTCTGTGACTGCAGGCCTCGGATGAAGCGTCTGGACTGAACTGCGTTTGGGATTTCGCCGATCCGGTCCCAGCGCCGCATCGATCCGGCCTTCCGATTCAGGCGGCACGCCCACGACAAGCGCCTCATAGTGACGGGTGATAGCATGACGTTCGAACTGCATCGATAGTTTTCGGTGCGCCTCCTCTGTCTTGGCCACCACCATGACTCCGGACGTATCTTTATCCAACCGATGCACTACGCCCGGCGTCGCCGACCCACCCCCCCGGGCGCAATGGTCCAGCAATGCATTCAGCAGCGTGTTGGACCAATGTCCCGGTGACGGGTGGACCACGATCCCGGCGGGCTTATTCAGCACTAGGCACGCATGATCCTCAAACAGAATCTCCAGCTGTTTTGTCTCGCCATCGATCCGTAACGGGGCAGCCTGAGGCGCATCAAAGACGATGACATCTCCCGCTTTGATTCGCTGACTCGATTTGGCGATCAGACTATTAACCCGCACCCAGCCCGCAGTAATCATCCGCTGCAAGGCCGCGCGCGAGAGCTTCGGCTCGCGGTGCACGAGGAATACGTCCAACCGTTTGGGCTGCTCCCCGGCAGAGATGACAAATTCCGTTTGCATAACGCTGTTACGCTACGGCAGCGCGGCAACCGAATGCAATCGTAGAAGGCCGACCGATTGCCTCTCGACGACAATCGGCCTATGCTGAGCGTTGCGAGGCCGGTTCGACTTATGAGAAGGAGGGTGGACCATGGGAGGGAAGCTCGCGTTCGTCGCAACGTGCCTGATCCTGGTGAGCGGACTCGCGAAGACAGGGCTAGCAGCAGACCTGCCGGGAATCCCCCCCGAAGTCGTCGCTGACTACCTGCATGCAGTGATTGAAGCGGACCGTACGTTTTACACCATCCATGTTGTCGAGCGAATGCAGAAACAGGGCGGCACACCCGCATCGGAAACCTGGCGGAGGGACAAGACCACGTTGCCGCTGCCGGCCCAATTTCTGCGGGAGGCCGGTGAATTGGCAACCTTGACCGGAACCAGAGTGCGCTACCGCCTCATGAGCTTGTGGCCGATCAACCCCCAGAACGCACCGGCGAACAACTCGGAACGAAACAGCCTGGAAGCCGTGCGACTCCATCCCGAACGGTCTGTTTCCGGCACCGTCACCATCGGCAGCCAGTCTTATTTCCAAGCCGTCTACGCCGACCGCGCCGTAACACAGGCCTGCATCGCTTGCCACAATGCGCACCCGCAAAGCCCGAAACACGATTTCAAGATCGATGACGTCATGGGCGGGATGGTGATAGAAATTCCCCTGAGCAAGGAGTAGGTTCGGACGGCAGCGTCGATACCCCGCGGGGAAACGGCGCTCCCTGCCGAGCCGTCCGAAGAACGACGGAAGGCACTGACACCTGACATGAAGTTTTCCACCTACGACCCAGGCGAGTTCTACGACGAATTGTTTGAAGGAATCGGCCGGCCCCGGCGGGGAAGCGCGTTACTGCTGCGGAAGTTTGCATCGCTCCCCGATGGAGAACTTAGAAAGCGCCAGCAAGCAGCGGAACGCGTCATCCTGAACATGGGCATGACGTTCGGCGTGTACGGCAGCGACGAGGGGCACGAACAGATCTTTCCCTTCGACATCGTACCGCGGATTGTGGAGGCACCGGATTGGACGCTCATCGACACCGGCCTTCGCCAACGCCTGCGCGCACTAAACCTATTTATTGATGATGTGTATCACGAGCAAAAGATCCTCAAAGATAACGTCATCCCAAGCGAACTGATCTATTCCAGCAAAGGGTTTCTGAAAGCCTGCTGGGGGCTCAATCCCCCTCGCGGAATCTGGTGTCACATCGCCGGGATCGACCTGGTGCGCATCAGCGACGGCCGCTATTATGTCCTTGAGGATAATATGCGCTGCCCGTCCGGGGTGGCGTATGTGCTGGAAGCCAGACAGGTGATGAAACGAACTTTTCCAGAATTGTTTGAGGCCTATCGCGTCAGGCCGGTCGATGAATACCCAAGCCGCCTGCTGGAAACCCTTCGGTCCCTGTCTGACCTCCCCGATCCGACGATCGTGATTCTCACGCCCGGCAGCTACAATTCCGCCTACTACGAACATTCTCTTCTGGCTCAAAAAATGGGTGTGGAACTGGTGGAAGCCAGTGACCTGGTCGTCATCGATGGCTCGGTCCACATGCGCACCACGAAGGGCTCCCATCGGGTGGACGTCATCTATCGGCGGATCAATGACGAATATTTGGACCCGTTGGTGTTCCGTCCCGATTCTCTGCTGGGAGTTCCCGGTGTCATGGAGGCCTATAAGAACGGCCGCGTGGCGATCGCGAATGCGCCCGGCACCGGCGTCGCCGATGATAAGGCGATCTATGCCTACGTCCCCAAGATCATCAACTACTACTTGGCAGAGGAACCGATACTCCCCAACGTGCCCACCTACGTCTGCTGGGAACGCCGGGATCGAGACTACGTGCTGGAACATCTCGATCAGTTGGTAGTCAAGGCGACGAACGAAGCCGGTGGGTACGGCATGATGATCGGCCCTCAGGCCTCTCAGCAAGAACGAGAAGACTGTGCCCGTCGCATCCAGGCCGACCCTCGCAACTACATCGCTCAGCCCACACTCGCGCTCTCCCGATCGCCGACTCTGGTGGAAGACCAGATCGAGGGACGACATGTCGATCTTCGTCCGTACGTCTTGCAGGGGAAAGGGTTCTATGTGTTGCCGGGCGGCATGACTCGCGTGGCCTTGAGAAAAGGGTCATTGGTCGTCAATTCCTCCCAAGGTGGCGGTAACAAAGATACGTGGGTGCTGTCATGAGTCTTGCGCGCGCACAGGCCTCCTGCCGATCGGTCGGCCGGCGGCTCTGCGAACACCTTGGTCGGAGACCGCGATGCTGAGCAGAGTGGCCAGTTCCATCTATTGGGTGAACCGCTACATCGAACGGGCGGAAAACTATGCCCGGTTCATCGAGGTCAATTTGAATCTCTCTCTTGACCTTCCTCGCGGCACGGTCGAGCAGTGGGAGCCGCTGGTCGCCACGACAGGCGATCATGAGATGTTTGTCGCGCGCTATGGAAAAGCGACGAAGGAGACCGTGCTTCATTTCCTTGTGGCGGATGCCGAGAACCCGAATTCCATTCTGTCCTGCCTCCTGGGCGCGCGGGAAAACGCGCGCTCGGTCAAGGAAATCATCTCCAGTGAAATGTGGGAACAGGTCAACCGCTTTTACCTGTTGGTCCGAGACGCCGTCACTCGCGGGATGTCGCACCATGACCTCCACGCATTTTTGGCCGACGTCAAAGCCGCGAGCCATCTACTGTGGGGAATCACCGATGCCACCATGTCCCATGGAGAGGGTTGGCACTTTGCACGGCTCGGCCGCCTCCTCGAACGAGCGGACAAAACCTCGCGCATTCTCGATGTCAAATATTTCATCCTCTTGCCGACCGCCGATGAAGTCGGCACGCCGTTCGACATCATCCAATGGTCGGATTTATTGAAATCCGCGAGCGCCTTAGAGATGTATTACAAACGCTATGGACGCATCGCTCCGGATGACGTGGCCGCCTTTCTCATCCTTGAACCCACCTTCCCGCGGGCAATCCGCTATTGCCTCATTAAAGCGGAGGACTCCCTGCACGCGATTAGCGGATCCGAACGGGGATCGTATCAAAACCTGGCCGAAAAACGATTGGGACGCCTGCGCGCCGAACTAGACTTTGTCGACATCGAAGACTGCGTCACAAGGGGTCTGCATGAATTTGTGGACCACTTTCAAGCACGACTCAACCAAGTAGGCGAGGCTATTTCTGAAACGTTCTTCGTGCCTCGCCGAGTTCACTACACAGAGTCCGTCACGGAGGAGCAATGACGTTTTGCTTGGGAATGAAGGTGGAGGAGGGGTTGGTCGGGATCGCCGACACGCGGGTGACGACGGGGGCGGAATGCATCACCGCTGGAAAGGTCTCCATCCATCAACATGGCCGCCACTCGATGTTTCTCATGACATCAGGATTACGATCGGTCCGAGACAAAGCTGTGACCTATTTCGATGAGGCCATCAGCGAGAGCGACCAAACGTTCGACAAACTGTTCAAAGCGGTCAACGTGTTTGCCGCACAGATCCGCCGTGTGGCCGAAGAAGATAAAAGCGCCTTATATAATGCTGGACTGACCTTCAATCTCCACGCCCTGGTGGGCGGGCAACTGGAAAACGACCTCACCCACAAACTTTATCTGATCTACCCTCAAGGCAATTGGGTCGAAGTCAGTGAAGGCACCCCCTACTGTATCATCGGCGAATCCGGCTACGGAAAGCCGCTCCTCGATCGCGTGCTGAGGTATCACTCCAGCATGGACCTCGCGCTGAAGGTCGGCTTCCTCGCCTTCGATGCTACACGTACGAGCTCCACCAGCGTCGAATATCCGCTCGATGTCGTGCTGTACCGGCACGATACGTTCGACATTCTCGAACACCGCTTTCAAAAAGAGGACCTTGCTCAGATTTCTTCGTGGTGGCAATCGCGCATTGCCGATTCAGTGGAAGAGCTTCCCGCCTCATGGGTAGATCGTTTGCTGGAGGCTCTGCCGAAAGGCACTCGCTCTTCCCCTCACGACCACGGCAATTCAGCATCGTAAGTCCAGCTCGCAATTCTCCGCTAGCCCGGCCACCGACCGACAGCCTGTGTCCCGATGACACGTCGCGCTCAACCTCGCCGCTCGCCCACGTTGCCCTGCTCTCGTGCGCACCGAAGGTCGTGCTTCACATCATGGCCCGAGCCATAGCGGTATATGCGACAGGATGACGGGCAAAGAAATGGACGTATTTCCCCTAGTGGCAACCGGTGGTGTCGTGCCCTCTCATAAGATGATTAGACAGCGTACAGATCGAAGCGTAATATGATGAGTGACCGTATGATCTGGTGGGCACGTTGGTTCGTACGGGCAAGGAGCTGGGGCGATGCCTTCGGTACCTTCCCACGACCGGTCGTTTTTTCAGGAGGCCATCGCTAGGGTCGGCATCCCGGCTCATCGCTCGGCCCGATCCTCAGGGTCGATAGTCTCCAACTCATTCTCCTCATCCGCCCGGCAATCGATCTCGTTCGTCTTCCCGACTTCCGCAAGCACTCATAGGCAAGACCCTACTGTGCCATTCATCTGCCCACGTGGTGTGCCGGCCAGACCGGACCACCCGTGTGCGCAACAAGGAGGTTGTCATGACATCCTCTCACAAATTGCTGCGGGTCGCGACGGTACTGGGATTCGCATTCGTCGGCGCGACGGTGTTGTGGCCGAGTCGCGCACTGCCTGAGAATGCTCCCGTCACCCTGCCGATTGAAACGGTGGCCAATTACATCCACGCCGTGATTGAAGCAGACCGGGATGTGTATACCAGGCATGTCGTCGAGCGCTTGCAGACCAAGGGTGTGGTCGTTGCATCGGAGAACTGGGAGCAGAAGAATACCTTGCCGCTACCGGCTCAGTTCCTGATGGAGTCGGGACGGTACATCGCCAAGAAGGGGCTGGGCATCCAATATCGACTGATCAGTCTGTGGCCGATCAACAAGCGCAATGTGGCGGCAAACGAGCTGGAGAAGGCCGGGCTCGGAACCATCTTGACGCAACCGAATCGACCCCACACCGGCTTTATGAAGATCGGGGAGACGCGCTATTTTCAAGCGGTGTATGCCGATCTCGCAGCCACCCAAGCCTGCCTCGGTTGCCACAACGCGCATCCCGACAGCCCCAAACGTGATTTCAAGCTGAATGATGTGATGGGTGCAATCGTGATTACGATCCCCGTCGGGCCATAAACACAGCGGTTGCGTATGCAGGCCGTGGGCGTCGGATCGGTTACCGGCAGGACGGACCAGAGTCCTGCCGGGGAGAACAGAACTGGTCCTGCCCCGAGAATCGTTTCGAGTCGCTCTCAGGGAGGGGTACGAATCACGGAGTTGGTGTGCTGCGAATTTCACGACCCTTCAATCGATCAACCTCAGAAGCCTGGTCTGCCAGTTGCTGCTTCAGTCTTTCGATCTCTTCGCGAAGTCGAAGAATGATCTGCTCTGAATCCACCTGCACGGAATTGGATGATCCCAGCCGAGATGTATCAGCTTCAGGTGCTGTGGCGAACGCATGCGATCCACGGACAGGAACAGGAGCCGCCGCCGACCCCGTGCGCTGGAGAGAGGAAAGAAATGCAGTATGATCGAGGATTAGTTCGCTGGCGGACGCTCGATGACCACCTGACCAATTGGCTTTGGTCCCGATCACAAATCGAGGCGAGTCAAAGGCCAAGGCACCGCCGCTGCCTTGAACGGAATGGAGAGGGTTCGCCCGCACACGCGTATGCTCTTCCGAATTCTCCGCGAGCGCGAGACGGTGATTGGCGATCACCAGATGGAGCTTACCACCCTCGACAAACATACCGCCGGAAGTGGTCTCAGTACCTGTCCCTTGTTGCCCAACAAGCATAAAGACGATCCATTCATGGGATGTCGCTTCCTGAAAGGATTTGCGAAGAGTGGGAATAAGGAGGTTGATCTCTTCCAACGAGAACACCGAACGCGGAGGCCTCGCGTTATCCATAAGGCCGACTCGTTCTTGAAGGATCAATCGACTCAGGATGGCAGAGAGATCTTCATCCCTCCAAACAATCGGATGATCGTATCGTGGGGATGCACTGCCGGCTTCGAGATGGGAGTCGAGCCGCACAAACCAGGAGGAGTCCTGTTCAATGACACGACTCGTTAGCGTGGGCGCCGTACAGCCGAGACAGAGGAGGATCGTGAGGCCAAGGAAGCAAGAATAGAATGACGTGGTTCGTAACACCGGAGGGCCCCCGACGACGGATCAGGGAGGTGCAATCGGCAGACTACGTGAAGTATCGGGAAGAGAGGTTAGGCGTGCCCGGATTTTTTGGCACGGTCCGCGATCTTTTTTCGGAGACGGGCCTTTTCGAGACTGATCTGAGCCTCTTTCACTTCTGAAGGAAGTCCGCCAGCCTGGAGGCGTTGCTCGGCCTTTTCGACGGCCTGTTGTGCACGACCGACATCGATGTCTTCGGCCTTCTCGGCGATCTCCGCCATCACCGTGACCTTGGATGGCGTGACCTCAGCGTAGCCCCACAGGATCGACATATAATGCCACGCTTCCTGAGTCTTGTACCGCAACTCTCCGATGCGCAGGCTGGAAAGAAGATGGCAGTGTCCAGGCAGGACACCGAATTCTCCCTCACTACCCGGAGCGATGACTTCATCGACCTCCTGGCTCAGGAGCAACTTCTCCGGCGTCACGACTTCTAATAGGATCTTCCCGGCCATCTTCTCTTACAACTCCCTTGTCCCGCGTGAACGGGAATCGATGCGTCCTCTCCTGTGCGCGTCCAACGAGGGTCTTCCAAGACTGCGCGTTGGGCGAGCGGCAAGGACGCGCGGTTTCCGCGCTCCTAAACCTTGACTCCCATCTTTTCCGCCTTCGCGACGGCTTCCTCGATCGGACCCACCATGTAGAAGGCCTGCTCCGGCAGGTGGTCGTATTTCCCTTCGAGGATTTCCTTGAAGCTCCGGACGGTATCCTTGAGCTTCACGTACTTGCCCGGCGCACCAGTGAACGCTTCGGCCACATGGAACGGCTGGGAAAGGAAGCGCTGAATCTTGCGCGCGCGAGCCACGGCCATCTTGTCGTCTTCCGACAATTCGTCCATACCGAGAATGGCAATAATGTCCTGCAAATCTTTATACCGCTGCAACACGGATTGAACGCCGCGGGCCACCTTGTAATGCTCTTCTCCGATGACTTGCGGATCGAGAATACGTGACGTGGAATCGAGCGGATCGACCGCCGGGTAAATACCCAACTCGGCCAGCTGCCGGGACAACACGGTCGTCGCATCCAAGTGTGCGAAGGCCGTCGCCGGAGCCGGGTCGGTCAAGTCGTCGGCCGGGACGTAAATCGCCTGCACCGAGGTGATGGACCCCTTTTTGGTAGACGTAATTCGCTCTTGCAGCGCACCCATTTCGGTGGACAGGTTCGGTTGATAACCGACGGCTGATGGCATACGGCCAAGCAACGCGGACACTTCCGATCCCGCCTGCGTGAACCGGAAGATATTGTCGACGAACAACAACACGTCCTGATTCTCTTCGTCCCGAAAAAATTCGGCAACGGCGAGACCGGTCAGCGCGACCCGAAGACGGGCTCCGGGTGGCTCGTTCATCTGACCATAGACCAGCGCCGCCTTAGACTTCGTATGGTCGTCGGGATCGATGACTTTGGACTCCTGCATTTCGTGCCAAAGGTCGTTACCTTCACGGGTACGCTCACCGACGCCGGCGAACACCGAGAATCCACCGTGGTGGAGCGCGATGTTATTGATGAGCTCCATGATGATGACGGTCTTGCCGACTCCGGCTCCGCCGAAGAGACCGACCTTCCCACCCTTGCTGTACGGCTCCAGGAGGTCGACCACCTTGATACCGGTCTCGAGCACTTCGGTCTTCGTGTCCTGATCTTCCAGACGCGGCGCAGGCCGGTGGATGGGGTACGTTTTCTTCGCCTTGATCGGACCCTTTTCATCGACCGGCTCACCCAACACGTTGATCAGCCGTCCCAGGGTCTCACGACCGACGGGAACAGAAATCGGGGCCCCAGTATCCTGCACATCCATGCCGCGAGTCAGACCGTCCGTCGTCGACATCGCGATGCCGCGGACGCGGTTTTCACCAAGGTGCGACGCGACTTCGAGCGTGATCCGCACGGCAGGCTTGCCGGCAGCCTTATTCTCTTCCTGCGTCACCTTGAGCGCATTGTAGATGTTCGGCAATTGACCGGGGGGAAATTCCACGTCGACCACGGGGCCGATGACTTGAATGACTTTTCCTGTGCTCATAAGGCTCCTCTTGTCGTCAATGATGCACCCGGCGGATTACCGTGATGCAGCATTCCTCATTCCACATTTTATTTCAGGGCTTCTGCGCCGCCCACGATGTCCATGAGTTCTTTGGTGATAGCCGCTTGGCGAGTCTTGTTGTAATACAAGGTGACTTTTTTGATGAGTTGCCCTGCATTGCGAGTCGCACCGTCCATGGCTGCCATGCGTGCCCCGTGCTCGGCCGCCGCCGACTCCAGAAGGATGCGATAGGCTTGAATCTGAAAATGCTTCGGCACCAAGGCATTCAGAAGCTCACCCTCGTCCGGCTCATATAAGTAACTACCGCCGACCGCAGACTGCCCGGTCGTACTCGGTGCCGCACCGAATTCGGCGGCCGCATCGATGGGGAACAATTTCTCGACGATCACCCGTTGCTGGATCGCAGACTTGAACTCGTTGTAGACGACGTAGAGTTCGTCGAACGTGCCCTTCACAAAATTTTCCGTCAGGTCGCCGCCGATATCGATGGCATGCTCGAAGGTCAGCTTGTCGAAGATTCCGGTCCACTCCTGTCGGATCGGCCAGGCACGACGGCGGAAATAGTCACGCCCCTTACGGCCGATCAGGCTGAGGTTGACCGAAAGTCCCTGCGCTTCGCACTGCCGGACGAACTCGGAGCTCTTCCGCACAATATTGCCGTTGAATCCGCCGCACAGCCCGCGATCGCTCGTGACCACGAGAATTTCGATTTTCTTCCCCTCGCGCTTTTGAAGCAGGGGATGGGATGTACGATTGACGCGCTGACTGAGATTGCTAAGCACCCCACGCATTTTATGAGCGTAGGGCCTCGCAGCCAGAATACGGTCCTGCGAACGCTTGAGCTTCGCGGCCGCAACCATTTTCATGGCCTTGGTAATTTTCTGCGTATTCTTGAAGGCGGCGATTTTCCGCCGGAGAGATTGTAAACTCGGCATTCTTGTACGCTCTCAGCAGTCAGCGCTCGGACCTCAGCTCCATGCTGAAGGTGAAGGCTGATCGCTATTTTGCTCCGTAGCCCATTTTCTGCTTAAAGGTCGCGATGATTTCCTTCAGCTTGCCGCCGACCTTGTCATCGATCTTTCCGACCGTGGCGATATCTTTCCGCATGTCCTGGTGATTCTGCGCCACGTAATGGAGCAGGTCCGCCTCGAATTGCAGCACCTTGTCCACGGGCACATCGTCCAGGAATCCGTTGACGCCCGCATAAATCGACAAGACTTGATCGGCAACCGGCATCGGCTTGTATTGCCCTTGCTTGAGCAATTCCACCATGCGCACGCCTCGGGCGAGCTGCATCTGAGTGGCCTTGTCGAGTTCGCTCCCGAACTGGGAGAACGCGGCCATTTCACGGTATTGTGCGAGGTCCAGCCGGAGAGTACCTGCGACCTGCTTCATCGTCTTGATCTGCGCGGATCCGCCGACGCGGGAGACCGACAATCCAACGTTAATCGCGGGACGAATACCGGAATAGAAGAGGTCGCTGCCCAGATAGATCTGGCCATCGGTAATCGAAATGACGTTGGTCGGAATGTACGCCGACACGTCGCCGGCTTGCGTCTCGATGATCGGAAGGGCCGTCAGGCTGCCTCCGCCCAACTTATCGCTCAACTTCGCCGCACGCTCCAGCAGGCGGGAGTGCAGATAGAACACGTCGCCCGGATAAGCTTCACGGCCCGGCGGACGGCGCAGTAATAAGGACAGCTGCCGATACGCTACCGCGTGCTTGGACAAATCGTCGTACACAATCAATGCATGCTTGCCGTTGTCGCGGAAGTATTCACCGATCGCGGCACCGGAGAAGGGGGCCAGGAACTGCATCGGCGCAGGATCGCTGGCCGTCGCCGCCACGACCATGCTGTATTCCATGGCGTGATTTTCTTCGAGGGTCTTGACCACGCGCGCAACCGTCGAACGCTTCTGACCGACAGCGACGTAGATACAGAAGACGCCGAGGCCCTTCTGGTTGATGATGGTATCGACGGCGATGGCTGTTTTTCCGGTCTGCCGGTCGCCGATGATCAACTCGCGCTGACCACGACCGATGGGGATCATGGCATCGATGGCCTTGATGCCCGTCTGCAGCGGCTCACGCACCGACTGTCTCGTGTTCACACCGGGTGCCACGACTTCGATACGGGACGAATGTTGGGAGTTGATCGGGCCCTTGCCGTCGATCGGCTGACCGATCGCGTTCACCACCCGTCCGATCAACGCTTCACCGACCGGGATTTCCGCAATACGACCAGTGCGCTTGACCGGATCGCCTTCCTTGATTCCGACATCGTCACCCATCAACACGGCGCCGACATTGTCTTCTTCGAGGTTCAACGCGATACCGTACAGGCCGCCCGGAAACTCGAGCATTTCTCCGGCCATCGCTCCGTCTAATCCGTAGATTTTCGCGATGCCGTCTCCGACCTGAATGACGGAACCGGTCTGGCTGACATCGACCTGTTGATCGAAGCCCTTGATCTTCTCTTTAATGATGGAGCTGATCTCTTCTGCCTTGATCTGCATGGCTACTCCTTGGTCAACACACGCTGCATGGCGCTCAGTCGGCCCCGGACCGTGCTGTCTACGACGGTGCTGCCCAGGCGGATGTGGAGACCGGCGACATGTTCAGGTTCTATATGGAAAGTGACATCGACGTCGCGCTGTAAAAGATCGCGCAATCGGGTGGTGATCCGATCCTGCTCGGCCGCGGGCAAGGCATTCGCGGATGACACTAGCACTTGCTGCGTCCCCTTGGATTGATCCACGAGCTTGGCGAAGGCCTCGGCGATGTCCGGCAGGAAACTGACCCGATTCTTTTTGACCAAGAGTTCGAGAAATCTCTGGCCGACCGGCGGGCATCCGAGTCGAGTGGCCAATTCAATCAGCGCACCCAATTTGGTCTCTTCCGGGAACACAGGAGAAGCGATGGCATGGCGTAACGCAGCGGACTGCGTGAAGGCCTCTCCCAGCCCGTTCAACGCCGAGCGGGCGGGCTCGATGCTTGGGGTATCAAGAAGTTCGAACAGGGCTTTTGCGTATCGACGTGCGACGGCTGTCTTAATCACAATGGACTATCCGCTACGGTTAACCGTGTTTTGATCAAACGGGAAGCTTGCGTGCGGTGGGCACGACAAAAAGCGCGCCAAGTTAGCATTCAAAAGCGGGTACTGTCAAGAAGTGATGCGTGGAGAGACGAGAGATGAGACGTCGCAACAAGCATGCGACCCGCGCCGATGCCGCTCGCGCAAGGCTTCCACTGAGCCTACGGCTCTCAAAATTGATACTGAAAAACTCTGGAGAGTTGACACGGCCTATGACCGCTGAATGATGCCGCCACCGAGTACCTGGTCACCATGATAGAAGACGGCGGACTGCCCCGGACTGAGTGCGCGCTGCGGCTGATGAAATCGAACCTGAAGCGCGCCGCTTCCAGACGGCAGAAGGGTCGCCTGGCAGGGAGGTGTGGCGTAACGAATCTTCACGTCCGCCTCAACCGGCTGCCGCCCGAGCGCGCCGTCGAAGAGGCTGAGATCGGCGACCTGACACTCCGACTGCACTAGCTGATCTTCCGCACATAACACCACCTGGCCGGATTCAGGCACCACTTTCTGCACGTACAACCGCTGCCCCACGGCAATACCCAGGCCGCGGCGTTGCCCCGGCGTATAGAACGCGATGCCCTCATGCTGCCCGAGGACCTCACCATCCACCCCCACAAAGGATCCGGGCTTCTTCGCCTCCGGCATTTCCTGCTCGATGAATGTTCGATAGTCGCCGTGGCTCACGAAACAAATCTCCTGGCTTTCCTTGAGTTCCTCTACGGGCAATCCAAGCGATTCGGCTTCGTGCCACACGTCGCGCTTCTGCATATGGCCTACCGGAAAGAGTAGCTGCGGCAACCAGGCGGGATTGATCCGGTAGAGAAAGTAACTTTGGTCCTTGCGCACATCGAGTGCCCGATGCAGCGACCACTGCCCATCGATCTGCTGCACGCGGGCATAGTGCCCCGTGGCCACATAGTTCATGCCTCGCTCTTGCGCCAAGGCATAGAGCGAGCGCAATTTCACCCGCTCGTTACACCGCACGCAGGGGTTGGGCGTGGTGCCGGAGGCATACCCGGAGACGAAATCATCGATCACGCCCTGCTGAAAGACGTCGCGACGATCGACCACCTCATACGGAATACGTAGACGCTGCGCGACATACCTCGCAATGCCGATCTTGCAGCATCCCCGCTCTTCCCAACGCTTGGAGACGGCGACCTGGTCGTCCTCATGCTCCCACACCTGGAGCGTGACGCCATGGACCTCGTACCCCTGCTGCACGAGGAGCGAGGCCGCGACGGAGCTGTCCACTCCGCCGCTCATACCTAGCAGTACGGTCTGACGTGACATAGATCTACCGGGGAAAGAATGCGCCGAGCACTTACGGCTCTTGTGTTTTGACTTTGCCGCGATGGGCAACGAGGTCGCGTACGCCGGGATCCTGCGGAGCACCGAACTCAGAGGACTCGTCCTCCGTCCACTTCTCGGCCCCCATATTACTCATGCCGTGAAAATGCGCGCCTTCCTCAATCATGATCACCGGGCTCTGGATATCTCCGATGAGAATCCCCGGCTTTTGAATTTCGACCTTCTGCAGCGCCGTCACCGACCCCTTCACGCGCCCACTGATCGAAACAGACCCGGCGGCAATCACGCCCTTGATGACGGCGCTTTCTCCGACGATCACCGCCCCACCCGTATGCACTTCCCCCTCCACCCGGCCATCGATTCGGACGGTGCCATCAAACGTGACAATGCCCTTGAAGCTGGTCCCCTTGCCGAGAAAGGTAAACTTATCGTCTTCCGCGACCGGCTGCTTTTTGGTCTCACCCCACATCGGCATCCTCCTTCGCGCACCCCACACATCCAAGCGACCGGGGCGCCACTGAATGGAATCTTCCTGTGCCTGCCTCTGGCTTACAAGGCAAGCCGCACGCTGTCCAACGAATTCGTCGTTGCGCCAACCTTATCCGTTGACCAACTTGACGCCCTGGCCGCGCGTGGATCCCTGCCCCTGCGGCTCGCGCGTGCCCGACTGGCTCATCTCCAAGGTGCCGTTGAAGACCACCCCTTCCTCCATGGCCAGCAGCGGCGCCTTTACGCCGGCATTGACCACGGCAGGGGCGCGCAGCTTCACTTTCTCCCGGGCGCTGATATCGCCGGTGATCTTCCCTTTGCACACCACGGTACCGGCCGTGATCTTCGCCGTCAGAACCGCATCCTCACCGACCAGCAACACCCCTTCGGTATGAATCTCTCCATCCAGATTGCCATCGATGCGCACGGTGCCGTTATAGGAAATGACGCCCTTGAAGCTGACGCCCTTTCCGACAAAGGCATTGATCTCTTCGTTCCCCTCGCGTGGTGCCGTCGACTCCAAATTTTCCATTTCAGTTCCCTCGCTTTGTCCTGCCTGACGCTTCCCGTCCTGCTTGTCCTTATTGATCCATGCCATTTGTTACACCTCCCACAAATAACAACAACTCACGCACTGACCGGAGGACGTGCCGCTACAGCCGCACGAGGTCACTCCCGATTCAAAAATTCTGACGGCATTCTACTCCGGTCAATTGGAGAAAATCTGCCCTGAAAATGTCTCGACTATGAATTGAGCAGCCGCTCGACGACGCCGTCCAATTCTTCCGGCGAAAAATAATGGATGACGATCTTGCCGCCGCGCCGCCCCTTCTGAACATCCACTCGGGTCCCCAGACGTTTCTGCAATCGCTCTTCAAGATCCGATCGTAATGGCGCACGAACCGGACGCTTCCCCGGCTTTCTCGCTTCCGCATGTTCCTGTACCAATCGCTCCGCTTCGCGGACGGACAGTTGCCCGCTGACGATCTGTGTCGCCAAACTGACCTGCGCGGCCGGTGTCATCAGCCCGAGAATGACCTTGGCATGGCCCGTGGAGAGCTGATCGGATTCGATCATGTGTTGCACCTCGGAGGGCAGCGACATCAATCGGAGCAGGTTCGCCACAGACGACCGGTCGCACGCCACTTTCTGAGCGATCGCCTCCTGGGTAAGTCCGAATTCATTCAGCATGCGTTGGTACGCCCGCGCGGTCTCCATGGGATTCAGGTCGTCCCGCTGGAGGTTCTCCACCAACGCCAACACCATGGATTCCTGATCGGACACGTTTCGCACAAGAACTGGAATCTTCTGCATTCCCGCCAACTTAGCAGCTCTCAAGCGTCTCTCACCGGCAATCAACTCATAGATGCCATCACCTTTTCGTCGTACCAGAATCGGTTGCAGCAAGCCATTTTGCTTCAACGAGGCGGTCAACTCGGCCAGCTCGACCTCGGAGAATTGCTGCCGTGGTTGAAAGCGGTTTGGGACGATCGCTTCGAGCCGCAACTCCTGGACATCACCACGCTCCGGCTCTGCCGTTGTTCGGCCGGTCGGCAATAGTGCGTCGAGTCCTCTACCGAGGGCTTTTTTCTCCATGGACCACAAACTCCTTGGCTAGGGAAAGATAGGCTTGGGCACCGGCTGATGCCATGTTGTAGAGCAGGGCCGGGCGACCATAGCTCGGTGCCTCGGCCAACGTCACGTTGCGGGGAATCATCGTTTGGTACACGCTGCCCCCGAAATGCCCGCGAATCTGTTCGACGACCTGGCGGGCCAGCGAATTGCGCGCATCGTACATCGTGAGCACAATGCCCTCGATTTCCAACCCAGGGTTCAGCGACTGCCGGAGACGCTGAATACTCTCCATCAGCCGACCGAGGCCTTCCATCGCATAGTATTCGCATTGCACCGGGATCAACACTGAGTGCGCCGCGACCATTGCGTTGATGGTCAGAAGGCCGAGGGCCGGTGGACAATCCAGCAGAATGGTGTCGTAGCGGTCAGACACCTCAGCCAGGGCCTCTTTGAGACGCTGCTCACGGTCCTCCATATTTACCAGCTCGACCTCTGCACCGGCGAGGTGGGAATTCGCCGGGACAATCGACAACCCGTTCACTCCGGTCTGCATAGCCAGAGACTCAATACTCTCCTTACTAATCAAGGCATTGTAGATCGTCTTCGTGAGCGACATGGCGTCTACACCAAGCCCGCTCGTTGCGTTTCCTTGAGGGTCAATATCGACGAGGAGAACCGATCCTCCCTCGATTGCCAGCGCTGCGGCAAGGTTCACAGAGGTGGTTGTTTTCCCCACTCCACCCTTTTGATTTGCAACAGCAATGATTCGAGCCATGTAGTTCCCCTATCCACTCAAACAAAGATATGTGCGCCCCAATGTTCCACGTGGAACACCATCTCATCCCGGTGACTTTGAAAACACCGACAACACTCGATGCCCGTACTTAGCTGGAAGCTCATACTCGACTTCCTTAATCAAAGCAAGGTCGACAAGCTCAAAACTTCTAGGAACCTTCTCCGCACGGTACAAAACAAGCTTTCCGTCCTGCTTCAGAAGCGTCGACAGCGCCATGCCGAACTGATCCACCTTAAAGGCCCTCACGACGATGTAATCAAACCGACCCTGAGCATTTCCTCGGCCGGCATAATCTTCCAACTTGGCCGTCGTAACCGTCACGTTCTGCAGACCAAGCGATCCCACGACATACCGCAAGAATGCCCCTTTCTTTTCGCTCGGCTCGAGCAGTTCAACCAACAGCTCAGGCCGCACAAACTTGAGAGGAAGGGCCGGAAATCCAGCCCCGGCGCCAACATCAAGCAACTCAGTTTCATGATTAATATCAATGACTTTAAGGCCAGCAATTGAGTCAATAAAATGCTTCGCCAGGATCTCGCGATCATCGTCGATGGCCGTGAGATTGATGGCCTTATTCCACTTCTTCAGCTCGCCGAGATAGCGAAAGAAATAAGGGATAGAGAAATCGGGAATGGAGCTAGAGAGATCCGCTGCAAGGGACTGAAGTGATTTTGCGAACTGAATTTCGTCCTGTTCCACGTGGAACACTTACGCGAAAACAACCTGGGCGGTCAAGCAGGTTCTTCCCCACGAGAGGAACAAAGGCCACCGTACCTCTATTCACGCGATCTGGTACGTCCCTTCATGCCGATGGTTGCCGACGATGCCTCTCGATTGCAACCAACAGAAGTGAAATAGCGGCAGGCGTCACACCGGAAATACGCGAAGCCTGCCCTATCGATGCCGGTTTCACACGCTTGAGCTTCTCCCTGACTTCACCCGAGAAACCGGTTATTCCGTCATAATCAAACTGATCTGGAATCGCTCTGTGCTCTAGCTTCTCCGATCGCTGAATCTGCTGCAGCTGCCGCTTAATATATCCTTCGTATTTCACTTCGAGTTGAATCGCTTCCGCGATATCAACATCGTCAATATTAGCGCCACCGAACACTGCGACGATCTTTTCATACGTCATGTCCTGACGCCTGAGAATCTCAGCCAACGATTGTGTTGGTGCCACAGTGCCTATCTTCGCCTCTTCCATGAGCCGCTTCACATCAGACGTTATTTTCGGCCTGGTTTCCTTGAGGCGCTGAACTTCCCGTTCAATAGCAGACCGCTTCGCCTCCAGCTTCCCGTACACCTCATCAGATACCAATCCGATGCGGTGCCCGAGATCCATCAGGCGAAGATCGGCGTTGTCATGGCGGAGCAACAGACGGTATTCCGCGCGCGATGTGAACATCCGATAGGGTTCTCTGGCATCTTTCGTAATTAAATCATCAATTAACACGCCAATATAGGCCTGCGACCGATCCAGCACGAGCGGCTCTTCACCACGCCACCTCAAGGCCGCGTTTATTCCAGCCATAATTCCCTGGGCACCGGCCTCTTCATACCCGGACGTTCCATTGATTTGGCCGGCGTGGTAGAGCCCGGCAACTAATTTCGTCTCTAGCGAATTGTGAAGTTGGCGGGGAGGAAAATAATCGTACTCGACCGCATACCCAGGCTTCAGCATTCTCGCCTGCTCAAGTCCGGGAATAGTTTTCAGGATGGCCGCTTGCACATCGACCGGGAGACTGGTTGAAATTCCATTCGGATAAAACTCGTTCGTATCCAACCCTTCCGGCTCGATGAAGATTTGATGCCGGTCTTTGTCGGCAAATCTCACGACCTTATCCTCGATCGACGGGCAATATCGGGGACCGACAGAATCAATCACCCCGCTGAATAATGGCGATCTATCAATATTTTTCGCAATAATATCATGCGTTTGAGAGTTCGTATATGTCAAGTGACAGGGCACCTGCGGCAAGGACACACGCTGCGTTCGGTAAGAAAACGGCGGTGGAGGATCATCTCCTGGCTGCAACTCCATCACAGAAAAATCGATAGAATCCCGATCGAGTCGGGGCGGAGTGCCGGTCTTTAACCGACCAACCTCAAAGCCAAAATCACGCATGCAATCGGACAGGTGCTCCGCAGAAGCCTCCCCGGCTCGACCGGCTGGAAAATGGTTGAGACCGATATGGATCAATCCCTTGAGAAACGTTCCCGACGTAAGCACCACTGCCCGCGCATGAATAGACACACCGGCATCCGTCACGATACCGGTTACAGCCCCACCCCGGGTGAGGATGCGATCAACCGTCCCGCCCCTGACCTCAAGTGCCGGCTGCGCACGGAGCGTGCGCTGCATGACTTCGCGATAGACCTTCTTATCGCATTGCGCGCGTAAGGCACGGACCGCCGGGCCCTTGCTGGTATTGATCATCCGAAACTGAATGCCGGCCTGGTCGGTATTCCGCCCCATTTCTCCGCCCAACGCATCGATCTCTTTGACGAGATGCCCCTTGGCAATGCCGCCGATCGCAGGATTGCAGGACATCTGAGCGATCCGGTCCGGATCCATCGTGAGCAGGATCGTGCGCGCCCCCATGCGGGCTGCGGCCAGAGCCGCTTCACACCCGGCATGGCCCCCCCCGACGACGATGACGTCACACTGTTCACTCACGACAAGAGTCCTTTCATTTCCCGATGCAAAACTCAGCGAAAATGCGCTCCAGAATTTCGTCGGTCGTGATAGCCCCGGTAATTTCACCCAAGGCATCGGCGGCAATGCGAAGATCCATGGCCACCAATTCGCCCGCACGTCCCGCATCCACCGACTGCCTGGCCTGCTCCACACCTTGCAGGGCGCGCTCGAAGGCGGCGGCATGCCGGAGATTGGTCACCAGAACCCCGTCCCGAGGCTCCAACCGATGGGGCATTAGCCGGTGGCTGATCGCATCCCGCAATCCATCCAGCCCGATCTGCATTTTCGCAGAGATTTCGAGCACACCGGCGTTCACGGGGCAGACACGGACAAGGTCTTCTTTCGAGATGCCAGATGGCAAGTCACACTTATTCACGACCAGCAATGCCTGCGCGGCCTCCTGACGACGAAGCAACATCCGATCACTCTCCAGTAACGGTTGCGAGCCGTCCAGAAGAATCAGCGCCAGGTCCGCGTCTTCCCACGCGAGGTGGCTCCGACGAATGCCTTCGGCCTCGACGGGGTCATCCGTGGCGCGGATGCCGGCCGTGTCGAAGAGTCGCACCGGAATGCCGTGGATACTGACGACCTCTTCCAACAAATCCCGCGTCGTGCCGGGAATCGGGGTGACGATTGCGCGGTCGCTCCGCAACAGGGCATTCAGCAAACTCGACTTGCCGACGTTTGGACGTCCGAGAATCGCCACTGCGGCGCCTTCTCTCCAGATTCGCCCTTCCTGACCGGACTGAACCAATTGCCGCAGCTTAATCACGGTCTCATCGAGGAGCCGCAGAAGTTCGTCCTGCCGAACGAATGCGATATCCTCTTCCGAAAAATCGAGCGCCGCTTCGATATGCGCCAGGGACACGATTAAACCCGACCGCGTCTCCTCCACCTCACGGGACAATTCACCGCGCCGTTGGGATTGGGCAATCGCCAGACTGCGCGCAGTCTTCGCGCGAATCGTATCGAGCACGGCCTCGGCCTGCGCTAGATCCAGTCGGCCATTGAGGAAGGCGCGCTTGGTAAACTCTCCCGGTTCGGCCAGCCTGGCCCCTGCGGATATCAAACTCCGGCACAGCTGATCCAGTACGACTGGCCCCCCATGGCACTGCACCTCGACGACATCTTCGCCGGTATACGAATGCGGCCCCTTCATCACGACGACGAGCGCTTCATCGAGCACCGCATGCGGACGTGACTCCGTACTGTACGGAACGGCGTGTGTCGCTCCGGGCGAACCTACGTCCGCCAGCGCCATGACATGAGTTCGAAGGTCGTGAAGGGATTTGCCTGACCGGAGGCGCACGACTTGAGAAGCGACATCACAGGCGTGAAGCCCGCTGATACGGACAACCCCGATGCCCCCTTCGCCTGGAGGGGTGGCGATAGCACAGATGGTATCGTCCAGCGCGCCATGCATGACGCACCCAATCGTGTGGAATTACTCGGATGGACTGTTGCGCCGCTTGCCGCTGCTCTTCTGCTCTTTCGGTTCGTCGCCGGTGACAGCATCAGCGTCCGCAGCAGCCACTTGCCACTTCTTCCCGAACAGACGCTCGGTCACCACCTGCTGGGTGATCGTAAGCGTATTGTTCGTCAGCCAATAGAGCACCAATCCGGCGGGGAAGTTCACGAACAGGAACGTCATGAACACCGGCAGAAACAGCATGATCTTCGCCTGCGTCGGATCCATCGTGGTCGGAGTGATCTTTTGCTGAATGACCATGGTGGCGCCCATGACTATCGGCAGCACGTAGTAGGGATCCTGCACGGACAGGTCTTTGATCCAGAGCATGAACGGGGCCTGCCGAAGATCGATCGTCATATATAGAATATTGAACAGCGCCACGAAGACCGGCATCTGCAGCACCATCGGCAGACAGCCGCCGACCGGATTCACCCGATGATCCTTGTAGAGCTTGATCAGTTCCTTGTTCAGCCGCTCACGATCGTCCTTGAACTTCGTCTGCAGGGCCAGCACTTTCGGCTGAATGACCTGCATCTGCTTCATGGACTTGTAGCTCTTGTACTGCAGCGGCACGAACATCAGCTTGATCAGCATGGTCAAGAGAATGATCGTGATCCCGTAGTTGTGCGTAAATTCATAGAGGAATCGCAGCACATAGAAAATCGGCTTGGCCACCGCCTTGACCAACCCCCAACTCCCAAATACAAACCAGCCGAAATCGATCGTATCTTCCAGCCCGACGTTTAAGCGTTTCAGCGTGTCGTACTCTTTGGGCCCGGCGTAGAGCTGCATCGCCATCGTTGTCCCGTTTCCGGGCGCGGCGTAGCGGACACCGGCCGACACCAACTTGTCCCCTTCCTTCTTCGCGAGGGCAGCCGAAGCCTTTTGCGGCATCAACACACTTAAGAAATACTTATCCTGAATGGCCGACCACTTCACGTCGCCTTTGCGTTCAGCCTCGCCGTCCGGTGTTTCCTTCAGTACCTTGTCGTCGACCAATGACGCCGACCCCATGAGCCCGATGAAACCCTCTCCCCACTCCACAATACCGAAATTGGTGCCGAGAGTGACGTCCACCGGAGTCGTCAGCCCTTGCGTGCGAATCGCAATGTCCACCACGTAGGACCCATGGTGAAAGGTCAGCTCCTTCTCCACGTCAACATTCTTCTGGGTATCGTGGTACCGGAAGGTGAGGTGACCGACAGGATGCGCGCTATCGAGATGCGAGAGATCCTGGGTAACCTGATAGAGGGCAGATCCAAGGTCGCTGGTCACGGCTTGATCCCCGGTCACCAGGCTCAGAGGTCCCTTGAACCGTCCTCCGCTATAGACCAACTGCACAGGCGTCGAGCTCTGCTCGACAGCCGCGCTGTACCGCTTCAATTCCCACGATCTAAGCACGGCGCCGCGATTGCTGAATTTGGCACGAAACAGTTCCGTGTCCACTTCAACCGTTTGCTCTTCGCTTGCTGCCCCGGTCGCATTGCCGGGAGAAGCGGGGGCATCATTCACGGAGGAGACCGGATCAACAGTCGCAGCCTTCGCCGAATCTCCCGCTCCCCCCGCAGGCTTACCTGTCTCGGCTACAGGGCTTGGATTCGTAGCCACCTGCACCGGCTCAGAGGGCGGCAACAGCCCCATGCCCTTGAGCAGATAGTCGTAACCGATAATCACGGCCAGGGAGACGATGAGAAAGATAATGACGCGTTTTTCCATGGAATTTATGTACTGGACAGAAGCTGAAGAGTTATTGCCACGACGGTTACCGTACCGGATCCACTCCGCCGGGATGGAAGGGATGACATTTCAGCAGGCGCCTGCCCGCCATGAGAAGCCCCTTGAGAATGCCATACCGTTCGATGGCCTCCTGGGCATACACGGAACACGTGGGATGGAACCGGCACGCAGGCCCGAGCAATGGGGACAGACAGGCTCGATAGATCATCAAGAGGACAATGCACAGCCGCCTCAGAGCGAGGGTTCCCCAAAACGGGCCAACCGCTGCCTTTGTAATGTGCCTCGCCATAGGTTCTGCAGCTCCGCAAACGGCAGATTCAGGCACTCTCGTTTCGGAAACACGAGAAATGCGAGACCTGGGACAAGTGCCGGGCGCACCGCGCGGCCCAATTCCCGAAACAGGCGCTTTGCCCGATTCCGACGCACTGCTGTTCCGAACCGTCGCCCGATCACAATCCCCAACATCGCATCCTGGGACAGACCCGGACAAATCTGGAGATTGAATAGTCCTGTTGAAACCCGTCGGCCGTTCTTCTTGATGTGCTGAATGTCCCGGCTACGCTTCAAGAAAAACGGAACAGCCCGTTGCCCTGCCGACATAACACACCTGCCTGTGGGTCACCAGTCCACACAAGGCCTCAAAGACCAGAGGCCGCGTGCCAAGACTGTGCGTCGCCGCATTTTTACTACGACCAGGCTAAGACGACAGAACCCACCCCAGGTGTACCATCCACCACCTGGATGTTGCCTACTTGCAGATTGCCTAGCGGCAGGAAAGAATCAGACGGTGAGACGAGCGCGGCCTTTGGCTCTACGACGAGCGATAACTTTTCGGCCGTTCTTGGTGCTCATGCGCTTCCGAAATCCATGTTCCCGCTTGCGCTTGAGATTCGAAGGTTGTTTAAAAGTGAACGACATTGCGCACTCCTTGTCGAGAGATCATTTTTCAATGAAGAGGCCGCATTATAGGGGCGGGACAGGAGGGTGTCAATCAACCTTGACGCGTCAATCCGCCCTGCAAGGGCGCACGAAAGGAGAACCAGAGCTGAATGGGGAAAGGTTTCTGACCGCGCGATCGCTACTCAACCTCGAACTCTTGAGGCACTCTTGCCCGACTGTGACAAACATGCCACAGAAACAGGCAGAGGATGCGTCTTGCCGCATTGATCTAACTAATTGTTCTGAAAAGACAATCGTTCCAGTCTGCAACAATCTCCACCCTGGCATCCAGCTTGCGTTGGTAGATTCCGGAGCTGTGGGCCGTAACGGAATGGAGCTATTCCTGGCAGCCTTCGGCCGCAGCAGAAACCGGATATACGCATTCTGAACTGGCCATGCTTGTCCGCGCGTGTCAGTGACAAAACGAGAAGAGCTCGCGAGAATCGCTCCCTGCGAGATAGAATGAATCGATGAGACGCCTGAAGCACATTTGTCGCATCTTCTGCAGCCTAGCCCTCGTCGGTCTCCTGTCGATGAGTCTGGGAGGGTGCGTCGAAACAGTCCCCGACGAGCTGGTGGAAGCCATCGAAAGCATCGACCGTGACCTCGTGACGCTGCGGGCATCCGACATCAGCCCCGAAGCCTATTCAAAATTCTCCCGCGAATGGATTTCTTTACGAGCCCGCATTCAATCCGACGAAAATATCGTCCGTTGGCCGTGGGAAGAGAATGAGCTGGAGACCGACCTCGAAAACCTGCAAGTCGAAGGGGCGCAGCTCGTGGCCGACGTGAACACGCGCCTCCAAGCACAACGCACCGCCGCCGAAACGAAACTGGCCAAGGTCGAGCAACGGCTCCGCCTCTTGAACACCCGCGTAGGAGATATCGGCAGCCGTGTCGTACTCGGCGAACATCCGGTTGAAACCGAACTGCTTGTACGACAAGCTCGACTGTTCATTGAACAGGGACAGTTCGACCATGCCATCCAGGCTTCAGATCGTGCAGGAAAAATACTGCTCACCCAAACAGCCTTGCTGACAAACGAGTTGGGCCGATATGCCGATGACGACCTCATTGCGGCCTGGCGAGAATCAGCCCAACGAACCATTGAGTGGTCCCGCACCCATCGCGCGCAGGCCATTGTCATCAGCAAGGCCGACCGAGTGCTGTCGCTGTACAAGAACGGCAAGAAAGTATTGACCTATCCCATCCGCCTGGGGTCGAGAGGCATCCGGGCGAAACAGCACTACGGCGACGGTGCGACACCCGAAGGCGAATATCGCATTCACCGCAAGCGCGGGTCGGGACAGACCCCGTATTTCCGCGCGCTGATTCTCGACTATCCCAATGCCGACGACCGACGCCGCTTTGAGGAAGCACAGCGATCAGGGTTGATTCCCAAGAGTCAGCATATGCCAGGCCTGATCCAGCTCCATGGCATCGCACAAGGCATCACGGATCAACCATACGGCAGCATCCTGTTGGACAATCCGCAGATTGCTGTGCTCTTTGACCAAGTTTCTGTCGGAACACCTGTCACTATTGTCGGCGCACTGGAATCGCAAAATTCCATCTCTCTCGTACTGGCCGATCTGGGTGACCAGGAAGAAGAAACCTAAGACATCCATCCCGCCGCACGACCGCTCCAACCGCACAGCACCCACACCCCCTCATTTAAAACACTCCTACGCGGCCTCTGGCTTCTCTTCGTTTGCCTTTTGGCACGCTCGAACCTAAGATACGAACGAGCCGAGGTCCATCGATTCGTTCCTCCACTAACGGAAGAGAGCGTGTTATGCCGACCCGTCCCACTGCATCGCTCCTGCTCGACAACCCGACCATCAGCAAAACGCTGGACGACCTGGCGAACAGCCATACGATCGAGCGTATCTGGACACGAGACCATACCCTCTGGAAGCCCAGTCCGACTGAAATCGACAATCGGCTCGGCTGGCTGACGGTTCTCGACCACATGCAGGACGGACTCGCCGAGTTACGGAGCTTCTCGCAGGCCACCCGGGAAGCTCGCATTACCGACGTCGTGCTTCTTGGAATGGGTGGAAGCAGCTTGGGGCCCGAAGTCCTCCGCTGCACATTTGGTTCTGCCAAGGGGTGCCCCAAACTCTGGGTGCTGGACTCCACCGTCCCGGGTTGGGTTCGTCAGGTGACGAAAGCGATTCAACCGGCGCGAACCCTCTTTCTCGTGGCCAGCAAGTCCGGAGGAACGATTGAAGTGATGTCACTCTTCGCTCACTTCTGGGAACTTGTCCGACGGACCAAAGGCAATCGCGGCGGAGCCCAGTTTGTCGCCATCACGGACCCCGGCACCGGACTCGAACAGCTGGCGCGCGAACGCGGGTTTTGGCGCACGTTCACGAATCAACCGGACATCGGCGGGCGGTACTCCGTCCTCTCCTACTTTGGCTTGGTGCCCGCGGCACTGCTGGGACTCGACGTGGGCAAACTCCTCAGCCGGGCGGTCGCCATGCGTGAGGCTTGTCGACACACCACTCACCCGAAGGACAACCCGGGAGCAGCCCTGGGAGGGATGATGGCCGCGATGGCCATGGCAGGGCGGGACAAGGTCACTCTGCTGACCTCCCCCGCGCTCAATTCATTTGGACTCTGGGTGGAACAACTCCTCGCGGAAAGCACCGGGAAGGAAGGCACCGGCATCGTCCCCGTGGCAGGAGAGCCCCTCGCCTCCCCGACTGCCTATGGAGCTGATCGGCTCTTCGTCGCGCTTCGACTCAAAGGCGACCGTAATGCTGCGTTGGATCGATCCATCATCGCGCTGCAACGGGCCGGGCATCCGGTATTTCGATTGAACCTGGCGGACCGCTACGACCTCGGCGGGGAATTCTTCCGTTGGGAATTCGCGACCGCGGTCGCAGGACATGCGCTCGGCATCCATCCGTTCGATCAGCCGAACGTGCAGGAAAGCAAAGACAACACCGCTCGCGTCTTAAAAGACGTTGAAACACAAGGACGATTCCGCTCACTGCCGATGCTCACGCCCAAGCAGGCACTGACCCGATTGCTCGAACAGGCGGCGCCCAATCGCTACCTGGCCATTCTGGCGTACACCACTCCCGGCCCTCAACTGGATGCCTCGATACGTGCGTTGCGCAAAGCGGTGATGCTGCGCCACCACATCGCCACCACTGCGGGCTATGGTCCCCGGTACCTGCATTCCACAGGCCAACTCCACAAAGGCGGCCCGAACAGCGGCCTGTTCCTCGAATTCGTGGACAGCATGAAACCTGACGTTCCGGTCCCCGACAAGTTCTATTCCTTCGGCACGCTGGCACAGGCGCAAGCTGTCGGGGATCTTCAATCATTGCAGACGCATCAGCGCCCGGCCGTACGTATCGCCCTCGGCCCCAATCCCGTGCGCACTATCCGAAGCCTTATTGCCATGCTCACCCCAGCCAAAGCCGGCCGTCGTAAACCCGCTGCAACAAAACGTCCTCTCCCCAAACGCGGCACTCACCGTTGACATGTTCCAGGCTCCAGAAATCCACCACTTCTCTGACACCCAGGAACTGACCCGTGCCGCGGCAGGCCTCTTCCTGGAAATGGGCAGGCGGGCGATCACCGAGCGGCATCGTTTCCTCGTGGCTCTCTCGGGCGGCTCAACTCCGAAGACCCTGTATTCGATCCTGGCCAGCAAGGAGTACGCACGGCAACTCGACTGGAGCAAGGTGCACTTTCTGTTCGGCGACGAGCGGAGCGTACCGCCTACACATGCCGACAGCAATTTCGCCATGGCGAACGCCATGTTGTTCAGCCCCTTGCACATTCCCTCCGCACAGATTCACAGGATACGCGGCGAAGACCCGCCTGAAGCGGCGGCAGCTCACTATGAAACCACCCTGCGTCACCTCACTGCAGCCGCCCCCGGACAATGGCCACAATTGGATCTTGTCCTTCTGGGCATGGGCGACGATGGCCACACCGCGTCCCTCTTTCCCGGTACGGCATCACTGACTGAAGAGACTCGTTGGGTGGTTCCCGGCACTTCTCCCCAGGGAACGCGGGCACGGGTGACTCTCACCCTAGGTGTGATCAATCACGCGAGTGTGATACTGTTCCTCGTCGCCGGACTGAACAAAGCCGCGGTCGTGCGACGCCTACTGGAGCAGCGGCCCGGTGATCCCGGCCCGTATCCCGCAGCCTTGGTTCGGCCTGAGACCGGACGACTGTTGTGGTATCTTGACCGCGCCGCGGCATCCGAATTGACCGCAACCACTGACGATTAGTCATCGCAAGAGGCACCATGATCCTGGCAGGCGATATCGGAGGCACAAAAACCAATCTGGCGCTCTACGACTGGACGACTGAACGGGTCGAGCCGGTGCGGGAAGATAGTTTCCATAGCGCGGACTATAAGACCCTCGAAGAAATCATCGAAGAATTTCTCAGTACACCGTTGCCCAAGCCACACGCAGAAGACGAGCTGGGAGACGAGCCCGTCGAGGTGCCGGCAGAAGGAACCACGAAGGCACCGGAGCTTCCCCCAGAGCCCATCAAATTAACGGCGGCGTGCTTCGGCGTGGCAGGGCCGGTGATCGATAACCGTTGCCGCACCACCAATCTTCCCTGGTTCATTGATGGGGCGACACTCGCGGAACGATTCGCCATCCCGCAGGTCCGCCTGCTCAACGACCTCGAAGCAACGGCCCATGGCCTCCTCCTCCTGAACCCCGATGAAATCGTAGTGCTGAACGCCGGCACCCCGCCGAAGAAAAAACAGGCCCTCGCCTTGATCGCAGCCGGGACCGGGCTTGGGGAATGCATTCTCTATTGGGATGGAACCCGCTACCGCCCCATGCCGTCGGAAGGCGGCCATACGGACTTTGCCCCCAACAGCGACAGCGAAATCGACTTGCTTCGCCATCTGCGTGGGAGCTACCTGCATGTCAGTTACGAACGCATCGTATCCGGGCCGGGCCTCCATGCCATCTACGAATATCTCCGCGACACCAAGAAAAATGAGCCGACCTGGTTGGCGGAGAAGATCAAAGTCGGCAATCCCGCCGCCGAGATTGCCGATGCCGGACTCAAGGGACAGGCCGAAATCGCCAAACAGGCCTTGGATTTATTTTCGTCCATTTACGGCGCGGAAGCCGGCAACCTGGCGCTCAAGGCGCTCACACTCGACGGAGTCTATGTCGCCGGCGGGATTGCGCCCAAATTACTGAAGAAGCTGCAGGACGGCTCGTTTATGCGCGGGTTCACCAATAAGGGCCGCTACAAACGGATCATGGGCCAGATTCCGGTCAAAGTCGTGATGAACGACAAAACCGCTCTGCTCGGCGCCGCCTCGACAGCGGCACAACTCTCATCAATGGCCTCAGCGTGACACCATCCATCATGAAACCATCATCTGATCTCGATTCCGAAAAGAAACAGGCGGCGCTGAAAGCCACTGAATATGTGCAAGACGGCATGGTCGTCGGGTTGGGTACCGGTAGTACCTCGAAGCATCTGATCATCGCGCTCGGCGAACGGGTGCGCGCAGGGCTCCGAATCCACGCCGTACCGACATCCCACGACACAGCGGCTCTGGCCAGGCAGTCCGGCATCCCCCTCATCGAATCCGATAACGCATGGATGATCGATGTGGCCATCGACGGAGCCGACCAGGTCGATCCCGCCTTGAACCTCGTGAAAGGCGGCGGAGGCGCGCTGCTCAAGGAAAAAATCGTGGCCGCCGCAGCGAAGCGCTTTATTGTGATGGTCGACCACACGAAACTCGTGCCGGCGCTCGGCGGCAGTTTTCCGTTGCCGATTGAAGTCGTGCCGTTCGGATGGGGCAGCACGGCACGGAACATCGAACACACTTCGGGAGGCAAAGCGGTCTTACGCGAGCGAAACGGCGTTGTGTTCCAGACCGAAGCAGGTCACGTGATTCTCGATCTGCACATGCCGAAGATCGATGATCCGGCCACCCTCGAAATAGAACTCAACCAGATTCCCGGCATCGTGGAAACCGGACTGTTCATTGGACGGACCAGCATCCTGATCGTCGGCCATGCACAGGGTGCCGATGTCACCCTTGCAGCGGAGTCATGAAGAGCGGCCAGGCCGACCGTCCCGTCACTCGACGACATGCGGCGCTATTGGCCACCCGGGTCCTCACCAAAGCAGTAGTCTGGTGGGGTGCCTGGCAGGGCGCAACCTCATGGTTCTTCATGCCCGCGGCCTGGAGCCGCCCGAATCCACCGCACAACCATCGACAGTCGAAACCACACACCATGAGTTCAACTATGAAGCCTCACGATCCATACAGACTCCCGCGCCATGTCATTCCGTCTCACTACGACTTGCGTATCGAGCCCGACCTCCAGGCATACTCATTCACCGGCCACGAGGTCGTCACACTGACGGTGACCGAACCGACGACTGAGATCATCCTGAATGCGACCGAATTGGAGGTCTCGACGGCGACCTTGTCCGGCGAAAAAACGTCCCCGCGCACCGGAACCGTGCGGATGGACGAGGAGCATCAGCGATGCCACCTCTCCTTCCCGTCAGTCATTCAACCCGGCGCCTGGAAATTGAACCTGGCCTTTCGCGGCACACTGAACGATAAATTACGCGGGTTCTATCGCAGCAGCTACAAGGATGAACAGGGCAATTCACACAGTCTGGCCGCGACCCAGTTCGAAGCGACCGACGCACGGCGGGCGTTTCCCTGTTGGGACGAACCCCAGTTCAAAGCCGTCTTCGCCGTCACTCTGGCAATCGATCCCGCACTGACCGCCATCTCGAATACCCGGATCGTGGACGATCGGCAAGAAGGCGGGAAGCGGGTGCTGCGCTTCGCCGACTCCATGAAGATGTCCACGTATCTCGTGGCCTTCATCGTCGGGAAACTCGACGCCACAGCTCCCACCATGGCCCGGCAGACCCCGGTCCGCCTCTGGTCCGTGCCCGGCAAACAACACCTGACCCCGTTCGGTCAGGAAATCGCCGTCTACTCGCTCAATTTCCTCGCCGACTACTACGGCATTCCCTATCCGGGCGACAAGCTGGATCTCATCGCCATCCCAGACTTCGCGTCCGGAGCGATGGAAAATCTGGGTGCGATCACGTTCCGTGAAACTGCCCTTCTGCTGGACCAGCGCACGGCCACACATGCGGAGCAGGGACGAATCGCGGACGTGGTCGCGCACGAGAATGCCCACATGTGGTTCGGCGACCTCGTGACCATGGCCTGGTGGAACGGGCTCTGGCTCAACGAGGCCTTTGCCACTTTCATGGAAATGCTGGTGGTGGATGCCTGGAAACCGGAGTGGGAACGCTGGACAGCCTTTGGCGTCTCACGCGCTGCCGCTCTGTCGGTCGACGGCCTGCTGAGCACGAGGCCGATTGAGTTCCCCGTGCGCGCGCCCAAAGAAGCCGAAGCCATGTTCGACGTGCTGACCTATGAAAAGGGAGCCTCCGTCCTGCGCATGCTGGAACAGCATATCGGTCCGACGGTATTCAGAGACGGCGTCCGCCACTATTTGACGACGCATGCCTACGCCAACGCAGAGACGACCGACCTGTGGGTCTCGCTCGCGCATGCCTCACAACAGAATGTTCCGGCACTCATGAACGAATGGATCTTCTCGCCGGGATATCCCTTACTCTCGCTTGCCGTCGACTCTTCCTCCACCCTGACACTCACGCAACGTCGCTTCACATATGCCGAAGACTCTGCGGCGGCATCCTCCGAAGCACCGGCGCAACTCTGGCAGGTCCCGATTCAGTTGCGCATCCACACCGCGAGGGGGGCTGAAACCCGGCGTGTGCTGCTCAGCGATCGGGAGAACCGTATCCCGCTCCCGAAGGATTGGACAGCAGTGCTGGCGAACGAGGGCGGGCACGGATTCTATCGCGTTCGATACAGCACCGAGCTCCTCAGCGGTCTGCAACAGACGGGGCATCAGACCATGGCTCCCGTGGAACGGTTTAATCTCCTGAACGACACCTGGGCCGCCACCATCGCCGGCATGGTGTCACCCGCCGACTATCTCAGTTTGACGGAACATTTCCGTGGCGAACAGGACCCGCATGTCTGGGCGGTGATGCTAGGCTCGTTCTCCACCATGAATCACATGCTGAGCGAGGAGGATCGACCGCTGTTGGCTGCCGTTGTGCGCAATCGCCTGACTCCCACATTCCAAAATCTGGGATGGACACCGCGTGCAGACGAGCGCGATCTTGTCAAAGAGCTGCGCGGTGACATGATTCGCGCCTTGGGCACATTAGGTCGCGACCAGACGGTGCAAGCCCAGGCGTTGGAAGCCTATACCGCGCTGCAGCAGCAGACTCGACCGATCGACCCCAATGTGATCCCGGCGCTCGTTTCCATTCTAGCCTTCACAGGCGACGCGGCTCGCTACGAGGAATTTCTCAACCGCTTCCACAAGGCCTCCACCCCGCAGGAAGAGCGTCGCTATCTCTTTTCACTCGCGGCCTTCCGGATACCCGACCTGCTTGAGCGCACCCTTGCAAAAACCCTGACCGACGAGATCCGCACCCAAGATGCGCCCTTCCTCGTCAGCAGCCTGTTGCACAATGTGTACGTTCGTGAAAAAGCCTGGGAGTTTGTGAAGACCAATTGGGAGCGCATGGACCGGCAGTTTCCCAAGAGCGGCCTGCGCCGCATGTGCGGAGGGATCACCGGTCTTTCGACTCCGGAATTGGAGCGGGACGTCCGAGCGTTCTTCACATCCCGAAAGATCGACCTGGGGGGGAAGACTCTGGAGCAGTATCTGGAGCAGCTGCACATCGCCGTGCGATTCCGTGAACGCGACCGCGACGCCATTCGCGCCGTACTGGCACGCGCCGCGATGTAGTGGGAACGACCGAAAACATCCAGCCGGCCGTCACTCGTGCCGGAGCACAGTCAACGGAGGCTGCCCGAGCAGACGGTACGTACTGAGGAATCCCACGACCAGGGTGAGCAACACGGTGCAGCCCAGCCCAATGCCCAGCAACGACGGTTCCAGCGACCAAGGCAACTCCAAAATATAGCGCAGAATCGCCCACGAAAAGAGGCTGGCCAGGGCGACGCCGATTACCCCCGCCACGCATCCCAGCACTGCATATTCCGCGGCAAACGACCGGGCAATTAACGCACGGGTCGCGCCGAGAGCCTTGAGAATCACGGCCTCATAGAGACGACGATACCGCGTAGCCGCCAGAGCCGCCGCCATGACGAGTGCCCCGGCCAACAGACAAAACAGCGCCACCGCTCGGATGGCCAGGGACAGCCGGTCGAGAACCCGGGCGAAGCTGCTTAACACCTCGCCGATGTTGATCGCCGTCACATTGGGGAACGCGGCCACCACGGCCGATTGCAGCGCCACCTCATCCTGCAGGGACACCCGCACCGTCGCGACATAGGTCATCGGCGCCCCGTCCAATGCTCCCGGCGAAAAAATCATATAGAAATTCGTGGAGAAATTTCCCCACTCGACCTTTCTGATACTGCTCACCTCAGCCCGCATGATCGTCCCCTGGATATTGAGGTCCAGGATGGTACCCACATCAATCCCGAGACTCTTTGCCGCTTCCTCTTCGACGGACACCTGCGGTCGCGCATGGACCTGCCCCGGCTTCCACCAGGCGCCTTTGATAATCTTATTGTCTTTAGGCAACCGTTCGAGAAAGGTCAGCACGTACTCACGATTCACATACCAGTTCTTCCGCTTCTCCTCTCGCGACTGACTGGGCTGGTCTTCCTGTTCGGACTCCCGCTCAGCCGTGACCGTGTGGCCATTGATCGCATGCAATCGAGACCGCACCAGCGGAGTCAGATCAGGAGCCACATCGCCGGTGCGCCGATGAATCAAGGCGGAAAAGCCCTCAGCCTGATCGGGTTGTATATCGACAAAAAAGAACGTCGGTGAATCGTTCGGTCGATTCTCGCCGACCTGACGCACCAAGGCCTGTTCCAGCAATGCAATCGCGAGAATCACCATGACTCCGACACCGATGGAGACCATCACCCCCAGGGTTTGGCCTCCGGGACGTTGAATGTTGCCGAGTGCCTGGCGCAGAGAAAGCGCGCGCGGGCTGGGTAACGCACCTATCCCGAGAAGAAGTGCTTTCGCGGTGACGGTTAACGCCACTACAGCGACTAGGAGGCCGCCGATAAAAAGCCCCCCGATCGTCAGAGATCCGGCCTGCCACACCGAGAGACCCGCCAAACCAAGCCCAATGCCGGACGCCGTGACGGCACGAACAGGATCCGCCGTGACGACCCGTATCCCGCGGCGCCACGCCGAGGTCTCAGGCCGAACACCGGAACGGATTGCCTCCTCCACTTCACGCCTAAAAATGACCGCAGGCTTGATGGCTCGAATCGTCAGGAGCGGCCACAGACTGAACAAAAGTGTGGCCAACACCCCCAGGCCCAAGCCCTTCGAGAGCGGTGCCAACGCCGTCCAAGACAGCACGGACGTGAACTCAACCTGCTGCAGAACATCCGTCGCAAGCAAGGTGGAGACCGCCTGCGGCAACACGGCCTGCAACAGGAGCCCTATTCCAATACCGACCGCGCTGCCCAGCAATCCCAATCCGACTGCTTGTCCCAGATACGAATAGATGATGGTCTTCGTGTCGGCGCCCAATGTCTTGAGGATCGCAATCGATTGGAGTTTTTCCCGAACGAACGCTTGAATCGACAAGGCCACGCCAATCCCACCGACAAACAACGCCGTCAATCCCACTAGCCCCAAGTACCGGGCCAGCTGGTCGAGAAACTGCTTGAGCTGTGGCTGAGCATCCCGATAGGAAGACACCCGTGCGGACTCCGCGGAAAGGCGCCCCCGGAGCTCATAGAGCAGCGGGGACAGGGCCATGGCAGTGGGTAACTTGAGGAGATGCCGTTCGCGAAGGCGACTTCCGGGTTTGACGAGGTCGGCTGCTACGAGACCGTCTTGGGAAATCAGCACGCGCGGCCCCAGGCTGAACATATTCGCCATTCGATCCGGCTCGGTATGAATGACGCCGGTAATCAGGAATGACGCCTGTCCGATTTTGATCGCATCGCCCACGACCAACCCCAATCGAATCAGGAGGCTTTCCTGAACCACTGCCCCGCGGCAGGTCTCCCGACAACTATTTCCGGTCGGCCGAAGCAGTTCCATCAGCGGCCGGTCAGGCTCAACCCGGACAATTCCATAGAGGGGATAACCCGATTCGATGGCTTTCAATTCGACCAGTTGCGTCACATCTGCCGCGCCTTGTGCGCGATCAACTCGTGCCACCATCGCAACCAATTCACTCACTCGTGTGCGCAGAATCCCGCGCTCTGTGAGCCCTTGAAGCACGGCCGAGCCTGCCGCACCCACGGGTCTGGACAGGCGAATCTCCAGGTCTCCGCCCAGCAGGCCGCGCGCTTCCTTCAGGACGGCCCGCTCAACATTGGCTGAAAAGAGTGAGACCCCGACCACGGCCCCGACTCCCAGGGCAATGCAGCCGAGGAAGTACAGAAAGTGCCGCCAGGCCGAACGTAGTTCCCGCCAGGCCATCATGAGCCAGAAGGGAATCATGGTTCGAGATCAGGCATCCTATGGTGGAGTGACGCCAGCTGATCGGAGGCCACACGCCCATCCCGGAGCGTGATCACCCGTTCCATGGAAGCGGCCAGGTGCTGGTCGTGGGTGACCAGGACCAGGGTCGTCCCGGCATCGCGGTGCAAGGCCATGATCAATTCGATCACCTGCTGCCCTGTGGAGGAGTCGAGATTGCCGGTCGGCTCATCGGCCAACAGAATCGGCGGGCGACAGGCAAACGCACGCGCCACTGCGACCCGTTGTTGCTCTCCTCCAGACAGCTGAACCGGATAGTGCGACATCCGATGTCCTAACCCCACCGCGTGCAGCAATTCCTCCGCTCGCCTCGGGGCCTGAGAGTCGCCCGCGAGTTCAAGCGGTATCGACACATTTTCCAGCGCCGTGAGCGTTGGAATGAGATGAAACGATTGAAAGATATACCCGACATTGGCCAAGCGCAGTCGCGCCATCGCCTGTTCACCGAGCGCCGTGATCTCGACCCCGTTCAACCAAATAGTTCCAGATGTCGGTCGGTCGAGCCCCGCAATCAGGCCTAAGAGCGTGGACTTACCGCTCCCGGAAGGCCCGATAATCGCTACCGTTTGTTTTTCCGGAATGTCTATCGTGACATCGTCAAGAATGGTCACCGTCTGACCGCCTGCGGCCAACTGCATCGTCACATGCTGAGTAGCAATCATTGCTTGGATGATTCCTCGATGGAGTGCCCGCAAAACGATTTCATATTATACTGTACAGATGCTGACCTGCTCGGAGCTTTTGAAGTCTATCGCGCGCCTGGGAACGGCTTGCCTCATGGCATGGGTCCTCAGCGGACTATCAGGATGCGATCAGTCGAATACATCCACTGTTCCGTCCTCGTCCGACGGCCTTGTCTCCGCCACTCCTCCATCCGCCGAACACACGCCCCCGCGCGAATCGATTCCGGCCACGCCGACCCCGCCTCCTGATGATCGACCCCGCATCATCGCGTTTGGAGACAGCTTGACTGCCGGACTTGGAGTCACCCCGGAGCAGTCTTACCCGACCCAGCTTCAGAAACAACTCGACGCCTTAGGCTATCGCTATCAAGTGCTCAATGCAGGGGTCAGCGGGGATACGTCAGCAGGAGGACTCCGCCGTGTATCCTGGGTCCTTGCCGGCAAGCCGCGGGTGGTGATTCTTGAGTTGGGTGGGAATGACGGACTGCGCGGCCTCGGGTTGCCTGAAACCCGGTCACACCTCGACGCGATCATCCGACAGTTCAAGGATGCTCACGTACGAGTGATCTTAGCGGGAATGAAGCTCCCCCCAAATTACGGCGAAGAATACACCGCTCGATTCGAAGCCATATATCGGGATCTCGCGCGGCTCCATGGGCTTCCACTTATCCCATTTCTACTGGAGGGAGTAGGAGGGGAAAAGGCCCTCAATCAAGCTGACGGTATCCACCCGACGGGGGAAGGGTATCGTATCGTGGTCGAGAACGTCCTCCGGAGCCTGCTTCCTGTGTTGAAGGACGCATCCACCAACAACTCGTCAGCGAAAAAGAAGCAGGCGTGAAACATCCTCCCCGCCACATCAAGCGGGTGAACATTTCACGCCATGAAGTCCTGAAAGCCGGTTAACTCTTCTTGAAGAAGGTGTCGTAGACCCCGAAAGCCAAGATCAGAGCGATCAAGGTATAATACAGGCCCGTGATTCCACTGTAGTCCGGTGGACCTTCACTGACATTGGCAAACGCACTGGTTGCCTGAAGCGCCCCAATACCGGCAATCAATCCTGCTATCAGCTTGTTCATGATCCCCCCTTGTAATCAAGGAATACCCAAAGAGGCCCGCATTGTACTGAAGTGACCATGGATGACGCAAGGGGGTTTCACAGAGAGGGAATTAGAGAGAAATCGGGGTGAGAGCTTCCAGTACCACCGACTGGCGAATCAGGCCTTTCCCAAAGACTTGAGCATCAAAGACACCTCTCGGCAGGTATCCGAAAGACCTTCCAAGCGCCGCCCCTTGTCCGTCAACAGGGCGGCCATCGCTTTTACCTCGACTTCGACCTGCTCAACCTGCCGGGCAAGATCGGTCGTCTTGCTTGCCGCAGCCTTCTGCACCTCAATCTCCCGTTGAAGGTCTCGGCAAATGACCTGGAGGGATTTGGATTCTTTGACTGAAGCCTCCAGATCCTGAGTGAGGCGCGCCACCACAGCCTCTCGGTTGCGAATGTCCGCATCAAGCTCGACCTGTGCACCTTCGCTCTCTCGCCTGCGGTCATCCATCTGTTGGATGACCTGGGTCCAGGTCGACACGAGGCCCGGTCCGATAGGAGGTTGGTCAGGAAGGGACTTGCCGGATTGAATCGCCTGAACTGTTCGCTGCATCCACTCTGTAAATTGGTTCAATTCACTCAACTTCACATCACCGGAAGGCACGGCAGAAGCGACTGGTTTTTCTGCTTCGAGGCGGGGAGCGGCGACTCTGGGCTTGGGGACGATGCGAGCCTTTGACCAGCGCTGATACTCAAGCAGTGCGGCCACTCCGTGGCGGCAGATCGGCTGCTCAGATAACGTGCACGAACACCTGGCCTCCAGATGTCCATCAATGAGGCGAATCGTCTGCTCGTACAACCCGGAATTGCCCATAACCGACGACGTCACTTCCGTATCCGACGCATCC
The DNA here is from genome assembly GCA_024998565.1 of Nitrospira sp. NCBI lineage: Bacteria > Pseudomonadati > Nitrospirota > Nitrospiria > Nitrospirales > Nitrospiraceae > Nitrospira > Nitrospira sp. Next base: position 196,528 of record JACOEM010000001.1, read on the forward strand.
GTCATTTGCACGCGGCGTTCCGCCTGATACTGCTTTCCGATTTGAAACGCGTTGGGCTCCACCACCGAGCTAATCATGGACGCTTCCAACAAACTCAGACGATCGGCCGAACACGCGATTCTGCCCTTCATAGTGCCACCTGTGGAATGATTTGTACCGCTGAGTCGTCCTTGCAGCTTACCGAATGATCGCCGCAGTGTCATGGAATCACCACTTTTGACGTCCACCTGTCCAGCGAGGCCTGAGTGTATGACAGGCGCTTCTGAACGGCCATCCCGCAGGCGGGGGGAATTGTGAGGAATGGATCGAAGCCAAGAAGACTGTTCTTGCCGCCACTGGAGATTCTTATCGGCAGCGTCGAGGGGGTCCTTGAGCCCCCTGGGGGGTCAGCCACACATAGTCGGCAATCCCTTCTTGCATGGCCTGATGCAGCTCCACAGCCCGCTCTCGCTCGAATGTGGCCATATAGACCGTGACCTGCTTGAGCCCTTCCGGAACCCGTCGAGCCACCCGATCCGGAACCGGTAGCCGAAATTGCACATGGCCGCCGCCCGTATAACTGAGCAGGGGGCCCTGAGCAGGGCTGGCCTCGACACGTCGTTGCTTCAGCGCTGCGGCCAGGGTCTTCGCCATCCCCTCGTCTCTGACCATAGAGGCTTCGTACATGGTCTGATAGTCCTCGGGGGAGCCACCGCCGTGGCAGTCCTGGAGTTGAGATAAAATCCGGGACCGGTAGGCAGGCGCATCCACGATGTCCTCCCCCTCCATGCCCCATTGACGCCACTCGGGCTGTTCCTTGGCTTGGATCAAACCCTGCTTGACCACCTGCCGGATCAGACTCTTCGGGGGATTCATTGCCAGAAGCGGAAGATGTTGATCTTTCGCGAACTGCGCCAAGGGCTCGTAATCTTCAAACGCGCCGCCCCAATTCTGCTTCCACAAGACTTGCTCCAGGAACTCGGAGCGAACAATCTTTTCCGAACGCAGATAGCGATCGAGTGCCGGCTGACCGTCCCACCCGAACATTTCCATCGCGAGCCACGGTCGACGACCGTGGCTCATAAGGGTGCGCAACACCGCCAACGCCGCGTCAATATGCGATCGATTGTGATGCTCTTCTCCCAGGTAGATCACATCGTATGCGGCCAGTCCCTCCAGCCACGGCTGCATCGGTACCGCGAGACCGGTCCTGGCATCCACCACCTGGCCCACCGCCCATACGTCCCAGGCCTGATGGGTGACAATCGCTGAGCGATCTTTCGCCTGGCAGCCGAACATCATCAAGATAAGACCCAGCAGGGCCAGCAACCGTCCCGAGACTGGGCGAGTCTTCCGGACAAACGATGGAGTGAATGTAGTCATATGGTCTACCTAACATACGGACCCGGTAGCCGCAAGGCAGCTCCCTTGACTCCCTTACGACAGGCCCGATACTCTGCCCGCACGCACAGCAGCTCTTAACCCCACGCGACACAGAAATCCTTACAACGCTGATCGCATCATGCACGTTGACTCTGACAACCTGGCGGCCTTTCGGAAGCAGATCACTTCGGCACGGTCACTGGATGCACAAGCCTGGGAGGCCTCGCGTCACCTGGTCAACGCGGCTCACTGGCCGATGACCCTTCAAGCGCTGGTCGATGCGATCGAAAATTCGGGTGTCCCGGATACGATCAAACGCAGCCTGGTTGAAGCCCTGCCGTCTGTGCACGAGAGCACGAATCGCATCGCCTCCGCGGAATCGCTCAAGCACCTGACGGGACTTCCGACCTCCAAAGCCTTACGAGCTCTGTGCATTTTTTTTGGAGTGCGCTCGAAACCATCATCGAAATGGCCGTTACCGGCGGTCACGGCAGACACCATCGACGTATTGATCCGCCGGCACCACAACCCCTTCGACCTGCTGACACAAGAGAACCCGGCTTCCGTCTTGGATCTGGGAGCCGGTGACCTTTCGTTTGCCGAAGAGCTGGCCACCCAGTACGAACCTCAGCTTGCCGCCCAAAGCAGGCCCCTCATTTTACACTGCCTTGACCGGCTGGATCCCGGCTCGCAACTGGGCGGTCCCCTGCACGCTCATCCGCTTCGTCTGAACCGTCTGCGTTCCAGACCCGGACTGCAATTTCGCTTTTACGGCGATCAAGACATGTTTGCACTCGCCCCGCTCGAACAGGATCAACGTCTTGCCGAGCGCTATCTGATCGTCACGTGCTGGGCACCGGCCACCCCGACCTTTGCCTACGAACCCACGCGCCTCTCCCCGGCCTGTCTGGCTGAAGAGCTGCGACGCACAAAAGGCGAGTCCCGACAAGTCCGGCATGGCAAAGAGTCCGCCCTTGAAGTGCAACACGCTGGTCGGAGTCTCCTTTTTCCGCCCTGGAAATTCGATATCCGCGGCCCGCTTGCCCTCTTGGAATTGATGGCCACACGCGGAGCGCTCTGCGTCTTGGGAGCTGTTGACTCCCAAGTATTTTGGGAAATCCTGTCGCAATTGATCGAAGATCCGCGGGTCAGACCCCGTGATCTCATCCTGTCTGCTCAGAATGTACCCGAGGTCTTCGGGGATACCTACCACAAGCTCTCAGCCCTCCCGATCGGCGGGTCCTGCCTACTATCTGACCTCACACCGTTGCGCCGGGCTTTTCCTTCGGCGCTGCGCACCCCTGCCGGCCGGACCGCAACCTACCGATTCCGACAAGTGACCATTCAGCGCGGCGCCCTGTTCGAAGGTCGTCCAGCCAGCAGCACGGCCCGGCGGTTTCAGGGGATGGCGGAAGAAACTCCCCCCTGGTTTCTTACTCTCGTTCCTGAACCAGTCCAGACGGCGTGACAGGCTCACAAAAGTCGCGCCAGCGTGGCAATCCCTACAGCTTCCGCCTGGCCTCCCGCATGAAAGTCCGTATAAATTGACGGTCTCCAGACCCTTTGTTAGACTTCTGGCATCACGTCCCTGGTGCCGGCCGTAACCCACGTCAGATACATCCCATCGTGAATTCTTCTCAATCTATCAAATCGTTACAAGACAATATCGCGCAGGTCATCAAAGGGAAACCACGGGTGATCGAAATGGCCGTTGTCTGCCTGCTGGCACGCGGGCACCTCCTGATCGAGGACGTACCCGGCGTCGGGAAGACCACATTGGCCCATAGCCTCGCGCGTTCCCTGGATTGCTCCTTCAAACGTATTCAATTCACCAGCGACCTCTTGCCCTCCGATATCGTCGGCATTTCCATGTTCAACCGCCAGAAACAAGCGTTTGAGTTCATGCCGGGCCCACTGTTTGCCAACATTGTCCTGGCCGACGAAATCAACCGCACCACGCCGAAGACTCAAAGCAGCCTCCTCGAAGCGATGAGCGAATCCCAGATTTCCGTCGACAACCAAACCTATCCGCTCCAGCAGCCGTTTATGGTCATCGCCACACAAAACCCGGCGGAATATCACGGCACCTTCCCGCTTCCCGAATCGCAGCTCGACCGATTCCTGATGCGACTTCGCATCGGCTACCCGACTCCGGATGAGGAAAAGAAAGTGCTGGATCGCCCCCAGCTGCTGCACCCGGCCGACGAAATTCAACCGGTACTGAGCGCGCAGCATATCGTCGATCTTCAAGCGCAGGCGGAAAAGGTCCGGATGGAAGACAGCCTGATGGACTATCTCCTCGCCATCGTGTTCGCCACCAGGCACAACGAACTGCTGTCGTTAGGCGTGAGTACCCGGGGCGCCCTTGCACTGTGCAGAGCGGCGAAAGCCCTGGCTCTGGTGCGCGACCGGACCTATTGCCTCCCCGAAGACATTAAAGAGCTTGCGCCGACCGTCCTCTCGCACCGTGTCATGCTCAGTCGGTCCCGGGGGATGCGCACGAACACCGTCGAACAGACGGAACGGGTCATTCAAGACATCCTTGAAACAGTCCCGGTTCCCGTATAACAACCGCCAGGGGTTGAACAGCGGCATCGCGCGAAATGTCGCCAGTAAGCGGTCTGGCCGGCAGTAGTCCATCAGCGTGGCAACCAACGACTTCCAGGCTCTATTCCGCCGACTGTTCCGGGATCGCACCATCCGGGTGACAACGGAAGGCGTCCGCTTTCTGTTGCTGACCCTGGCCGTCGGGATCGCCGCCGTCAACACCGGCAATAATCTGTTCTACCTCCTGCTGGCCATGATGCTGAGCCTGGTCGTGCTGTCCGGGTTGCTGTCTGAACAATGTGTGCGGCGACTGGATCTCCATCGGCACCTCCCGGACTACCTCTTCGTCAATCAGCCGACCACCGCCACGCTTCGAGTCGTCAATCACAAATCACGTCTCCCGAGTGTCTCGTTACGCCTCCTCGATGTCGTTGCCGGAAAAGATCTCGATCGGGGAATTCATATCACGCACCTCGCGCCTGCCGCCTCCACCCTCTGCTCGTACCCGCTACTCGTGCGGCAGCGTGGGCACTACCGGCTCGAAGGAGTCCGGATCGTGACCCCGTTTCCATTCGGCCTGTTTTACAAGAAGTCCTTCTATCCACTCGAAGCCACGCTGATCGTCTGTCCGGAAATCATTCCCCTTCCGCCACTGCACCTGCTGGAACTGAATGCCCTGGGGCAGGATTTCGCGCGGGCCCGGCGCGGGCCGGGGAACTCACTGTACAACTTGCGCGAATTCAGGCCGGGGGACGATTCCCGCGCCATTCATTGGATGACCACAGCCCGCACCTCGAAGTTAATGCTCAAGGAAACCGAGGCGGAGGATAGGCGGTCGATCACGTTGGTTATCTCGACCGTTGCGCCGGACGAGGCGGAGAACAGCTTCGAACGGGGACTCTCGATCGGCGCCTCCCTCATTGATCACTTTCTGAGAGACGGGTACCAAGTCCGGTTGATACTGGGCGATCAACAGGCCCTTCTCGCCTGCGGCACCGACCAGGCCCTGCATCTCTTTCACGCTCTGGCGCTCTGCGAGCGACGCCCGACGGAAACGGGAGCTGCGATCCGACATTCCATGGCACGGGCGCTTGCAGAAGTGCATGAAGGCCCGACGATCCTGCTCTCACCCTGGACCGATCCTGCCCGAAATGAGGAAGTTCCATCGGTCGATTACATCGTCTCTCCCCAGTCACACAGAGAGCTCTTCGATGACGCTGGATCGAGCCTTTCGGCTTAGCTCAATTCTACTGGCGGCAACCGGCTTCGCGAGCCTGACGCTCGCGATTGCCCTGCCAGTCTGGCTTCTCGCCTTGGCCGGTGCAGCCTTCGCCCTGGCGCTCCTGCGAGTGAATCCCTCCTCAGGCCTGTCCGGAGTCGTGCAACAAGTCCGCCTCTCTGCTCTGACATGGAATATTTTCCTCCTCCTCGCCTTCGCAGGCTTCTGGATCGATCTGTTACTCGTCTCGCAGGAACTTCTCCCGGCCGGGATCCATTTCCTCGTGCTGCTCCTGGTGAATAAACTCTCGAACCTCGACCAGCGGCGGGATTTTCTTCACCTCTATGCCATTAGCCTCATCACGCTTCTGGCCTCCGCCGCGCTGACCACGCAAATCTGGTATGCCCCCTTCTTCTTGGTCTATCTGGTGGCCGGAGTCTGGACGCTGCTCCTGTATCACCTGCTGCAGGAACACGAAGAGAGTACCGGTCATCAGGTGCTCGGCAGCCAAGCGGCACCGCTCGACTCGACACTGCCGCACATGACGGCCCGCTTTTTCTGGACGACCAATGCGATGGCAGCCGGCGCGTTCGGCCTCACATTGCTCTTTTTCTTTTCGATCCCACGGGTAGGGGTTGGCCTGTTGCAACATTCCCATGGGGAAAGCCTGCGAACGACGGGGTTTTCAGAGCAGGTCGATCTGGGCGTCATGGGCCCGGTGAAGCAGGATCCCAGCATCGTCATGCGCGTGGAGCTGCCGGACGGTCCCGGAACTCCCTCGGCACGGGGGCCGCTGTATCTCCGCGGCGTCGCCTACAATCGGTATGACGGAAAATCCTGGAGCAACAGTCTGCTGCACCGCCGTATGCTCACGGAAGTTCCCCAAGGCACCTTCACGCTCCGAACACCGGGCGCCAAACCGCCGCCCCAGGCACGCGCGCTCCGACAGGATATTCTGCTGGAACCGCTCGATACGGCCGTGCTGTTCGGCGCCCCCCTTGCCTTCGCGGTCAAGGGCGACTTCCACTCGGTCCAATCCGATCTGATGGGATCGCTGCACCTGGCGTTTCCTTCTCATAGCCGCATCCAGTACACAATCTACTCCGTACCGACCAGCATCAATCCGGCAGAGCGGGTCGCCGCCGCGGTGCTGTACCCGGAGTTTATTCTTCAGCAGTATTTACAGATTCCAGCCGTCAGCCCGCAGATCGTTGATCTCGCCCATCGGGTCACTCAACCGGCCACCAGCATCTCTCAGGCCGTCAGCCTGATCCACTCGCACTTGCTCGCCAACTATCGCTACAACCTGGACGTGCCCTCGCTCCAATCGGCTCACCCGCTTGAAGACTTTCTCCTGACTCGGAAAACAGGCTATTGCGAACATTACGCCACCGCGATGGTGGTGCTGCTCCGCGCCAGCGGGATTCCGGCCCGACTGGTCACAGGATTCCTTGCAACTGAATGGAATGAGTTCGGCGGCTACTATACGGTTCGACAGCGGGACGCCCATGCCTGGGTGGAGGTCTACTTCCCACGGTCAGGCTGGATTACCATGGATCCAACGCCTCCGGCTCCGGAGAACATTGGGCAAACCTGGTGGCAATCTGCGGGTCGTGTGATGGACTCGGTCCGGCTTCAATGGGATCGCCTCTTCGTCCACTTCAGCGCAAACGATCAACTCACTGTCGTACAAGGCCTTCGGGAGAGCGGCGAAGCCGTTCGGGCAAAGCTCTCCGAATCTCTCAACTCCCTCTCCGCCCAGAGCGCCGCGATATTCCGTCGGTTCATGTCCTCGTTCACAACGGCCGGGATACCGGAAACCCTACTCTTGATCATTCTGGCCATCGGCGCAGCGTCTGCGGGTCGACTGCTGCTGCGGTCGTCTCGACACACAACGTCACCGCCGGATGTGCTTTCAGCGCATCAACGCACCGTCGTCACGCTCTACACCAATATGTTGCACTGCCTTGCGCAACGCGGCATCGTGAAGTCAGCGAGCACGACCCCCATAGAGTTGCTTCGCCATGTTCAAGAAGAATGGGCTGAAGCCTGGCCCTTCGCTGATGCCCTTACACAACTCTATACTCGAGTCCGGTTCGGTCACGCTTCCCTCACGCCCGAAGACCACAGCACCGCCGAAAACCTGCTGCGCAGGCTCCACACACTGGAACGAGCGACCACCCGCTCACCACAATAATGCTGAGTGAGGCCACGCTTCAGACGTGGAATGAGACAAAAGAGGATAACCAGGAGCGAAAGAAAGCGGCGTGCGCGGCCGGAAAGTCCACCCGCTAAGACAAGTCCTGACAGGGCGAACAAGACTATAGATGATGCTCAGCTAGGATTTCACCGGGCAAAGGGACGGATCAAGGCACGAACCGTGGTTGTCCGGAACGATATGGGTAATGAGCGTGGCGAGGAGGAGTGTGAATTGGAGCGGGAAACGGGATTTGAACCCGCGACCCTCGCCTTGGCAAGGCGATGCTCTACCACTGAGCTATTCCCGCTTCCACCGACAGAAGAAGCGGGATTCTACCGGCCATGCGTAAAGACTGTCAAGCCGGGCAGCAGAAATATCGTCATTACCGCGACTCTACGTAGCTGCCTGAGCGGGGCCACCATCACAACCGACCATCTGCACGAAGCGCGGATGGCCCCTCTTCTCGAAAAGATACAGCCTTTCGACTCAGACCTGCGTGCTTCTTCTGTCCACTTGACGGACCTGCGAGGCTTGAGTAGAGTGATTGCAATGACTGCCTACTCTATCCTCATCAGCGAGGGACCCTTAGCGTGACCTCACGTCCTCAGCCGTCCGCCCCGTTTGCAGCACAGGCCATTCCCTTCGACGAGTATCTCGCTTCGGGCAAGATCCCCGAGGGGCTTCTCACGAGTGAATACATCGGGCAACAGTTTGTTGAGCGATTGGTTCACTACGTACTGAGTGTTCCGGCCGGGAGCTACACGATGGCACAACTCAGTCGTCTTCTCGAGGAGTTGGATCCACGCGCCCAAGTCTTCTTCTTCAAGCGACTGAAAGAGAATAGCCCCGATAGTCTGAAAGATTTTGCCCCGCTGTATTACGGATTCATGAACGAGTTTCATTCCCTCCTGTTTACGTAAGTCACTGCCCAGTAAAAAAATACCTTGTCGGCCTCCCATTCTCAGGTATAATCACGAGAACCTCTTAATGAGCCAAGGAGCACTATGAATCCCACGTTACAGCGCGCCGTTACGAGTTTTTATAATCTGGTGTACGAAGCCCAGACTTTCGCAACCACCATGTCCCGAATCGACACCGCCGAACAGGAGCACTATGCCGGGCGGATCGAGGGGCTGAACTGGGTTTTGGATCGCTGTCAGGAGCTGGAGGACATGGATGCCAATATCACTCCCACGACACTGCAACGTGTCCTGACGGAAGTGAAATCGGACTTGGATCATGAGCTCTCCGTACAGCGGCGCGAAAAAGGCCGACGGGCCGACGGACGCGAGGAAGCCCTGACCTTTGTGGCGGACTACTTGTCCAGCCTGATCACGGCAACTGAGATCGAATCCGCCAAAACCTCCGTGTAACCGCCTGTCGATTGTCTCCAGGCTTATCCTTCGTCATGGCCTCCTCCGAGGGCGACTATGGCCCGTGAGTGGATCATCTTCGCCGTTTGTCTCGGCTTGGGAGGCCATATTGCCCTGGCCGTGGTCTTGCACGCGCCTGACCTGTGGCCATGGAGTAAAGCCTGGCTCTACGGGTTGCTCTCAGGCGTCGCGCTCTACGTCGTGGTTCAGGTCGTCCGTTCACTCTGGTGGATTTTACGAGGCAGGAACGCCGAGGAGCCGGAAACACCCGAGGATCAACGCATCGGCCACCCCTGATACCAACCTGACGGGCATCGCCCTGTTGCACCGCATCCACCTCCCTCAGTAGAATACCGCTCATGCAACCGCGTTCAAACAGACCCTCGCCTCCCAGTTGGCCGCCACGCGCCATACGACCGCGCCCCGCATCGTCACAGCCGGGCCAACGCCAGACAGATCAATATGACTCGTTTAACGCCTCCCTGCTGTACTGCGGACAATGCCGCCAGGCGACTCCGACACGTCAACGGCTCCTGCTCGTCCTGCCGACAGGCAATCTCTACGAATACTTCTGTGCTCAATGCGGAGCCTCGACCGGCTCAAAGACGGAAAGTGCTTCGGCGGAAGGTGGACTGCTCGCCCCGTAAGCATACGTACCGCAATCCACCGTCAAACGTTCACTCCAGCACGTGCGTTCACCCATAACAGGCCGAACCTTACGTCGGGGGCATCACTGCCTATGGCGAAGTGCGAACGCTTGCCGAGGGAGGACTCGCATGAAGGAAGAGAGGACCGGGGGAGGGTAATCAGGAAACCTGATCGAGAGGGATACCCTCGTCGATCAACATGACAGGAATGTCTTCTCGCACCGGGTAGAGAATCTTGTTGTCGGACCGGATCAATCCTCCATCGAGCTTCTCCGTGACCGGCTTTTGGGCTTTATTTTTGAGCGCCCCGCGCTCAATCGCACCGTTCACCTTTTGAATCAACTGCTCGTCGGCCAGAGCCACGGCCTGCTTTGTTTCGGGGCAACACAGTATGGCTAACAGATCCTTGTCGAGATTCACCTTTTTTCCTGCGGCATCGCTCACAATATCTCTCACAATCCCACCCGATAGGGGTGACTGAACGGTTACCGGAAAGATAGTCCAAATGAATCGACAGATCAAGAAGATACCAAATCGCCCCCCTTTCTGATATCGTCATTGGTCGATTCCCCTTCACTCACCAATATCGGGACGGGACGTGACTGCTTCGCATCGACTCGGACGCATTTTCCTTACCGGACTCCTCGTGCTGCTTCCGGCTTGGACAACGTTTCTCATTTTGGCCGCGCTGTTCGAGACACTGGATTCCTTCTTGCTCAATCTCATCGGCCGGCAGATCCAGCCCTATGCCCCGGGCCTCGGCCTTCTGCTGCTCATTGGAATGGTACTCACGGTCGGGGCCATTGCGACGCAAGTCATCGGACAACGAGTGGTGCATTGGACCGAGGCCCTCCTGGACCGGATTCCCTTGATTCGCAGCATCTATATGACCCTCAAGGGCATGACGGATTTACTCAACTACCGGGCGCGCTTCGGACAAAGCACCGTGGTGGCCTTCCCGTTTCCACGCGACGGCCTTTGGGCCCTCGGCTTTGTCATGGGCTCTCCACCGGCGGCACTTCAAATCGCACCGATGGTGGAATTGGTGATGGTCTTTGTCCCGACCGCCATCCATCCCTTCACGGGATACTTGGCCATGATTCCCAAAACACAATTGCACCCGCTGAACCTGTTGCCGGAAGAGGCATTGAAGTTGGAGTTTTCAGCAGGACTCTATCGCCCCTTACCAGGATGGCTGACGTCGCCGGCACGGAACCCGTCATGAGCCGAGTCGATAGCCTGACCGTACGTCCCGCCACACTGGACGACCTCGACGCGCTCACGACATTCAGCGCCGCCATGGCCCTGGAAACTGAGCAACGCACACTGGATCGCGCACGCTTACGCCTGGGAACCCAGGCGGTTCTCGAGCAGCCTGAACGAGGGCGGTTTTACGTGGCAGACTTGCGGCCGGAGCCGCCAGCCGATAGAGTAACCGTAGGCCAGCTGCTCATCACATACGAGTGGAGCGATTGGCGGAACGCCCAATTCTGGTGGATCCAGAGTGTGTATGTGCACCCTGACTGGCGACGCAAAGGCATCTATCGGTCCATGCATGGCGCCATCATCAACCTCGCGCAATCGCAACCAGGGGTGTGCGGCGTCCGGCTCTACGTCGAAGGCGACAATCACATCGCCAAATGCGTCTATCAACGAGTCGGGCTCTTGCCATCCAGCTACCAGGTGTACGAATCTGATTTTGTCCTGCCCAAACCACACAACGTCGCCACAAAGGCGTAAGTCAGTCCGATCGATGTCCGCATAAGGAGGGTCACATGCGACGAGTGAGTGTGCTTTTGGTTCTGATGCTCCTGACATTGAACGCCTGCGCGTTCAGCCGGGGCACCCTCGGCGACGAGATCAAGACCGACACCGTCAACTCGATCAAGAAGGGAGTAACCACCAGGGCGGAAGTCCTGGCTCTACTCGGCGCCCCGGACCGACTCCTGCAACTGAACGGACGTGACCTCTTTCAGTACTACCGGTACGATGCCAAGGTCGGCAGCCTGCTGTTGATCGTGCTCAATTTTTCGCGCGTGTCGGTCAAGAGCGATGATCTGTTTGTGGTGATCAACCGCGAAGGGACCGTCGAAGAGGTGATCGCGTCAAAACGGACAGAGGGCCTGGAATTCCGCTTCTGGCCATTCGGAGACTAAGGTCATGACAGGCTGGAACCGCTCTGTCACACTGCTGTGCTCCGCAGTCATTGCCCTGGCTTTGGCCGGCTGTAACGTGGCTCGCCTCACGATCAACACCCCCCTGACGCCTGAATCGGTGGCCTTCATTGCGAAAGGCCGCACCACCCTGGCCGATGTCGTCGACACACTCGGAGCACCGGATTCCATTACCGATACAGAAACTGGAACCATCGTCACCTACCGGTTCCTCAACGCCAAATATTCGCGGGTCAATTTCGGCTGGTTACTGAAACCCTGGTCGCCCGTGGATCCCGACCTCGTGTTCTCGCGCTCCGGCCTGGGCACAGACGCGTTCGAACTCCTGTGCGACGACCATTGGATTGTCACCCACCATGCCTTCGTGCGCCACCGCCCGGCACCGCCGTTCACACCCTATCCCTTCTGACTCCTTTGCCCATAGGCCTCACATCGGTGAATTGCCGCCCCCGGTACATCTCGTTATAATGCCGCTCATGGGTGCAGGTTCTTCCGACGAGTCATCGAGCCAACAGCCCCCCGGCACATCATCCTCCTATATCCCGGCGGATCACGACATCGACTTTCTCCAGCGCGACGAACTGCGCCCCCTGCGCCTCGGGCTGGAGTTGCTCAAGCCGGAATTGATACAGACAGAGCAGGGTATCCGCTCGACGATCGTGGTCTTCGGAAGCGCACGGCTGCTGGAGCCATCGCACGCACGCCAAGCCCTGGAACAAGCCTCGGCAGCATTGCAGGCCTCCCCCGACGACCCAACCTGTCAGCAACGTGTCGCCGTCGCCGAACGCCGTCTCGCCCTCTCGCGATACTATGATGTCGCCCGGGAATTCGGCCGGATTGTGTCCTCAACCTGCCAGATCGACGGGCAATGCGACTACGTCATCGTCACGGGTGGAGGCCCGGGCATTATGGAGGCGGCCAATCGTGGAGCCGCGGACGCAGGCGCCAAGTCGATGGGGCTCAACATCACGCTGCCGCACGAGCAGCGCCCCAATCCCTACATCACTCCAGACCTCTGTTTTCAATTCCGGTATTTCGCCCTGCGCAAGATGCATTTTCTCCTCCGAGCCCGGGCGCTGGTCGTGTTCCCCGGTGGGTTCGGCACACTCGACGAACTCTTTGAGACACTAACCCTTCTCCAGACCGGCAAAACGCGCAACATCACGATCATCCTGATGGGGCAAGCCTTTTGGGAGCGCCTCATCAATTGGCCGCTGTTGATTGAAGAAGGCCTGGTGAGCCCCGAGGACCTCTCGCTCTTCCACTTTGCAGAAACGGCTCAGCAGGCCTGGGATCTCATCAGCCGAAGCCATGGAGGCCCGTCCGCCCGATGAAACTCTCATTCCACGGAGCCGCGCGATCCGTGACGGGAAGCCGCCATCTGCTCGAAATGCCCGGCAATAGAATTCTCCTGGATTGCGGCCTCTTTCAGGGACAGCGCCAGGAAGCGGACCGTCAAAACCGGTTTCTGGGATTCGACCCGCGCTCGATCCAGGCCGTGTTGTTATCCCATGCCCATATCGACCATTCCGGCGCTCTTCCCGTGCTGGGCAAACATCAGTTCCGCGGGAATGTGCACATGACCCGCGCGACCGTCGATCTTGCCGCGGTGATGCTAGAGGATTCGGCCCGCCTGCAGGAAAACGATTGCGCCTATCTGAACAAGAAAGAAAATCGTCGGGGTAAGCGCTGCCTGCAACCCTTCTATGAGAGCCGCGATGCCCGCGCGATCATTCGTCGCTTCGTGGGTGCGCGGTACGGGGACACGATCAAGGTCACCCCTCGCGTCACCGCCTCCTTTCACGACGTCGGGCACATTCTGGGCTCCGCCGCCATTCGCCTCAAATACTCCGCGCGCGGCAACAGTACGACCGTGCTCTTCTCAGGTGACTTGGGACGGTCGCAGATGCCGATCCTCCGCGATCCGACTCCACCGCCAAGCTGTGATGTGCTGATCATCGAATCCACCTACGGCGACCGCCTGCACGAGGAAGCCGGAGAGGCGCTGACCCAAAAAGCCCAGCAACTAGTCGCCCATGCCAAGGAACATAGGAGCAAGATCATCGTGCCCGCATTCGCGCTCGGGCGCACGCAAGACCTGGTCATGCGAATCAAACGATTGGTGGCGGAGGGGCGAATCGACCCGCTCCCGATTTATATCGATTCGCCTCTGGCCTCGAAAGTGACAGACGTCTTCCGAAAACACCCCGAGTGTTACGACGAAGAGACCTTCCGCACGTTCACATCGGAAGGGGATCCCTTTGCGGCCCGATATATTCGTTATGTCTCCTCACCGGAAGAAAGCAAACGACTGAATGAGATGAAAGGCCCCTGCGTGATCATCGCCTCTTCCGGCATGTGCGAGGGAGGGCGCGTCGTACACCATCTCAAACATGGCATCCAGGACGAAGCCAACATCATCGCCATCGTGGGATTTCAGGCCGAGCATACGCTGGGGCGCAGACTGGTTGAAGGATGGGATGTTGTGCCGATTTTCGGGATCCCGACGCCGCGCCGTGCTCAGGTGGTCGTCTTTAACGGATTGTCGGCCCATGCGGACCGGAACGATCTGCTTGCGTACGTGCGGGCGATCTCTCCCGCCCCTCAGCAAGTGTTCGTGGTCCACGGAGAAGAAAAACAAGCCTTGTCGCTGGGAGCGGCCATTCAGACCGAACACCCCGGGATGGCTGTCGTAGTCCCGGCTAAAGACAGCATATACGAGATCTAGCCCCGCTGCTCGGGCACGCCCACTCAGGGAGGAGATCGGTAGGCATGAACGCATCAAGAATGAGCTGCCACCTGACTATGGCCTGTGCCCTGACGCTTGTGACTGCCTGCGCGTCGCCGGTCTGGAGCCTGGACATATCGCCCGAGTCGGCGGACCAGGGCCGGGTCCGGGCGCGCGCGTTGGGGCTGCACATCGGACAATTTCAGCCCGGTCCCTTGAATGCCATCACCGATGTGCCGGGGGTCAAGGTCGGCCAGGTGACGCTGATGCAAGGGGACGGCCCCCTGCAGCCCGGACAGGGGCCGGTCAGAACCGGCGTCACGGTCATCGTGCCACGAGAAGATGTGTGGCACAAGAAAGTCCCGGCCGGAGCCTTCATCCTGAACGGCACCGGAGAAATGACCGGACTATCCTGGGTCGCGGAATCGGGCTTTCTCGAATACCCCATCGCACTGACCAACACACTGAACGTGCCTCGAGTTGCCAATGGCGTGATCAGCTGGATGCTCAAGCAATATCCCGGCATCGGCATTACCGACGACACCCTGACCCCCGTCGTGGCGGAATGTGACGATGGACGATTGAACGACATTCAGGGTCGCCACGTCTCGGAAACCGATGTCATGCGGGCCTTGGATGAAGCCTCCTCAGGCCCTGTGGCGGAAGGCAGCGTGGGAGCCGGAACCGGCATGATTTCCTATGGATTCAAAGGCGGCATCGGCACGGCCTCGCGGCGGCTCCCTGAGGCCAATGGCGGATTTACGATCGGGGTGTTGGTGAACGCCAACCATGGCCGCAGACCAGAACTCACCATGGGCGGGGTACCGGTCGGACAACGGTACGGTGCCGCTCTAACCCAATCCAGCCTGTCGCCGGAACAGAATTCGAGCTCCCTTCACGCCTCTCGCGAAAGGACCAGCGGGAACGCCGAAGGGTCGATCATCGTCGTCATTGCCACCGATGCGCCGTTGGACAGCCGGCAACTGACCCGCCTTGGGAAACGTGCCGCGCTCGGGCTCGCCAGAACCGGCTCAACCGCCCGCCACGGGAGCGGGGATTTCATGCTGGCCTTCTCCACCGGCAACGTCATCCCCCATTACCCGTCCGACCCCACCTTTTCACTCACCCATCTGGCCGACACGCACCTCAATCCGGTGATAACCGCCACGGTTGAGGCCACAGAAGAGGCGATTCTGAATGCGCTCACCGGAGCCAGCACCGTCACCGGGCGCGACGGGTTTCGAGCCGAAGCCATCTCCATCCCTCGTCTGCGTGAGCTCCTATCCACCGGTGCCACGCCCGGCCCCTAACAGCCCGCCATCTCCCCGGCTGAGAGCCGTCGATACCTTGCTTTTGCAAGGCCCCACGGCTATTCTCCTGGCTGATCCGTACGTCATCCGGAGGGCTATGGCTGATTATCCTATCGGAGGTGGCCTCACACTTCTGACCGCGCTCGAAAAGAACGGCAAGTTCGCTGAATTTTTACAGACGCGCATGACGCAAGCACTGGAAACCCAGGACCCGACCGAACTCCACTACTTGCTCGCCCAGCTCGATGACTACCATTCGTATATGTGGCGCTATTACAAAAAACTCGCGTCGGACCGACCTGAGCGCATGAATCCTGGCGTCTAATCGCCCCAGGCACGTTACTCCCTGATCCGATCGGCAAAGACAGACCTGTGATTCTGACACCTCCATCAACACTGCGGTTCGCCTCCGCTCTCACTCGTCACGCCGACGTGCAGACTGCAGCCGACGAGTTGATCCGATCTATTCGTGAACAATTGGGCTCTTCCCGCATTGATGTCGCCTTCCTGTTTATCTCCGCCCAACATGCCGATCAGGCCGATACGCTCTCGCATGCACTCCGCACGGCACTCGGCCCCGATACCCTGGTCGGCTGTACAGGAGAGGGAGTCATTGCCACCGGACGAGAAGTCGAAACGGGACCGGCCGCAACCCTGTGGGCGGCCCATTTGCCGGGAGTCATCGCACATCCGTTACGACTGTCGTTTTCAAGCGTCCACGATCAGTTTTCACTGCGTGACTGGCCTGAACTGGACTATGGAGGCGAATCGGCCCCCGTCCTGCTCCTCTTCGCAGATCCCTTCTCCACTCCGCTGCAAGACGTGTTGGGCGTCATTGAGGAGCGTTACCCGCAGGCTCGTGCGCTCGGCGGGCTGGCAGGTGGCGGGCAGGATCTTGCCGAGAATCGTCTGTTTCTGGATGACGAGGTGTACAGCGACGGCTTGGTCGGTGTCGCGCTCTCCGGAAACATCTCGGTTCGCACCGTGATTTCACAAGGCTGTCGTCCGATCGGAGACCGGTTCATCGTCACAAAGGCGGAGCACAACGTCATTCAAGAACTCGGCGGAATCCCGGCCTTGCATTGTTTGCAGACGGTCTTCGGACAACTCTCCATGGATGAACGCGCGCAGGCGCAACGGGCGCTCCATATCGGTATCGCCATGGATGAGCAACGCGCACAATTTACCCGCGGGGATTTTCTGATCCGCAATCTCCTTGGAGCAGATCAGCAAACCGGGGCTATTGTCGTCGGTGACGTCGTCCAGGAAGGACAAACCGTTCAGTTCCAAGTCCGGGACGCACAGTCCGCAGACGAGGATCTCCACGCGTTGCTCGCGGCTTCCCGTCTCGATGAATCACAACGACCATTGGGGGCGTTGCTGTTCAGTTGTTGCGGACGCGGGAAAGGACTCTTCGGGGTTCCCAACCACGACGCCTCTGTCCTGGGGGAGCAACTGGGCGCTATTCCTCTGGCGGGATTTTTCGCGCAGGGCGAGCTGGGACCGGTCGGCGGACGTAATTTTCTCCACGGCTATACGGCGAGCATCGCCATCTTTTCTGAACCGGATCGGTCAGACAGACAAAGCTCGAATCATTGACTACCGTCAGCGCATGCAGGTCGCGCCACCGGACCGGCAGACAGGACAAGGACACCTTTATGAACACTCGCTTCTGGCTGACGACTTGCGGTATCGTGGGATTCTTATTTCTGAGCATAGGGAGACCAATCATGGCACAGAGTGAACAACCCGCCTCAACGCCTGACATCACGACCGTTTCCGGCCTGACCTACGCAGACGTCGTAGTAGGCACGGGCCGTGAGGCCGCCGCGGGAAACCTGGTGACCGTCCACTATACCGGCTGGCTGACCAACGGGAAAAAATTCGATAGCTCCGTCGACCGCAGCGAGCCGTTCTCCTTTCCACTCGGTGCCGGCAGGGTCATCAAGGGATGGGATGAAGGCGTCGCGGGAATGAAAGTCGGCGGAAAACGGAAGCTGACCATTCCTTCGCAACTTGGATACGGCGCACGTGGAGCCGGCGGCGTGATCCCGCCGAATGCGACCCTCGTCTTCGACGTGGAACTGCTGGAAGTCCGGTAGGACCGTTTTACACGCGCAGGCATTCACTCACCACCGTGGACGTTAGACGCACCTGATGAAACAGACACCCCTCATCGACGCTCACCGCAAAGCCCAGGGCAAACTCGTCGACTTTGCAGGCTGGGAAATGCCCATCCAATATTCCGGCGTAGTGGACGAATATCAGACCGTCCGCCGCCACGCAGGACTGTTCGATGTGAGTCATATGGGGCGCATTCGTGTCAGCGGGCCGGGCTCGCTGGCGTTTTTACAGCGCGTCACCACGAACGATGTGTCCAAACTCTCCGTGCGACAATCGCATTACTCCATGATCTGCGCGCCCAACGGCGGCATCAAAGACGACATCTTCGTCTACCACGTAAAGCCGTATGAGTTTTTGGTGTGCGTGAACGCCTCCAACCGGGAAAAGATTGTGGCATGGCTGCATGAGAAGGTGGCGCAAGCCCAGGGGTGCAAAGTCCAGGACCAGTCAGCATCCCTCGCGCAAATCGCGATCCAAGGTCCGGCCTCACGCGCCATCCTGGCAGCCGTGGGCCTTGCCGACCTCAGCACGCTGAAAATTCGTCACTGCCTGGACGCCACCCTATGCGGTCACGCGACCTTGGTGACACGGACGGGGTACACCGGCGAGTTGGGATATGAATTGTATCTTCCGGCAGAAGGGGCGCCGAAGGTCTGGGAACAACTGCTCGAAGCGGGACGTCCACTGGGCATGAAGCCGGCAGGGTTAGGCGCACGTGATTTGCTCCGGCTTGAAATGGCCTACCTGCTCTATGGCAACGACATGAATGAGGAGACAACTCCCATCGAGGCCGGGGCAGAATGGGTCGTGAAATTCGACAAGGGAGACTTCATCGGCAGAACTGAATTGCTTGCGCAGCAATCACAGGGAGCAGCACGACGGCTCGTGGCGTTCGAGCTCGTCGAAAAGGCTGTGCCGCGTCATGGATTCAAAATTCTGAGCGCGCAGGCACCTCATGCCGACATCGGCGAAGTCACCAGCGGAAACTTGTCGCCCTTGCTGCAAAAAGGTATCGGGATGGGATATGTCACGCCCGCTGCAGCCCAACCAGGGTCGTCCATTCTGATCGATATTCGAGGCAAGGCTTGCCCCGCCGTCGTCGTAAAACCACCGTTTTACAAGAAACCCGCGGGCACGCCGTAAGTCATGGTGAAACCGATCTACAAGGGCACGGTGGTCACGCTCAACGTCGATACGGTGCGACTGCCGAACGGCCATATAATCGATCTGGAAGTCATCCGCCATCCCGGTGCCTCCGCCGTCGTTCCCCTGAAAGAAGATGGAACGGTCGTGCTGATCCGCCAATTCCGTCATGCGGCGAACGGGTTTATTTACGAAATACCCGCAGGGAAACTCCATCCGAAAGAAGACCCGCTCGACTGTGCGGCCCGCGAACTCGAAGAGGAGATCGGTTATAAGGCCGGTCGATTCGAACTCCTTTCCAGCATTTTCACCGCGCCGGGATTTGCGGATGAAGTCATCCACATCTACCTTGCGACGGGCTTGACGATCGGCACGCAAAATCTGGATCAGGATGAAGTTCTGGAAGTGGTCGAAATGCCTCTCCGCGAGGCCATTTCGAAGATTGAGGATGGAACCATTCGGGACGGAAAAACGATCGTAGGGCTACAAGCAGTCTATATTCGGAAGGAGCGACACCGGTAGACGACCCAAGAGGTCTCCCACCATTCAGGATGGGAGACCTCCCAAGCCAGCTAGCCTCGCCAGAAACGGTGTTGTGTTTAGTGGCCGCCCTTTTTCTCGTCCTTCTTCTTCTCTTCGCCGAACACGGTCTGGGACAGGTGTCCACCCTTCTTCTCTTCCTTCTTCTTGTCATCGCCGAAGAGGGTCTGGGAGAAGTGGCCGCCCTTCTTCTCTTCCTTCTTCTTGTCGTCACCGGCGAACGAAGGAGCGCTGAACGCCACCAACAATGCAGCCGCCATCACCGTCAACATCATCTTCTTCATTCTGACCTCCTGTTAGGTTTGAAATTACCACCGACCGACGGATGTTCGGTAAAGCAAAGTCCTTGCCTCATGCACCCACAAATCTAAACTGTTGTTTTTTCGAACATGTCATTCATCACACTTCGTAATAATACAGAAAGCATGGCTCGATTCTGTGGCAAAATAGCCTGGGCGATACTAAACCGCCTCATCAGTCGATTCAGGAGATGCGACACGGTACGCGCTCACGACCATCATGCCAAATCAATCGCTCCTACCGGATCATCTCCGCCCGGAACTCAGCATTGTATTCGTGGGCATCAATCCTGGACGACGCTCAGCCGAGCTGGGTCATCACTATGCGGGACATTCGAATCGTTTCTGGAAACTGATTTACGACGCGAACCTTGTGCCGGCACCACTCAGCTATCGAGATGACGGGCGACTTCCGGACTGGGGATTGGGACTCACCAATCTGGTCGGTAGATCGACCACGAGCATGGCGAGTCTCACGCCGCAGGATTATGCGACCGGCCGACTTGTGCTCATGGAGAAAATTCTCCGATATCGGCCGCGGGTCGTCGCCTTGCTGGGCATGACCCTTTACCCGATCCTCTTTCCGCTCGAACCTAAACAGCCCGGGCGAAAACCAGGTCTGCAACCAGCGACACTGTACAACTCCAATATTGTGTTACTTCCAAACCCGAGTGGGCGAAACGCATCCTACCCGTACCATGCCATGCTGGAGGCATTTCGTACGCTGACACCGTGGGCCGGGAGCGGCCTCAAGAGTCATCCCTGACTACCCATGCCGCGCCACGCCCTCTGCTGGAATTCCGCCGGGGACCTGCTGTAAAATCTGCCGCTGATTTTCCTCCGGCACACCGAAACGGACACTCCATGAAATCTCTTCGCATTACGACTATCCTTGCGATCACGCTGTTATTCGCCGTGGAACTGGCTGCCGCCGGAACCCCGACGCAACAACTCACAGCCGATGCGATGCGCGAATGTGCGCTGGGCCGTCAGGCTCAGACTCGTACGGAGCGCGTTCAACATTTCGCACAAGGTCAAGCGTTTGGAGAACAGGCGATCGAAAAAGACGACTTATCGCCCGATGCCCACTTCTCGTTGTTTTGTAACCTCGGTGAGCAACTGCGGATCGACGGGGAAAGCCTGACCTCGCTCTTCGGCTTCAGACGCATGATGAAGGAGTTGAACCGCACCCTCGAACTGGCTCCGGACCATTTGGATGCCCTCTCAGCCAAGGGAACCGTTCTGGTGCGCATTCCGGCGTTCATGGGTGGGGATAAAGAAAAGGGGGAGACGCTGCTGCGTCAGGTCATTGCCAGGGAACCGGCTGCCGTTAATGCCCGGTTGAGCCTGGCAAAGAGCTATTGCGCCAATGGGCGGCATGAAGAAGCGGTCGCTATCGCGACCAAGGCGCTGGATCTCGCCCAAAGCCTGCAGCGCGCGGACTTCATTCCCGAAGCCCGGCAAGTGCTGTCCCAGTTACGAGCCCAAGCAGCCAAAGGCAATTGAGCAACCCGCTTTTTCCTCTCGCCTGGAATCAGGCCTACCGACTTACGAATGTGACGGCGGTTCCATCTGCCTGATCCCCGATCGACACAACTCCTCGATGTCATCCTTGGTCGGCATCGACTCCTGCGCCCCACGTCCGGTGGTGGCCAACGCACCGGCCGCATTGGCCCGCTCGATCGCGCTCTTGATCGGTACCCCTTCAGCCACAGCACAGGCCAAAGCACCGTTAAACGCATCTCCGGCGCCCGTCGAATCAATCGTCTCGACAAGAAATCCGGGGATATGGGTCACGTCGTTGCCGGTTGTCAGGAACGCCCCGTTTGCGCCACAGGTCACGACCACGATACCGACGCCACGATCAGTAAGAATCCGCGCCGCCTCTGCCGGATCCGCCGAACTGGTCAACGCCTGCGCTTCGGTCTCGTTGGGAGTGAGGATATCGATCAATCGCAGCAAGTCCGACGACAACTGAGCAGCGGGAGCCGGATTGAGCATAGTGGTGAGACCACATTCACGGCCGAGTCTCAACGCTTCAAAAACTGTCTCCAGCGGAATTTCCAGTTGAACCAGCAGGACCCGTGCTCCGGCTATCAACGCGCGGTGTTGCCGTACATCCGTTGGAGAGAGACGCCCATTGCTCCCTGAAACCACCGCAATCTGATTCTCGCCGGCTCGGTCAACGAGAATCATCGCGACTCCAGTAGGAGCCTCGTCATCGCGCAGGAGGACCGGCCTGGACAATCCCTGCGCGGCCAAATGCTGTTCGATCAACAGTCCATTGGCGTCCTCCCCCAGCTTGCTGAGAAAAGCGACATTCGCACCGGCGCGGGCTGCCGCGACGGCCTGATTTGCGCCCTTGCCGCCGAATGATTGGGCGAAACGGTACCCGAGGACGGTTTCTCCTCGACTCGGCAGACGATCCACCGACGCCACCAAATCGATATTGCTGGACCCGACCACTACGATCATGGGCACAGCCGGTTGCGTAGGAGACTCAGCGTCCGGTCGACATCGACATCAACGGCCACGCGCATGTTCGGACGTGCCTTCTCCTCCGGCGTGCGCTGGCGACGATCCGCGATGGTAATCCCGCGAGACACTCGCCCGGCCATTTCAACCGACACATGCAACGGCTCCACCTTCAACAAGGAGGAATCAACGGCGGCCAGAACGGCCAATGGATCGTGGAAATAGAAGAGCCCATGCCCTTCAACCTTTTCAGCGAACTCGAATGCCTTCCGCGTCATGTCAGTTGTCATCCGGGCGAGGGGGGCACGCGACTCAGCGGCCCAGCTCATTAAGCTCTCCCGTGTCACTCCCACTCGTGTCGTCACATCGAGCGGAACGAGCGTGAGCGGGAGCGAGGCCTGAAACACCCGATGCGCCGCATGCGGATCCACATACATATTAAATTCTGCTGCGGGGGCAACATTGCCCGGTACGCCGATCGCGCCCCCCATCACGATCACCGAATGAAACTTCTGAACCGTCAGGGGATTCACCTTCAGCGCCACAGCCACATTCGTCAGTGGTCCTAACGTGATCAGCGAGACCTCATCGGGATACCGGCGGACACATTCATTCCACACATCCTGGGCGGTTGAGAGCACGGAAGGCAACCGGACCTGAGGATATCGTAGCGTCCCCTCCTCGGCCAGGACAGAGTCGAGTTCGCCAAGCCCGTCGCTCCCGTGGACCTGGACCGCTGTCACAAGATCCTCCTCCAACGGCCGCGCCGCGCCCTGTCCGACCAACAGCCCCTGGGGTGGCTGTACAACGTTCAGCAGACGGAACAAATTCTTCGTCGCCTGTCCCACCGGCACGTTCCCGCACACGGTGGTCACCCCGACGACCTGCAATTCGGGCGAGGCGAACGCCAGCAGCAGCGCCAGAGCGTCATCGACTCCTGGATCGGTATCGAGGATCACTTTCGTGGGGGAGCGTCTCTGCATGCCTAGAAGATCTGATAGGGAATCGACCCCGGCTACAAACCGACGTCGCGCCCGGATGCCGTCGCGGCAAATCGGGTAGATTGTCCAAGTCCTTCCAGAACGGACTGATACCCGGACACCTCGTCGGGAGGTCCCATGAGAAAATATATGACCGATATATTGCCGGGCCCGAGGACTGCCAAGGCACGGCCGGCCAGGTCTTCACCCTGATACGAGCGGGCAATCGAGAGTTCGGTCTCAACTTCAAAACCGGCAGGAATAAATGACAACCCGTGTAACAGCGACAGAGGTTGACTGAGATGATCACGGACCATCTCACGGGTCACATCGGTGAGGGGGAACATCATGCCCAGGCCTTTCCCTTCCTCCGCCATCAGAAAGGGCATGTCCGAATCCTCGGGGCGAGTACTCTGCCAACCGGTCGGCACCAGGAACGACCAATCGGTCCCGGGAATTCTGAGCCTCGCGCCGGCGCGATACGTCACACCGGGATCGACATCGATGATGGGGCTGCCTTGTTGCGCCTCCGCAGCCGCACCCGATTCTAACTCAGCCCAAGCCGGCAGCGAGAAAAACAAGGGCACCAGGAGACAACCAGCGGCGACCGAAAGTCCGGCACGCACCTGCGGCAGGAGATAGGTCGCCTTTTCAGTCGAGGAGCCACCGCCCACAGATCGATCAGGACGCAGGATCCATCGGAGGACAGGTGCAAAAGAGGTGGCGGTCGCCATAGGCTTCATCGATACGACCCACGCTCGGCCAAAATTTGTTGTCACGCACCCACGGAGCGGGAAACGCCGCCTGCTCACGCGAGTACGGCTTCGTCCACTCAGCCGCGGTCACAGATAATGCCGTGTGAGGAGCATTTTTTAGAACATTGCCCGCGCGCGGTTGCCGGCCATCGGCAATCGATTCGATCTCGCCCCGGATCGCGATCAACGCTTCACACAACCGATCCAACTCCGCCTTCACTTCGCTTTCCGTCGGCTCGATCATCAAGGTGCCGGCCACGGGAAACGAGACCGTGGGAGCGTGGAACCCGTAATCCATGAGACGCTTAGCCACGTCCATTGCTTCCACACCGCTGCTCTCCTTGAGCGGGCGCAGATCCAAAATGAACTCATGTGCGACGAAGCCGCGGGTGCCGGTATACAAGACGGGATAATACTTTTCCAATCGTTTGGCCATGTAGTTGGCGTTCAGAATGGCCACCTGCGTGGCTTTGGTCAAGCCCTCCCGTCCCATCAGGGCGATATAGACCCAGGAAATCGTGAGGATGCTTGGGCTCCCGTACGGCGCGGCAGCGATCGGACCGATCGACTCCGGTCCACCCAGTTTGGTGACCGGGTGTCCGGGCAGGAACGGCACCAAATGACGGGCGACTCCGATCGGTCCCATCCCGGGCCCGCCACCTCCGTGAGGGATGCAGAACGTTTTATGAAGATTCAGGTGACAGACGTCCGCCCCCAGGTCGGCCGGTCGACAGAGCCCGACCTGGGCGTTCATGTTGGCCCCGTCCATATAAACCTGCCCGCCATGCGTGTGCACGATCTGGCACATGCGGCGAATCCCTTCCTCGAAAACCCCGTGGGTCGAGGGATAGGTGATCATCAACGCCGCGAGGCGGTTGCGATGCTGGGTGGCTTTGGCCTCAAGATCGTTCAGATCCACATTGCCGCGCTCATCACAGGCCACCGGAACGACTGTCATGCCGCACATCGACGCGCTCGCAGGATTGGTCCCGTGCGCCGACACCGGAATCAAGCAGACGTCGCGTTGCGTTTCGCCACGATGTCGATGATGCGCACGGATCACCATCAGCCCTGCATACTCCCCCTGCGACCCGGCATTGGGTTGCAGCGAAATGGCGGCAAACCCGGTCAGTTCAGCCAGCCAGGCTTCGAGCTGCTGGAACAGCGTCTGGTATCCCTGCGCCTGTTCGGACGGAGCAAACGGGTGAAGACGCCCGAACTCCGGCCAGGTCACCGGCAACATTTCCGCCGTCGCGTTCAACTTCATCGTGCAGGACCCCAAGGGAATCATGGAATGCACGAGCGACAAGTCGCGGGACTGAAGCCGGTGGATGTAGCGTAAGAGTTCGTGTTCGGCATGATACCGGTGAAACACCGGATGCGTGAGATAGGGGCTCGTGCGCGCGAGCGGCGCGGGATACCGCACATCGACCGAGGCGAGGATGGCCTGGAATTCTTCGGCAGGGATCTCATGACCGACGAAGAGCGCCAACACCTGCTGGACTTCCTCAACCGTACTCCATTCATCCAACGAAAGCCCCAGGCTCTGATCGTCGTACCGACGGAGATTGATCTTTTGTTGTCGCGCCCGGTTCAGAATGGTCTCCGATTGTGCCGGCGACAGTGGAACACGCAACGTGTCGAACACCGGCTCCAGACCGACGGCACACCCATGCCGCCGCAAACCTTCGGCCAGTACCATCGTTAAACCGTGAATCCGCTCTGCAATCCGCCGCAACCCTGCAGGACCATGATAGACCGCATACATGCCCGCCATGACCGCCAACAGCACTTGCGCCGTGCAAATATTGCTGGTGGCCTTCTCGCGCCGGATATGTTGTTCCCGGGTCTGCAGCGACAAGCGATAGGCCACGCGGCCCGTCACATCTTTCGAGACGCCGATGATGCGGCCCGGCATCTGCCGGCGAAACTCTTCCTTGGTGGCAAGAAACGCCGCGTGGGGCCCACCGAATCCAAGCGGGACACCGAACCGTTGGCTGGATCCGACCGCCACGTCCGCACCGAATTCTCCCGGTGAACGCAGCAGCGTGAGCGCCAGTAAGTCGGTCGCCACCACGACGTAAGCCCCCGAGGCATGCGCACGCGTGATGAACTCGCTGTAATCACCGACGTACCCGTCCGTCGAGGGATATTGGAGCAACAGCCCGAAGAACTCGTCCCGGGAAAGATCCAACGACTGAATCGCACCGATCTGCAGGACGATGCCCAACGGTTCCGCGCGGGTCTGCACCACCGCAATCGTTTGCGGATGGCAATTTTCAGAGACGAAGAATTTCTTGCGCTCATGCCCGGCCGCTCGAGACATGGCCGCACACATCGTCATCGCTTCGGCTGCGGCAGTCGCCTCATCGAGGAGCGACGCGTTGGCAAGCGGTAACCCGGTCAGATCGGCGACCATGGTCTGAAAATTGACCAGTGCTTCGAGACGCCCCTGCGCAATCTCGGCTTGATACGGGGTGTACTGCGTATACCATCCGGGATCCTCCAGAATGTTTCGCTGGATCACCAACGGCGTGACGCAATCGTAGTACCCCATGCCGATCAGAGACCGCCACACCTGATTCTGTCCGGCCATGCCACGCAATTCCGCCAGGACCTGCTGCTCGCCCCGCGGGGGCGGCACCGCCAAGGAGGTCTGCAAGCGGATATCGGACGGGACCGTCGCCTCCACGAGGGCTTCCAACGACGGCAGGCTCAGGGTGGCCAGCATCTCCTGGATGTCGGAATCCGTCGGGCCGATATGGCGGGGCACAAACGTATCGGTCGGCTCAAGGAAATTGGGTTGTGGCATGGGGGTGAAATCCTGCTAAAAGTTGGCGCTCTCGTCCATTCGAAGCGGTGTGAGCTAACCTATCATGCAGCACCGAGTTTTCCAAGCGTTCAGCACCCATCGCCATCGCTTGTTTTCCGAAATTCCATAGCGTAATAGTGACATCGGATGTCCCTCCAGGGACGTCGATCGCACGGCTACACGATGGCCAGGATACGAAGACCCATGATCACACATGACATCTTGATCGTCGGAGCGGGACTCGCCGGAATGCGGGCGGCTATTGCCGCACCGCCTGACCTCAATGTGGCACTCCTCTCCAAGGTTCATCCGGTCCGCAGCCACTCCGTGGCCGCCCAAGGCGGGATTAACGCGGCCATCGGGGAGCAGGACTCCTGGGAAGCCCATGCCTATGACACGGCCAAGGGGGGACTTTACCTGGGCGATCAGGATGCGATCGAGGCCATGTGCCGGGAAGCCCCGCAAGACATTTTAGAGCTTGAACGCATGGGTGTGATCTTCAGCCGCACCCCGGAAGGGCGAATCGCCCAACGGCCGTTCGGGGGAGCCGGATTTCCACGAACCTGCTATGCCGCCGACCGCACCGGACACGCGCTGTTGCACGCCATGTACGAGCAGCTGATGAAGCGACGATGCCGGGTGTACGAAGAATGGTACGTCACGGCGTTGCTGGTCGAACAGGGCCATTGTTGCGGAGTGGTGGCCTGGGATCTGGTCCATGGAGGATTGCAGGTCTTGCGTGCAAAGGCCGTCATTCTTGCCACCGGCGGGAGCGGCCGCGTCTTTTCGACCAGCACGAATGCCGTCATTAACACCGGAGACGGCATGGCCCTGGCCTATCGCGCGGGCCTCCCGCTGGAAGACATGGAGTTCGTCCAGTTCCATCCGACCACCTTGAAAGACACTGGCATTCTGATCACCGAGGGCGCGCGCGGCGAAGGCGGCTATTTGCTGAACACGCTCGGCGAGCGGTTCATGAAACGGTATGCGCCGGAGCAGATGGAGCTGGCGACCCGCTCCACGGTGTCGCTGGCCATCGGCCAGGAGATTCAAGAAGGACGAGGCGTCGACGGCTGCGTCTTACTCGATCTTCGGCACCTCGGCCGCGCCCGCATTCTGGAGCGGCTCCCGCAGATTCGAGAGTTGGCCCTGGAATTCGCCGGACTCGATCCGATCGAAACACCCATCCCCATTCGACCCGGCGCCCATTACCAAATGGGCGGCGTGAAAACCAACGCTTGGGGAGAAACCGACCTGCCGGGACTCTTCG
This sequence comes from Nitrospira sp., assembly GCA_024998565.1. Taxonomy (NCBI): domain Bacteria; kingdom Pseudomonadati; phylum Nitrospirota; class Nitrospiria; order Nitrospirales; family Nitrospiraceae; genus Nitrospira; species Nitrospira sp. The sequence continues at coordinate 224,486 of JACOEM010000001.1, forward strand.
CCGCAGGCGAATGCGCGTGCGTCAGTGTGCACGGAGCCAATCGCCTGGGAGGGAATTCCCTCCTCGAAACCATTGTCTTCGGGCGCCGTGCCGGCACGAGAGCCGCCGACGCGATCCGCGACTATGACCTGCAACCGGTTCCCGAAGAAGTCCTCAAGAGTGAAGAACAGCGCCTGAATACCTTGCTGACCAATCCAGGCCCGGAGCGGGCCTGGCAGATACGGGATGATCTCGGTAAGACCATGAGCCTCAATCTAGGCATCTTCCGCACCAAACAGTCCATGCAAGAGGCTCTGGGGGCCATTCAAGCCCTCAAGGCCCGTGCAAACCGGATGTGCGTTCAGGACAAAGGACGGATCTTCAACACCGACCTGATCCAGGCGCTTGAACTCCAGTGCCTACTCGACATCGCGGACACCATCGTCGTGAGCGCTCTCGGACGGGAAGAAAGCCGCGGGGCCCACTACCGGGCCGATTTCCCGACTCGAAACGACAGTGCCTGGCTCCGGCACACCGTCAGCCACCGTCGGGAGGACGGCCCGCAGCTGAGCTATGCCCCCGTCACCATTACACGATTCCCGCCCGCATAACGCCTCAATCTCCGCATAACCACTCCTCTGTACGGTGAGACGTCTCTGAGACGGCCCGGCTCAGGCCGTCGGACCGGTTGCGCTCCTACCGTTTTGCGCTATCCTTTTCAATAATCACCGATCGCTCCACTCGCGGGACCGTCCACAATACGCCCGGGCGAAGGGTCGTTAGGCACCATGGCAACCGTTCACCCAGGCACAGCGATATCTGCGTCCGCCATCCCTTCGCCGTCGGATTCGACGCAGGCCTTCGTCTGCCCCTTCTGCCAAACCGTCACCTCTTGCTCGCCTGTCGCCGGCATCCCCCTGCATCAATGTGCCTGTCACTCCTGCAACGAAAATCTGCTGATTCTCAACCATGACGGGCAACCAGCCGATGAAGACATGGTCGCCCCATCGTCAGCCGGCGGGCCTGATGCCGCCGACATGTCACGGCGTCTCGTAGGTCTCGCTGTGGCTCTGCTGGCCTGCGTCTTGAATTATGCCCTGCTGGCCGGCATGGCGTCCTGGATGTTCAATCAGATCAAATCGACGCATGATCCCTATGACATCGATGAATTGACGCTCTCCCCGATTATCTTGAAAGCCAACGGTTGGACAGCGCTTCACCTCGCAGCGGCACGAGGAGATGTCTCTGAGGTGACGTCGCTGCTGGAAGACGGGAGCCCGGTCGACCGACACAATAACAATGGACGAACGGCCTTGTTCGAAGCAGCAAAGCGCGGTCAGACACCGGTGGTCACGGTGCTGCTTCAATATGGAGCCAATCCCAACGCGAAGATGAAGCAAAACATGACCGCGCTACTGACGGCGGCTGAGCACGGACATGCCGACACCATTGCCGTGCTCCTGTCCAACAGCGCCGATCTCAATGCACTGTGCACCTGTGGCGATTCGGCGCTACACCGGGCCGTACGGAAAGGGCATCTGGCTGCCGCTCAAATCCTGCTGGAGCAGGGCATCGCCGCAAACCAAAAGAGCCATGGAGAGACCGCCCTTGAGATCGCGCAGCATGACGAGGATCGGGAATTGATCGAGCTGCTGCGCGCGCACGGAGGCAGAGAATTCTCCCAGGCCAAGGCCCATCGTGCCCAAGGCGTAGCCTTCCAGAAGAAGGGGCAGGTCGATAAGGCGCTTTTCGCATACGCCGAAGCCCTGAACCTGGACCCGGATGACCCGGAAGCCTATTTCGACCGCGGCACCGCGCTGCTCGAAAAGGACTCCCCCGATGAAGCACTCATCGCCTTTCACGCCGCGATCCGCCTCAATTCAACCTTCATCGAGGCCTATAGCGCCGCGGCCTCGGTACACGTCGCGCGCCGACAGTGGGACCAGGCCTCAGCCTTGTGGGACCGATACCTGGCACAACGGCCACAGGACGGCCGCGCCCATTTTGAACGAGCGATCGTCAAACGGTCGAAGGGGGACAGCAAAGGTTTCTTGCAGGAACTGCAACAGGCCTGCACCTTCGGGCATCGGGCGGCCTGCTGAACCATGACCACCACCGACGCGCAGAGCGAGACCGCCGACCACTCCCCAAGCGTAACCTGCAATCGCTGCCTCGGTCGCTATCGGATTCGCGACGCACGTCGATTGACGGGCAGATCCCGAAGCCTCTGCCCGACTTGCGGGGCACGATTCGCCGTCGTGGTCGCCGCGCCTGCTGTAAATCAACGACAAATTGAAGGACAGGTCCCTTCGCCGGCGCTCCTCCAGCCTCTGGCATCCGATGCCCCTGAATCCACCCCCTCAATACAACGCGGGTCCTTTCATGGAGTCGGCGGCACCTTGCTGGGCATGCAGATCGTCAACGTCTGCCTGACCATCGTCACCCTTGGCGCTTATCACTTTTGGGCCAAAGCGAAGATCCGCCGGTACCTGTTCAGTCAAACCTCATTCGCGGGAGACCGGTTTGTCTATCACGGCACCGGAAAAGAACTGTATCAGGGGTTCCTGAAAGCGATGGTGGTCTTCGGCATTCCCTATTTTTCGTTAGGCGCCGCACAGAGCTTGCTGGCCCTCCCGCAATCGGTCGACGTCATCTTGCAAGCGATGGCGGCTCTGGTGCTGTTCCTCTATGTCCCGATCGCCATCGTCAATGCGCGGCGGTATCGCTGCACCCGCACCTCCTGGCGAGGCATCCGGTTCTCGTTTCGAGGACGGACGGCGGACTTCCTGAAGCTCTATTTCAAAGGGTGGCTCTTCACCGTTCTGACCCTGGGCACCTACTATCCCTATTTCCAGACGCAGCGGCAGGCATTTCTCCACTCCCACACCTATTTCGGCAATCAGCAGTTTCGGTTTACCGGACACGGATCGGGCCTGATGGTGCCCTTTGCCGTCACACTCTTCACCACCTACGCGGTACTGTGCTTATGCGGCCTCGCCTTGGCCCTCCAGTTGACGAACGCCGGGCTCACGCTGCTCCTGATTCCCTTCGTGCTCGGTCCGGTGTGGGTGTGGTTGCTCGGGCAGAAACAGAAGTATTACTGGGATCACACCACGTTCGGCGAAGCACGATTTTCATCCAGCATCACCTGGCAAAAACTATTCGGCCTTTATCTCGGCAACCTTGCTCTCTTGCTGCTCACGTTGGGGTGGGCCTGGCCATGGGTGACCGTCCGGAACGCCCGCTTCTTCACCGGCACGCTTTCGTTGCAGGGTGTGACGGATCTCGATCGCGTTCTGCAAGACACCACCGAAACGTCCGTCACCGGCGAAGGCCTGTCGAACCTGCTCGACACCGGCTTCGATATGGACTAACCCGCATGCCCACCAGCCGGAGCGCCTTCTATCTCGACGGTCGCACGGCCACGCGCCATCGTGTCACCCTCACAGTCACCCCCGCGACCCTGCACATTGCGATGCCCGACGGCAGTGCCAAACAATGGCCCTATGACGAGATACGCCAGACGCAGGGGACGTACCGGGGCGAGCCGGTCCGCCTGGAATTCGGGCCTGAACCGGCCGAAACCATCGTCATTTCCACAGCCGCGTTGCTGAGGGACATTCACGGGGCGGCACCGGCTCTCGCACGGCACTTCCATAACCCGGCCAGACGAAACGCGCGCATCGGTTGGACCCTCTGTGCCGCAGTCGGCGTCGCTCTCATGGTCGTGGGTCTCTATCGATGGGGCATCCCCGGTATCGCCTCCGCCGCGACGCCCTTTATCCCCGTAGCGTGGGAAGAATCCCTGGGCCGGCAGGTCGTCGCACACCTTGCGCCGGAAACACAGCAGTGTCGCAATCCGGAGCGACTGCGCAAACTCGACCTCATCGTGCAAACGCTGGCCGCCACACATCCTGAGTCCCCCTATCGGATCACCCTCTCCGTCGTCGATGACCCGACCGTCAACGCATTCGCCGCACCAGGCGGCCGGGTGGTGATTCTCCGCGGCCTGCTGGAACGCACAGCCAGCCCGGATCAACTGGCCGGCGTGCTCGCCCATGAACTCCAACATATCTATCAACGCCATACGACCAAGGCCATTCTGGAACAGACAGCCGCCACGTTGCTGCTGACCGCCGTCTCCGGCGACCTGTCCGGCGGGCTCGCCTGGGGCCTCGAAGGCGCGCGCACGATGGGTTCGTTGCACTATAGCCGTACTCATGAAACGGAGGCCGATCTCGAAGGACTTCGTATGATGCAGGCCGCCCGCTTCGATCCCGCCGCCATGATTGCCTTCTATGGAACCATGGAGAGAGGCGCCCAGGATCAGGTCGGGCCACCTGCCTTCCTCTCCACCCATCCCGACATGGGGGAACGGCTCGCCACGCTCATCGCACTGGCCGGCCCTCCTCCGTCCGACGCCCAACGGCTTCTTCCCGGAGAAGACTGGAACGATATACGCTCGCTTTGTCGCATACAGGCCGGCGGGCCTTCCGCCTCAGCCTCCCCCGACCGGCCTTAGCTCCGCGATTCCCCTGCTCACAGATCCGACGGCCTCTGCTATAATCCTCCGACTTGTGAGCTACACACATGCGCGTTCTCGTCGTTGAAGATGAAACCAAAGTAGGCTCCTTCATCAAGCGAGCGCTTGAAGAGGAGAGTTACGCCGTCGATCTCTGCGAGGACGGCGCACAAGGCCTCGACATGGCCTTGAGCGGCAGTTACGACCTCATCATGATCGATCTCATGCTGCCGAGCCTGCCCGGGCTGGAAGTACTCACGCGCCTCCGCAAAGAAAAGATTCAGACCCCGGTGCTGATCCTGACGGCGCAGTCAAAAGTGGATCAGCGGGTCAAGGGACTGGACGCCGGCGCGGACGACTACCTCACGAAGCCCTTCGCCATCGATGAATTGCTCGCGCGGGTGCGAGCCCTGTTGCGACGCGGCACGGCCGAATCCTCCGGTACGCTCCAGATCGACGATCTCCTGCTCAATCCGGCCACACGCGAAGTCACGCGCGGCGGACAACGCATCGACTTGACGGTGAAGGAATATGCGCTGCTGGAATATTTCATGCGTCATGCCGGGCGAGTGCTGACTCGTCCTATGATTTCCGACCATGTCTGGAATCAAGACTTCGACACCTTCACCAACGTCATCGACGTCTATGTGAACTACCTGCGGAATAAGATCGATCGCGGACGCGCGCGAAAGTTGATCCATACGATTCGAGGGAGTGGGTACATGCTCAAGGTGGACTGATGCCGCTTCGAGTCCGGCTGACACTCTGGTACGGAACGGCCCTGGCCCTCATCCTGCTGACCTTTTCCGTGGTGCTCTATACGATCACAGCGCGCGGCCTCCGGGATCAAGTCGATGAGTCGCTCCAAGAAACCGCCTCGGCAGCCGTGCGTTCACTGGAGAAGCGCGGATTTCTCCCCTTGATCGACGAAGACGCGCTATTGAGCCAATTCCCCGAATTGACCCGCATCGACAAATTCTTCCAGATCTTCAGTCCCACCGGCACCATCACCATCCGCTCCCCCAACATCCGGCAGCATGACGTGCCCTTGAGCCGCCACGCGCTGGAAGCCGCCTTTACGGGCAGCACCGTGTTCGAATCGGCCAGATATCCCAACGAACCTCCTCTCCGCCTGGTCTCCGTTCCCATCATCTACCGTGGTTCCCTGCTCTATATCGTGCAAGTCGGGACCACCCTCGAAGGAGTTGAGGAAACCCTTCGCCGGTTCTTGCTCGTCCTGGTGGTGATGGCGCCGATCGCTCTGGTCGTCTCATTGGTGGGAGGATGGTTTCTGGCCGGACGCGCCCTCCGGCCCGTCGATTCCATTACCATCGCCGCGCAACGCATTGCCGCAGGCGACCTGACACAGCGCCTGACCTCAGAACGCTCCACGGATGAAATCGGACGACTCACCGATACCTTCAACAACATGATCGCGCGCCTGGAAACCTCCTTCGCACAAATCCGGCAATTCAGCAGCGATGCCTCGCACGAACTCCGGACCCCGCTGACCGTCATGAAGGGCGAAAGCGAGCTGGTCCTCCGTCGTCCTCGTCCGGTCGAAGACTATATCGCCGTCCTGGAAAGCAACCTGGAGGAAATCGACCGGATGTCGCGCATCGTTGAGGAACTCCTCTTCCTCTCACGGGCGGATCTGGGCCAGGTCAAAACAGACTGTGAGCCGGTTCGCCTGGAAGCCTTGGTGGAAGATATCCAGCGTCAAGCCTGCCTGCTCGGTCAAGAGCGTGGGGTAGACGTAATCATGGGCACCATTCAACCGGCAACCGTCCGCGGCGACGAACTCCGCCTGCGGGAACTCATTCTGAACATCGTCGATAATGCCGTGAAATACTCCTACCCGCAGGGCACGGTGGATATCGATCTGCTGGTGGAAGGCCGCACCGCGCGCCTTTCAGTGCGAGATCACGGAATCGGCATCCCCCAGGACGCGCACAAACAAATTTTTGACCGGTTCTTCCGCACCGACGACGCGCGCGCCCACACGAAAAAGGGGACCGGGCTCGGCCTCGCCATCTGCGCCTGGATTGCCGAGGCACACCACGGGCACATCGAGGTCCAGAGCGAAGTCGGCAAAGGATCGACCTTCACCATCGTGCTGCCCCTCGCTCCTCCGACAGCTTAACGACTTCTAATCCCTCGTTAATTGGTTTCTCATCCACGGTTGCTACCTTCCAGAGTGTCTGCTGCGGGATCTCTCCCGAGCACACCAATCACCGACTTCAGGAGGAGGAGCCCCATGAAACGACCTACGCAGTCCGTCAGTGCCATTGCCGGCATCGCCGCCCTGGGCGCTGCCTTATTATGGAGTTATCTCCCGCTGACCACTTCACACGCCTCAAATCCGTCACCAGCGGCTGAGGAGCGCCCGGCGACGATGACGGGAATCTTGCCCGCAGCCGGATTTGCAGATGTCGCCAAGACGGTCACACCGGCCGTCGTGAACATCACCACGAGCGGCGCAGAAGAAGTGGCTGATTCCACACGCCCGCGCGGCCGGATGGAAGACTTTTTCGGATCGCCGTTCGGCCCGCGCCGGTTCGGGCCGCCGATGGAGCCCCGGGAACGCCGTGGCGGCGGGCAGGGATCGGGCGTGATCGTCACCCCCGACGGATATGTACTGACGAACAACCACGTGATCGCCGGAGCGAAGACCGTCACCGTCACGCTTCCGGACAAGCGGGAATTCAAAGGGCGCATCGTCGGCAGTGACCCCAAGAGCGATATTGCCGTGGTCAAGATCGACGGCACTCAGCTTCCGACAGTGACGTGGGGCGACTCCAGCCGCCTCCAGGTCGGTGAATATGTGCTGGCTGTCGGGAACCCGTTTGGTTTGAACTCCACAGTCACCCTGGGCATTGTCAGCGCCCTCGGCCGCGGACACATGGGCATTACGCAGTACGAAGATTTCATTCAGACGGATGCCGCGATCAATCCAGGTAACAGCGGCGGCGCATTGGTGAACACCAGAGGTGAGTTGATCGGCATCAACACCGCGATCTTCTCTCAGACCGGCGGCTACCAGGGCGTCGGCTTCGCCGTCCCCACGGGCATGAGCAAACCGATCTATGAGAGCCTGGTCAAGACGGGGAAGGTCGTACGCGGGTACCTGGGCGTCGGGATACAGGATCTGAATCAGGAGTTAGCCAAGTCGTTCAACGTCAAAGGAAGTAACGGCGCGATCGTCACCGATGTAAAGGAAGAGGGACCTGCAGACAAGGCCGGCCTCAAGCAGGGAGACGTGATCCTGTCCTTTCAGGGAACTCCGATCGAAGATGCCGTCACCCTTCAGCGCGCCGTTACAAGAAGCTCGGTCGGCAGCAAGGCGACAGTCACCGTGATGCGAGAGGGTCGTGAAAAGGACCTGACCGTCACGATCGGTGAACTGCCGGACAACCCGCAGGTCGCTAAGGCGGAGGCCGGTCCGTCGGAACAGCCGCTGGCCGGACTGGCTGTACAGGAGTTGGACCGGGAAACTGCCCAGGAGCTCGGGATCAAAGGCAACATTCACGGCGTCGTCGTCACGACCGTCGATCCAGAGAGCGACGCGGAGCGCGCCGGGTTAATGCCGGGCGACGTGATCCGGGAGATCAACCGCAAACCAGTCACCTCGATGAAAGATTTCGATCGGGCCGCATCGGACCTCAAGAAGGGGCAAACGGTGTTGGTGCTGGTGAATCGGAGAGGCGCGTCCCTGTACCTCAGCGCCAAGATCTAAGCGCGTCCGGATAGAGCGGGGCAGGTGACTGGTGAGCGCAGGCTTATCGGTAGCCTGCCCCTGATTTCTTGGGCATGAGGAGAGTCGGAGCAGCGGGCGCAGCAGTCGGCGCGTCGGCCCGCCCAACCGGCTGGGCAATCAGATCATAGCCGGCCACATCGGTAACGGTGACCGAAATAAACTCTCCCGGCTTCCCCGCGCTGCGATCACAGAAGACCACCCCGTCAATCTCAGGCGCCAACCCTTCGTGTCTGCATTCCAACAGCCGGTCCGATTCTTCAGAGATCCCATCCACAAGGACTTCCATCGTACGGCCAAGGTAGTCACGGTTCTTGGCTTCTGAAATGGATTCCTGCAGAGCCAGCAGCTCATTGCGGCGTTCTTCCATCACCGCCTGATCGACTTTCCGGTCGAGATCAACGGCCGACGTGCCCTCTTCATCAGAATAAAGAAACACTGCCACACGATCGAATTCCATATCGAGGATGAATTGCTTGAGCTCCTCGAACATGGCATCGGTCTCACCGGGAAACCCGACGATAAACGCCGTTCTGAAAAAGACGCCGGGAATCTTGGTGCGGATGCGTTCGACCAGCTTGGTGACGTGTTTGCGGTCTCCCAACCGGTGCATCCGCTTCAGCATGCCGTCGCTGATATGTTGCAACGGCATGTCGAGATACTTGGTGATATGCGCCTCTCCGGCATAGAGATCCAGCAACTCGTCTGTTACCTGTTGCGGGTACAGATAGAAGGGCCGGATCCAGCGCACATCCTTCACCGTCACCAGTTCCCGAAGCAACGCCGTGAGCCCCTGCTTCAATCCGAGGTCCACCCCGTAATTGATCGTGTCCTGGGAAATCAGATTGAGTTCCTTCACTCCTTCGTGGGCCAGCCGTTTCGCCTCTGCCACAATGGATTCAATCGGACGGCTCCGTTGTTTGCCGCGCATGATCGGGATCGCACAGAACGCACAGTTCCGGTTACAACCCTCAGCAATTTTTAGATAGGCGCTGTGGGGAGTTCCGAGGCGAATGCGTGGAGTCTCGGCATCGTATAAATAAGGCGGTTGTCCGATCCAGAGTCGCTTCTGACGAGCTTTCGGCGCCAGCAAACTGCGACAGATCTCCGCGATGCGCCCGAACTCGCCCGTTCCCACGACGCCGTCCAGCTCAGGCAATTCTTTCAACAGTTCGCCCTGATACCGCTGCGCCAGACACCCGGCGGCGATCAGGACGCGGCAGGATCCGGACTTCTTCAACCGTCCATGTTCGATGATGCTGTTGATCGATTCCTGCTTGGCCTCTTCGATGAAGCCGCAGGTATTGATAATGACGACTTCCGCGACGCGCGCGTCCCCCGTGAGTTGGAAGCCGCCGGCGACCAAGGTGCCGAGCATGACTTCGGAGTCCACCTGGTTCTTTGAACAACCGAGGTTCACAAAACCGATCGTGGGTTTGTCGCGTTTCGCGCGCGATGGGGTAATCAATGACGAGGCCATAACTTGGCAGTCTACGAGAGGCCGGAAAACTCTGTCAAACGAGCTCTCTTGCTATTCCCTCTGCAGCTATCCTAAATTGAGCGCATGATCCGGACATTTCAGGGCATCACCCCGACCATCCCGCAATCCTGCTTTATTGAAGAGACCGCCGTGGTCATCGGCGACGTGGTCATGGGCGAAGAGTGCAGCGCCTGGTTTCATGCCGTCATTCGCGGCGATGTGAACTACATTCGCATCGGGCACCGAACGAACGTGCAGGACCTCTGCATGTTGCATGTCACACACGACACGCATCCGCTCATCATCGGCGACGACGTGACCATCGGGCACCACGTGGTCCTGCATGGCTGCACCATTCAGAACCGCGTGCTGGTCGGAATGGGCGCCATTATCATGGACGGAGCGGTCATCGGGGAAGACTCGGTAGTCGGTGCCGGAGCATTGATCACCGAAGGCACCGTCGTTCCGCCCAAGAGTCTCATCCTGGGCTCACCGGCCAAAGTAAAACGCCCCGTTACCGATCAGGAACTCGCCTGGATCCGAGAGTCGGCGCAAAACTACATCCGCTATTCCCGCCAGTATCTCTTTGGTCCCGACAAACCTCGCCCCGGATTCTGGGTCTAGTACGATCCACGCGCATGGCCGCCTTCGACAGTTCGCTTCTCACCCCAGCCGCATGAGACAAATGGGATCACCCACCGTCGGTGAGGCATACGTGCGCTGGTCGATCCGGTAACGGATACCCCGCCGATGGCACCACTCGGCAACCCATACGGCCTCCTCCACCGTCGTCGTCACCGATCCCGGAATCATCAATCGACTCAAGCACCGATCTACCAATGTGGCAACCGTGCGCTGCTGAGGCAGAAATTTTCGCGCATCGAACGTCACCGGATTCGCACGACCGTAGGACAAGGCCGATAACTCGGGAAACCGCTCGGGATCGTTCAGCACGCTGACGAGCCAGAGATGATCCACTCGGTCTTTCACGGACCCGGCGTCCTGATGACGGAACCGGATCGGGAACCCAACACAGGCGCGATTGAGCACCTGCACTTCCTGCTTGCGTAGATTACAGGCCAGCACATGTCTCCCGAGATCCAGGCTTTCCATCAGAAGGAGCGGAATTTCCGCCACCCCCGCGCCCACATATAAACTGGTGCCGCCCGGCTGAAGCCTCGGCAGGAGCGCCTTCGCCAGCTTCAAACCAAGCCGCTGACAAAGCCCGCGCTTCGCCGCCCAGAATTCATCTCCGCCTTCGTCGCAATAGATCGGACCCAGTCGCCCGTAGTCGAGGCGCGTGAAGATGTCCTTCATCGCCCGCCGAGCGACCGTCCCTACGTTCATCAGTTTACGGGCCATGCTGCTCCATCCCGACCAAACCTGTGGCCGTTCTCCCGGCACCAACGGCCACCGGGCACATACAATTGAGAGTCAACTTATCTCGCCTGTCTCTTGATTAACGAGAATGTGGGAGGCCTGAGATTCGCCGTGACTGGACACGACCGGCCAGCACGGCCCCATGGCAGCGCCGCAGAGCCCTTCCACGACGACTCGCGTCTGCGCATCGTTAAGGCGCCGCGTCAGGAACGACTACGCGACGATCTCTGTGCCGATCCCCTTGTGAGTGAAGATTTCCAACAGAATGGCATGGGGTGTACGACCGTCGATGATGTGCGCCTTTCCCACACCCCCGGCCAATGCATCCAGACAAGCGTGAACTTTCGGCAACATACCCTCGCTGATGGTGCCGCGCTTGACCATCCGCTGCACATCTTTGCGGGAGACCGTCGGCAGGTGGCGGCCATTGGCATCGCGGATGCCCTTCACATCAGTCAACATCACGAGCTTTTCCGCCTTCAACGCGGCGGCAATCGCGCCCGCCACCAGGTCGGCGTTAATGTTGTACGTATTGCCTTCCCGGTCCGTTCCGATCGGCGCGATGACAGGAATGTAATTGTCTTCCTGGAGCTTCAAGAGCAGCGTGGGATCGATCGATTTCACATCGCCCACAAACCCGAAATCGGCGTCCGAGTCATCCGAATCGAGGTCCTTTTCGATGCTTTCCGCCCAGGCCTTCGCCGTGAGCGGCTTGGTCAACATCAACCCGCCGTCCTTGCCGCTGAGCCCAACCGCCTGCCCGCCGTGTCGATTCAGGAGATCGACGATCTCCATGTTGATCCGACCCGCCAGTACCATCTCCACAATTTCCATCGTGGCCGCATCCGTCACCCGCACCCCGTGCCGAAACTTCGCGACCATTCCCAGTCGATCCAGCATCTGATCGATTTGCGGACCGCCGCCATGCACGATCACGGGATTCAGCCCGACATACTTCAGCAGCACGACATTCTGAGCAAACCGTTCTTTCAGGGGCGCATCGGTCATGGCATGCCCCCCGTATTTAATGACGACGGTCTTGCCCTTGAAGGTCCGGATGTAGGGCAGTGCCTCGATCAGGACGTCCGCTTTCTTAATCAGTTTGTTCATGCATTCCCCCGCTCCAACCTGCCGCCTACAGAATATAGCGGCTTAAGTCTTGATCCTTCACAATGTTCTGCAAACGCTCCCGCACATACCCGGCGTCCACGACAATGGCCTTTTCGTTCATCTCGGAGCCTTCGAACGACACCTGTTCGAGCAACCGCTCCATGATCGTAAAGAGCCGCCGCGCACCGATGTTTTCCGTCCGTTCGTTGACCTGCACGGCCGTCGCCGCAATCTCCGCCAATCCGTCATCCGTAAACTCGACCGTGAGGCCTTCCGTCGCCATCAACGCCTGATACTGACGCACCAGCGCACCCCGCGGTTCGGTCAGGATACGCACGAAGTCGTCTTTGGTGAGCGGCGCCAACTCGACGCGGATAGGGAAGCGGCCCTGCAGTTCGGGGATTAGATCGGACGGCTTGGCGACATGAAAGGCACCGGCGGCGATGAACAGAATGTGGTCGGTCTGCACAACCCCGTGTTTCGTGCTGACGGTGGAACCCTCCACAATCGGCAGCAGGTCGCGTTGCACCCCTTCGCGGGACACATCCGGCCCCATCGCGCGCTCACGCCCGGCGATCTTGTCGATCTCATCCAAAAAGACGATGCCGGTCTGTTCGACCTTCGTGATGGCCTCCCGAACGACTTCGTCCATGTCGATCAGCTTTTGCGCTTCTTCCTGAGTCAGATGCTTCAGCGCGTCGGGCACTTTCATCATCCGTTTCTTTTTCTTCCCTTGGAACATGCCGCCCAGCATGTCACGCAGATTGCCTTCAAGGTCCTCCATGCCGCCTGCATTGGAAATCACCCCCAGCGGCAATGCCCGCTCCTTGACCTCGACTTCCACAGATCGCTGGTCGAGTTTGCCCTCGCGCAGTTGCAAGCGAAGCTTGGATCGCGTGGCATCCGGGGATTCGGTGGGTTCAGAAGCATCGGGGCGCGCGCCGGAAGGCTCAAATCCAGGAGAAGTCGGACGGGAGGGTGCACCAGGCAACAGAAGATCGAGCAGTCGCTCTTCTCCATGGCGCGACGCCTTGCCCTGCACCTCTTCCAAATGTTTGGTCTTCACTAAACTGATGGCCAGCTCGGTGAGATCACGAATAATCGATTCGACATCCCGGCCGACATAGCCGACTTCCGTAAACTTCGAGGCCTCCACCTTGATGAACGGCGCCTCGGCCAATTTCGCCAGGCGTCTTGCAATTTCGGTTTTCCCGACTCCGGTCGGGCCGATCATGATGATGTTCTTCGGCATGACCTCATCCCGCAGTTCAGGGGTCAGTTGCTGACGGCGCCAACGGTTACGGAGCGCGATCGCGACCATGCGCTTGGCATCGTGCTGGCCGATCACATAGCGGTCCAGCGCTTCGACGATCTGCCGGGGCGTCAGACTATTCACATTGAGCGGACGGGACGTCGATTCGGTCGTCATGGCAGGCAGATCCTAACGCGAGAGCGATTCGATCACAATCTGTTGGTTGGTATAAATGTCGATCCCGCCGGCAATCATCAGGGATTCCCGCACGACCTGCTCGGCAACCAGTTCGGAATGCCCCAGTAAGGCGCGGGCGGCGGCCAATGCATAGGCCCCCCCCGATCCGATCGCCAGGATGCCGTCTTCCGGCTCAACGACATCTCCGGTCCCGGAGATGATGAAGGAGTGATCGAGATCGGCAACGGCCAGCAACGCCTCCAAACGCCGCAACACGCGATCGGTCCGCCAGTCCTTCGCCAGTTCCACGGCGGCTCTCGTGAGATTTCCACGATACTCGGCCAATTTGGCCTCAAACTTTTCAAACAGAGTGAAGGCATCGGCCGTGGCGCCGGCGAACCCCGCCAACACCGTATCGCTGTGCATCCGGCGCATTTTCCTGGCATTGTGCTTCATCACGGTGGTGCCGACGGTCACCTGTCCGTCACAGCCCATTGTCACCTGATTGCCCCGTCTGACGCACAGCACCGTGGTGGATCGAATCATCATCGCGACCCCTTCTGCTTGGTGGACTCGCTCGCCTCCGTGGCACTGACGGCACGAGGGTGAGTGCGATCGTATAACGCGAGTAGTTGGTCCGTCGCAAGATGTGTATATTTTTGTGTCGTACTGAGCGAGGCATGTCCCAGCATTTCCTGAATGGCACGGAGGTCGGCACCTTCATCCAGCAAATGCGTGGCAAACGAATGGCGCAAGGTGTGGGGATGGACCGCGCCTCCTGTCAATTGTCGCGAATATTTGGCCACAATGCGCGCAATGGTTCTGGTGGTCAATCGGCCCCCGCGGCGGTTTCGAAAGACGGCCACGGTGGCCGCCGATCGCCCGGAAGACGGTCCCGGCACCATCGAGATCTGCGCGTGGTAGGCATCGATCGCCTCCAGAGCAATGCTCCCCAAGGGAATGACCCGCTCTTTCCGCCCCTTCCCGCGCACACGCACCAGCCCTTCGCTCCGGCTGATATCATCGCAATTCATGCCGACCAGCTCACTGACGCGAGCCCCCGTGGAATACAAGGTCTCGAGGATCGCGCGATCCCGCAACCCTTCCCGCTCCGTTCCACCGGGGAACTCCATCAACGCGCCGGCATCGTCTTTCGTGAGGACCTGGGGAAGGTGTTTGGGAAGTTTCGGGGCGCGTACATCCTCTGCGGGGTTCACCTCCAACTGCCCGATGTGCACCAGATACCGGAAGAAACTGCGCAGACAGGCCAGTTTTCTCGCCAGCGACGTCTTTTTTTCGCCCGTTCGATCACGGGCGGCGAGAAACTCACGAATCAGAGCAGGCGTGACCGATTCGGGCACCAGCGGCCCACCAGGCTTTTGCACACCAAGCGCGAAGGCTTGAAACTGAGCCAGGTCGGACGCATAGGCACGAATAGTTTGGGGGGACGCGTTCTGCTGGACAGCCAGGACGTCTAGGAAAGTCCGGATTGCGCGATCCATGCGTCAAAATCCTCAACAGCTCGTTGCTGGATGAGACGCCGCTTCTGATCCTTGTCGCGCGTCTTGACGGTGACGGGTGGAAACAGCCCGAAGTTCGTATTCATCGGTTGGAAATGGGCCGGATCGCTCTTGGTGATATGCGCAATCAAACAGCCGTGGGCGCTGTTCGGCGGCGGAGTCACCAACGGCTGGTCCACCAGGCCTCGCGCTGCATTGATGCCGGCAATCCCACCCATGGCGGCAGACTCGGTATAACCTTCGACTCCGACCAATTGTCCGGCAAAAAATACGGTGCCGCGGGATTTGAGCTGGAGCGTGTCGCGCAGCAGTTGCGGCGAGTTGATGAAGGTATTGCGATGGAGACTGCCGAGTCGTAGAAATTCGGCATTCTCCAGCCCCGGAATAAGACGAAACACCCGCCGCTGCTCCGGGTAGGTCAGTTTGGTCTGAAACCCGACCATGTTGTAACAGGTCCCGTGCGCGTTCTCGGTACGAAGCTGCACCACGGCGTAGGGGCGGACCCCGGTCTTCGGATGCTCCAGCCCGACCGGCTTGAGTGGTCCGAACTGCATGGTCTGCCGGCCTCGCTCGGCCATGACTTCAATCGGAATACAACTTTCAAAATAGGCAATTTTCTCAAACTCTTTCGGCTGGACTTTCTCGGCCGTCATCATCGCGTCGTACAACGCATTGTACGCCGCTTCATCCAGCGGGCAATTGAGGTAATCAGCCCCCCCCTTGCCATACCGTGACGCACGATAGACGATGTCCATGTTGATCGACTCCGCGTCGATAATGGGTGAAATCGCGTCAAAGAAATACAGGTGTCGTTCGTGCGTCAATTCACTGATGGCCTTCGACAATTTTTCCGACGTTAACGGACCGGTCGCAATAATAGTGACGGCATCCGAAGGGATTTCCGTCACCTCTTCGCGAGTAATCCGGATATTCGGATGCCCTTCCAGCGCACGAGTGATGGCGCGCGCGAAGACCTCGCGATCGACCGCCAATGCCGAGCCAGCCGGCACCCGTGCTTCTTCCGCCGCGCGAATGACGAGTGAGTTCAGGCGGCGCATCTCGGCCTTGAGAATGCCGGGCGCATTAAGCGGATCGACGGATCCAAGGGAGTTCGAACAGACGAGCTCTGCCAGGTCACCCGTCTTATGTGCTTTGGTCATCTCCTTGGGGCGCATTTCGTAGAGCGTCACCTTGGCGCCACGATTGGCTGCCTGCCAGGCAGCTTCTGTGCCGGCCAGACCACCCCCGATGATCACGATGTCTTCACGCATGAATGGGAAACCTTTGAAAAAATGGAAGGAGGCCCATTGTAAGAATCGCCTTTTCTCGATGTCAAGAAACGGGAAGCAGACCAATCGGCAGGCCTGCCGGAAAAGGCCCTCTGAGTTTGTTGCTCCCTTTTGCCAGACCGTGCTAGACTCTGGCCGCGTGGGCGATTAGCTCAGGGGGAGAGCGCTTCCTTCACACGGAAGAGGCCACTGGTTCGATACCAGTATCGCCCACCAATTTTTCAACGACTTCCAAGACAGCACTCTCCGACACACGCAGCACTGTGGTCATTTTTGTGTCACGGTGTGACCGTCGGTCCAAAATCTCCACTCCATCTCGCAGGCTTTCCGGGTAATGATGCGCATAGCGTTGCGTCATCATCGGCGACTTGTGCCCGAGTAGCCGTTGCACCTTGTAGAGATCGACGCCCGACTGGACCAGCCGCGTTGCGAAGGTGTGACGAAGGTCATGGAAATGGCAGTTCATGATGCCCGCCTTTGCCATCGCAGGCCGTAACGCCCGTCGCAGATGGTTGGGATCTAACCGTGTACCGGCGAGACTTGGAAAGACCAGTGCGGTTTTGATGTGCCGCACCTTGGCCTTCTCAGTCAGAAGCGCCATCACGGTGTGATTCAATGGCACGGTCCGCCGCTCCCCGTTTTTCGACTCAAACACGGTTGCAGTTCTTCGGAACAGATCCACGCCGGTCCAGGTCAGTGACAGGATCTCGCCCAACCGCATCCCGCTATGGAGTGCGAACACCACGAGCTCGCGCAACCACGACGGACAGGTATCGAGCAATCGCGCCTCCTCATCTTCCATCAGCCACCGGTCTCGTTTAGTCACTCCCTTTTCGAGAGACACGCGGCTGACCGGATTGTCTCGGCACCATTCCCACTCTCGCTTAGCAAGGCTGAAGGCCTTCCTCAAACACGTGAGCTCCCGATTGATCGAGGCAGGTTTCACCCCGGCAGCATACCGTAGACTTTTATACTCCACGATCAGCTTGGGGGTAATCTCGCCGAGCGTCCGCTCTCCGAAGTAGGCACGGAAGCGCTTGACGAAGGCCTGCCCGGTTTGTCGGCTGGCCAATTTCACGAGGTGCTCTCGCTCAAAGCGATCCATCAATTCCTTGAAGGTTCGGGATTGTTCTTCAGCCCGATCGAAATACTGCCCCTCGATCAATTGCACCTTCACCTTCGCCATGATGGCGTCAGCCAAGGCTCGATTCGATGACCCCGTCGACCGGCGAATGCGCTGCCCCTGAAACACAATATTCATCCACCAAATATTCCCTCGCTTAACGAGCCCCATCGTTACTCTCCTTTCCAAGAGGGCTCGCTGTTGGTCTGGTTTCCCCGTGGCGAGGAGTATAGACGGCGCGTTTGGCCGCTTCAATGAGGTGGTCTACGTCACCAGCTTTATGCCGAGGCACACGAGGGGGGAGGTTCGAAGACGTGGAAGAAAAGCCATTTAGCCACGCCTGGATGGCCTCAGGTTCGAAGCGGACGAGGCCATGAATCCGACGGCAAGGAATCTTGTTTTGTGAGACCCATAGATAGAGCGTGGATTGTTTGATATTGAGCCACGCGGAGAGTTCTTTGACGGTGAGCATGATGCAGATACACCGGGGAGTCTTGCGACACCCCCAGTCTCCCTAACATGGGCTGCCCGCGTGACCGCCGGCAGACCGGTGAAACCGAGTGGGTTGCTTGAGTAAATTGCGGTGTCGGTCTTTCCACCGAGCAATGCCCCTGACAATTTCGTTCAGTAGCCATTCTTCCCCTCCAGGGGTGGCACAAATGACCGCCAACATCGGCGTCAGGGTGTCACTCACCCATCGTTTTACGTTTTGCAGGGTCTGCACCTGCTTTTCCTGGGCCAATCGCCCCTTCTGAAATCCCTCCGTCAGGAGGGCGTACCACTCCAAGACAGGAGCCCGGTACCGTTCCTCATCCTCGGCATCCTTTGGGACCTGCCGGAAATCCACATAGGACCGGAGTAAGCCGATTACCAACTCCTTCCAGTCGGCTTCGTCTAACGTTGCCAATGCTCGGGCACACTGTTCGGCCCGATCTTTCTTCAATTCCAATTCCCATCGCGTCCCGTAATCCTGATAGTTCTCCTGGCCCTTGCTCTGAAGTTCGAGCCGCTTGTCATAAATCCGCAATAGGGCCTGACTCTGCGGACTCCCAAAGTACATCGTCTCGCCAGTCGTCGCCCCGGTGCCGTGCGTCAGCTTCGAGACGATATGCCGGACCTGAGCCGCCCTTGTGACACATTGGCCTGCCGAAACCGCATCGCGAATTGTTGCCACTGGCACAGTTCCCGCTCGGTCATCGAGCGCACAGTCGATGCGCGTGACATGCCCTTGCTGCTTTTGCACCCACTTGAGCAGGGTTCGGATCTGATCCAGCGTCAGGGCGGACGCCAGGCCGCCCGACAGATCCACATGGATTTCATTCGGACGCCGAGGGGCATTGGTGCCCAGTTTGCCGACCCCGCGCAGGCCGTCTGCCCTCATCCAAGACAGGGGATACCCTCGGAAGCCGCCTTTCGCCTTACTCCAGTCCCCACCCAATACCCGCATGGTCTCTTCAGGGTTGCTCGCCAGGACGGTAAAGGCCAGCCAATCACTGGTGAGGGTGAAGCTAGAATCCATAGACTCTATCGAACTCCTGTACGGAGCGCTGTGGGTAGCGCCCCCGTGTTACCAAGACGGGGGCCATTCCGGTCCGCCCCGCAGCCTATCGGCATGCGGCGCGGACCGGCTTTGTCTCCCGGCGAAGGACGACGATGTTGCTGTGTGACGCGCTCCAACTCGTACACGTATCCCCTTCTTGTGAGCCCTGCTCCCGTTCGTCTCACCCTATGCGAATTCTCAGAGCGAAGCCAAGAACCCGGAAGGGGTCACTAGCGGTCATGAGGGGACAGGAGAGGACAGATTTTGGGACAGAATAGACACGAAGGGAAGTAGGCATAAGGAGGCGTATGTGCGCTTTAGTGCGCTCAGAGCGGCAATTGTGCGCTTCGCGCTGAGAGAGGACATCGGGCAAGCAGAAATCGACTCGTTTTTGGCTGGTGCGCGAAAAAAAGTTTGGGGAGGAATTAGGAGCCTTGTGGGGTACGATCAGGGACAGGTTCCCCATGCTTTTATCGTTGGGCTGTGTGCCGTTTACTCCAAAGGGAAATGATACTTAGGACGAGCACAAGCTTAAATAGATTCAGCAATATACTTATGACGGTTGGAGCCCTCTTATTCGTCGGAGGATTGTGAGTTGCCTTTCACCAACCTTCGACTCGGTTCACGCTAAGTTGGACATTGATGGTAGGGGGGGGATGCATTGCAGTTGTGGGAATAGGTTTCCACATTTACAGAGTGGTTCAGGCCCTTAGAAAAAGGTGAATTTGCTACGATGCCGCCATTCAGGGCACGAACATCCCATACCAGCTCACAACGAAAATCACGCCCATCAACAACGCGAACTAGGCCGCGATCTTCACAAATGACATCCCGACGAAGCCAGCATGCTGAACGACAAATCGCCGCACTCTAGCAGATGTGCTATTAGAGACTGTCGATCAAAAGCGTTATCGCTGAGTGCTTTCTTGCTGTGTATGGGTACCGTCCTTGGCACAATTCTCTCCACTCCAATCTCTCACGCTGCAAGCTTTGATTGTAAGCAAGCGGCAAACCGTGCGGAACGACACATTTGTGCTAATGAGGAACTGTCTCGAATAGATGAAGTGCTTGCCGATGAATATAAATCTGCAGTCACCTCTGTGAGCGCTGAAAATCGATTGAGGCTAAAAGAGTTTCAGAAGGAATGGCTTCGTGCAAGAAATGCATGCGAAAATCGCACGTGTATTCTGGATCAATACGAAAAGCAAATTCTTTCGTTGCGATATTTCGACTGCGCTTCACACGATTCGACTCTAGGCCAAAGATGTCCATCAGAACTCCCGCAAGGGCTGCCACGCACCGCAAGTGGCAAAATATTACTTCTGACGCGAAAGGACTGTCGAGAAACGCAGAGCCCGAATGCCACCGAGATAATCGCAGACTGTATTGAGGCCAGAATTTACGACCCTTGCGACGATGCCGGAGGAACATGGGGGCGCGCACAATGTGCATATGCTCATATGGAAGTAGCTGAGAGGCGACGGCGCGTCGCAGAAAAGCACCTTCTAGAGTTATGGGGACGTTCTATGGACGCACGAGATTTGAGAACTGCTCTCTCGAAATCCACCGATCAGTGGATTAGGGCTAGAGACAAGTTGTGCAATGCCAGAAATCTAAACTATAGCAAGTATGAATTTGAGCAAGAGGGAGTAGACATAAGTGCTGTAGTTCCGCCACCAGATGACGCTGAGATATGGGGGTTTTGCCTTCGGCGGTTGGCCGAGGAGAGGGCCGATGACATGGAATATTTCATCAAGGAAAAGAAGATCCAAGGCAACCAGCGCGACCGTAACTCCTTCACAAAATACCTTGCCCAGAGCGGATTCAAGCGCCCCAATGACGACAAAGCCACTCCTGAGAAAAGACCGTCTGATTTTCCACCTACTGACTCCTGCACCGTCACGCGATGTTGACTTCGTAAAACATGCATAACGGCTTGAATGGTGAATGAAAATCTAGCTGGGATGCTGTCGCTCTGAACACCAAGGTTGTAACATTCTCGTTATGATGGGGTACGACTATACGCATCGTCTCCCTGTGGCGAATGTTCACCAGAAATGATCACTCATTGGCTTTTAATGCTTTGTAAGAGAACCAATGCAACGGTAGAGCAGTAAGAAATCTAAGTTTTAACCTTCAGAAATGTATGACATTCATGCCTATCCCTTTCGCACTATTCTTTTTTTCTATGGGAGTCATGCTTGTTTATGGCACCTACAGGAGATGGCCTGCTTTAGTAAATCCTCCTGATAAATGGGCACCATTTTACTCTCAGGCTTTGCTGAAAAAGTGGTTTGGTCGCACTTTTCTGATCGCCTATAACTACATCCTCGGTCTACTGTTTATTGCAGTCACCTGCATTGGACTCTGGAACTGATTCACGAAATAACTCCATCTATCCCGACAGTCTAGCAAGGTCACAGGTCAGATCGCCGACGTCGAATAAAGAGGTCGGGAGTCTTTTTATAGCGCGAGGCGTCGTCCACTCGAGCACCGGACAGTTACGCTCGCCTCTTCGCACTATGGCGCAAGGCACGGATCGACTAGCGGTGCGCGAGCAGGCGGGCAAACTCTGCGGCTGAAATGACCGGCACACCGCTGTAGTGTGAGGCCTCGAAATCCTTATCCCCGGTGACGAAGTATTGAGGTGGGGGGATGGTCGCCATGAGATCGAGGAATGGTCGATCATGCGCATCACGCAGAGGGGTGTTCGTGGGATGGGGATCGACGATCTGCACTTCGGCTTGGATTGTGGTCAGAAAGCTCGTGATATTCACCCCAGCTTGGGTGAACGCGCGTTGGAGTTTGGGGCGACGCAGAACGGCTTCCAGTTCCGCGAAGGTATCGGAGCTCATGACGGGGATGAGGCGGCGCTGTAATACAGCCTGAATGATCCGGGCAGGGGGCCCTGCGGCGGACAACAGGCCGGACACGAAAATATTGGTATCAAGAACGACGCGCACGCTCGCGCTCGCGCCGAACCGCTGCAACCTCAGCGGCAATCTGTTCGGGGGTGACGCCCAGTTCACGGGTGGCGCGGCGGAGCTTGCTGACCATACGGACCAGCTTCTTGCGACTCGCCGCTCTGGCCGGGGACTCCAAGATCAGGATGTCGGAGTCGCGGTGCGCCACGACGGCTTTTCCCCACCCCTTCATCCACGAGGAGGGAATCACGACGCCTTCTTTGGTGTACTTCACGGCTTTCATCGGCAGCACATCCAGTGTATCCGCAGGCAGTATACCATGGTGGTACGGCTCTGTAGTCAGCGGTGGGCGATTTTGCGAGCCGCTCGACCGTCGTTCATTGCTAGACTGTTCGGACTACCCGATTTTTCGACCATCCCCGCTGATTAATGATCCTGTCTTCCGAGGCCAGTTCACTGTGGTCATTTTTGTGTCAGAAATTATCCAAAACCTTACAATCTCCTGTACACAGTAGACTCGATAGAAAGCTCTTAACCGCATGACATGTAACGGTTTTGTGAGGAAACCATTGCAACAGCGAGCAATTCAAAAATCTAGCTTTTCACCTTCACACGGAAGAGGCCACTGGTTCGATACCAGTATCGCCCACCATTCATATCCCGACCGACCCAACACCACTACGATCCTGCAACAGCTCAATTTATCTCGACATCCTACGGCAGCCAGCTGCCCGCGCCCTCAACTGGACAGAATCAGGCGCCTGCGCTAGACTTTTCTCACAAGGAACAGACTTCGTTTTTACGAATGTTCCGACAGAAGAAAGAGAGGCATGGTATGCGCGGGACTGTAGCAACGATCATATTGGGACTGGTTCTGACCACGGGCTGCTCGACCACCAATCAGGTGGCGACACAAGACCAGAACTATAATGCGCCGCTCAGTATTTATAGTGCGATGGACAGCACCTCACTGGTCTATTCCGATCCCATGGCCGCCTCGCAAGCCAACGACCACCCGTATCGATGGGCTGCGTTCATCCTTCATCCAGTCGGCCACCTCGTTGACTACACCGTAAACCGCCCCCTCTACGCCATTGCTAAACACGCACCCTATCTCTTCGGTTATACGTCCGAAGATTCCATGATCGACTCCCAGCGACGGTAACCCTGCTGGAAACCTTGCCGGCCGGGACCTCTCCCGGCGGTGAGGTGAGCATTCCTCGCCCGCCTCTTGCCAGTCGCATCTCGCTTGCCGTTCAGGTATGCTCGCCACTTCGATCGTGCGCCACGTTGAACCGAGGCATCGAATCCGGCCATGTATCGCCGCCTCTCACTGCTGCCGTTCTTGTTCACAGTCTGCGCCCTGTGGGCAGGATGCGAAACTCCGCCACCGGCCCGGCCCCCGCTTCCTCCCTCGGAGAGTGACCTTGACCTCCTGGGCCCCACAAAACTCTGCGATTCCCGCCAGACATTCCTAGCGGCACATCCTGGAGTCATCCCCCACACCCACGCCTGGGGCAGCGGGCAGGAACTCCAGATCCCGTCTGAGCAAAGCCGCTCCAAGAGCGACGAGTCATATTTTTTCGACGAAGACGGAACGTTGGTCGGGATGCTGTTCGTGTTTCGTTCCGGACTCGATCTCGCCCCCTACAAAACACTCCGCTATACCCTCTCCCGGCTGAAACCCAGCCTGGAGTTCTATTTGACCGTGGCCCAATTGGCCGATCGTCAGAACATGGAAGGCAGCACCATCTATGACACCGGCGACGAAAAGACGACCACGCGATACCTCGTGCTGGGCGATCGCGGTAACCAACGCCTGCTCGAAGCCTCCTTTACGGTCGATCCCTACGTGAAGCTTTTTTCTCCCTATCGCAAGGAGTTCCTTGACCGCCTCCGCGATACCGCTCAACACACCGGCGGCCAGCACCTCGACACCCAGGGGTCTGAGGACAAGGAACCCTTCGCATCGCTGCAACAGTTCGCCCGCGGCCAAACCGCGCAACTGGCCTATTGCGGCACGAAAAACCAGGTCATCGCCCTCGACGCCTACCAGAAAGCCAGCGCCTCAGGCTTCACCGGCACAGTCTGGCAAGCGGAGCTTCACCACCGATTGGGCGTCTCCTGGGAAGCGGCAGGCAACCTGGAGAAGGCGAAAAGCGAACTCCTCGCATCCTTAGCCCTACGCCCCAATTCCCCGGAAGTCGTCAACAACCTTGGTGCCGTGTACTGGAAACTGGGCGAGAAGAAAAATGCCCTGGCCTCCTTCGAAAAAGCCATATTGATGCGCCCTAACTACGCCATTGCCCGCTTCAACGTGGCCGAGGCCATCGCAGATGACAACCCGAGGCGAGCTATTACGGAATACGAAACGTACCTGGCCCTCGTCGAAGGCATCCTCGAAGAAACGGACCGTGCCGCGCTCGCACAAAAACGCGTGCAAGCACTCAAGCATCAGTAGCGTCTATTTGGGTTGCTGCGTGGCCACTCGCCCGGCGTAGAGCCGAACGTGAGAAACGTGGGGGCAGATCAGCGGGGAGACTTTTCGGCTTCTTCCTGACTGGTCTTACACTCAATGCATAACGTGGTCACAGGGCGGGCTTTCAGACGTTTGTAGGGGATATCGCCCTCACAGCCTTCGCAAATGCCGTAGGTCTGCGTGGCAAATCGCCCCAGCGCCTCATCGATTTTCTTGAGCAGTTTTCGCTCTCGTTCCCGGATACGAAACGAGAAATGCTGGTCGGCTTCAGCGGAAGCCTGATCACTCACATCGGGAAATACTTCCAAACCGGTCGGATTCGTTAGCACCACGCCGGCTTCAGCCAAAATCGCCGCACGCTGCCCTTCAAGGTCTGCCAGGATATCGGGATACTTGACCCCGTTTGCCTTGTTGACCTTGGGTGGCTTTCGCCGAGCGACGGTGGTTTTTTTCGCGGGAGTCTTCATCGAATACTCGGAATAGAGATGCCGGTATTGTCTTCAGACCGTATACAGAAATTCGACTATAGCAGCCGGAAATCAAGGGGGTCAATCGGTTCTTCGAGGCTTCGCCGGGGCATCACCATGCCCGATCCGGAGGATTCCGATCAGAGATCCCTCCGGCCCTCGATCGACTTCACGAGGGTCACTTCGTCCGCATACTCGATATCCATTCCGACGGGAATGCCATAGGCGATGCGGGTCACTCGAACATGATGCGGCTTCAAGAGCCGGGTCAAGTAGATGGCGGTCGCTTCCCCCTCGATCGTCGGATTCGTCGCCACGATGACCTCTTCCACTCCACCCGCCTTCACTCGATCCAGCAGCTCCTCGGCACGAATGTCCGATGGTCCGACACCGTCCAACGGAGACAACACCCCGAGCAGGACATGATACAGGCCTCGATAGCCGCCGGCCCGTTCTATTGCGTACAACGTACTGGGCTCTTCAATGACGAGAATCTTGCTGCGATCCCGCTTGGGATCCCGGCAGAACTCACAGAGTTCGCCCTCGGCAATATTCCGGCATTGTCGGCAGAAGGACAGTCCGTCCTTCACCGCCTGAATCGCTTCGGCAAGGCGCATCGCATCTTCCCGCTCTGCCTTGAGCAGATGAAAGGCCAGCCGCTGCGCGCTTTTCTGGCCGATGCCGGGCAGACGCACCAACTCCCGCACTAACTTCGCCAACAGGCCCTGCTGATCAACACTCATAACGCATCATCACATCCGGGAAGCGCGCCACCGCCATCAAAACAACCCGGGGATCTTCATCCCGCCCGTCACGGCCTTCATTTCTTCCGCCATCATTTCACGGGATTTTTTCAGCGCATCGTTGCCGGCCGCTACGACCAGATCCTGCAGCATCTCGACATCGCCGGCCTTCACGACTTCCGGATCGATCTTCACGCTCAGCAGATCCATGGCCCCGTTGACCGTCACCGTCACAATCCCGCCGCCCGCAGTCCCGGAAACGGTCTTGGTGGCGGCCTGCTCCTGCACCTTGGCCATCTGTTCCTGCATGGCCTGGGCTTGCTTCAAGATGTTGGACATATTCCCGAATGAACTCTTCATTCCTGTACCTCCTGCGCCGGAGCCGTCGTGCGAACTTCCGCCAGCTCTCCGCCGAACATCTCCAGGGCTTGTTTAACAAGGGGATGCGCCTTCGCCTGTTGCGTCAAGATCAGGCGCTGTTCCTGCTCCTTCGCAACCCGGATCTGTTTCATCGTAGGGGCGGCCCCTGGATCCTGTTCCGCCACCTCGACGATTCGAATTCGTACGGCACACCCGTAAAGACGTTCTCCCAACGCCGCCAAGGCTTGTAGGTTGTCTTCCTTCTCCAACATCGACCGCGCGGTCGTGGCCTGCTTGGCAAACCCCAACGTGATCAACCCGCCCTCAATCTTGACCAGACGACCCATTTCAAGGAACGGCGCGATATTGGGATGATTCGTGGAAACCGCTTCTTGAAACTGCTCCCAATTCACTTCGGCCGCCACAGCCGACGCCTCGACAGAAGAAACAGCCTTGGGTTCCTGCTGAACCGGCGCAGCGGAAGCCGGAGAAACCACAGGAGCCGATAGGGGAGCCGCCGGCGGGCGAACAGACGGAACCGCTGCTTCACGCAGCGGTGCGGCAGAGGGCGCCTTGGGGGCGCTCCCACCAGCAGCAGACGACTTTGCAACAGTGTCCTGGCTACCTTTCGCACCGGCGGCTTTGGCGACGGGCGCAGGAGACGGTACCGCCTTATCCTGAGATTGCGCAGGCGTCTGTGTCATGACCCGGCGATCGGCTGCCGGTTTCTCAGGCTGAACAGGAAGGCGGCTGGATGGCTGCTGACCCTCAGCGGTTCGTAATAACCGGGTGGCACGAACCGCCGCCGTTTCGAGCACAAACCGCGGATGGGCACTGACGCGCAAACTGTCTTCCGCAGCGGCATACATCCGAAACAATTCCTGCAATTGCTCGACGGTGAACCGCTCGGCGTCACGAGCCAGCTGCGCCAAATCTTCTTCGGTCGCTTCGATGAGGCTCCGCAATTCAGGCCCTGACGGCACGACCGCCGCCACCAGCATATTCCGCACATATTCCACCAGATCGGCGCAGTAGGCGCGCACGTCATGTCCTTGATCCAACAACGCCGCGATGACCTGCAACGCCTTGGCGCTGTCCTGCTGGATTACTGCTTCGACCATGGCCCGTATACGTTCCTGCGGAACCGCACCGAGCAACGCTTCGAGATCTTCGTGGCGAATGGTGTTGCCGCCGAACGCAATAATCTGATCCAGCAAACTGAGCCCGTCACGCATGCTGCCTTCGCTGGCCCGCGCCAAAGCCATCAGGCTGCGGTCTTCGATGGTCAACCCGTCCTGATCGGCGACATGCCGCAACCGCTGCACGATCTCGGCTTTGGCGATCCGGCGAAAATTGTAGTGCTGACAGCGGGACAGGATCGTCGCGGGAATCTTATGTATTTCTGTCGTTGCGAAGATGAACACCACATGCGCGGGGGGCTCCTCAAGCGTTTTCAGCAGAGCATTGAACGCTGAATTGGAGAGCATGTGCACTTCGTCGATAATGTACACACGATACTGTCCCCGGAACGGCGTAAACTTGACGTTCTCGCGAATCTCGCGAACGTCGTCCACGCTGGTGTTCGAGGCCCCGTCGATCTCGACCACGTCCACCGACGTGCCCTGCGTAATCTCCTGGCAATTCGCACAAGTATTACACGGCGTTCCCGTCGGCCCCTGTTCGCAATTGAGCGCTTTGGCCAAAATCCGGGCGACCGTCGTTTTCCCCACGCCGCGGGTTCCGGAGAAGAGGAACGCATGGGCAATCCGCTTTGTCGCGATCGAGTTCATCAACGTCTGCACGACGTGGGACTGCCCGATGACATCGTCAAACGTCCCGGGCCGGTATTTTCTCGCGGAAACTTGGTAGTCCATGTTGCGTCGATCGTGTCGGGGCGGTGGTGCTCGTCCGTGCTGGCGGCGCCTGACGCGTCGCGCGAGATGTCATCGAAGAAGTGGGGCCAGGTGATCCTGCGGCACACAGAACGAACCGCTTACCGTTGCTTCCTTCCGGACCTGGCGGGGTTCACAGGGTTCTGTTGCACAGGGCCCGGCCCC
This sequence comes from Nitrospira sp., assembly GCA_024998565.1. Classification (NCBI taxonomy): domain Bacteria; kingdom Pseudomonadati; phylum Nitrospirota; class Nitrospiria; order Nitrospirales; family Nitrospiraceae; genus Nitrospira; species Nitrospira sp. The sequence continues at coordinate 252,642 of JACOEM010000001.1, forward strand.
GTTACACTAAAGGATCTTCTCCGCTCGCCTAGAGTCATAGAATGGCTCGCGGTCGAGCTAGCTCTGTTTGGCGGAGAGGGTGGGATTCGAACCCACGGTCCCGTTGCCGAGACGCATGCTTTCCAAGCATGTCGATTCGTCCACTCTCGCACCTCTCCGCGATCGGACGACTTCAAGGGGACGCATCTTATCACGCAGGTTTTGGTGCGGCAAGGTAAGCCGGAGCCTGCAAACATGCCACTGCGACGACGATGGGAAGTCCGGCTTTGAAGGCGAGAGCCCCCGAGGGCTCCGTGGCGACTGCCCTCAGGATGCCACCATTGACCACTCCTGCGCGCATTCCTATACTGCGGGACTATTTCAGCGGAGGTACGTGATGAAAATCCTGGTCGGGATCAGTGTCGTGATCCTGCTGCTCATCGTCCTGATCGTCGCGTTACCATTCCTCATCGATCTGAACAAATATCAGGACCGGTACCGCCCCTTAATCGAAGAGGCCCTCAACCGGAAGGTCGAATTGCAGGACATTCGACTGACCATCTGGCCACGCATCGGCGCAAGGGTCGGCAGCTTTGTCGTGCAGGACGATCCGGCCTTTCGCACAGGCCCCTTCGCATCACTCTCTTCACTGGATGTCGGCGTCAAGCTGCTGCCGCTGCTCAAAGGCACAGTCGACGTCGAGGAGATCACCCTGCGTGACCCGGTCATCACGGTCCTGAAAAATGCCCAGGGCCAACTCAACATCTCGACCCTCGGTGCCAAATCACCGGCTCCGCCGGCTCCTTCGAAGCCTGAGGCCCCCGCGCAGGCGCCCGGGAGTCCCCTCCAAATCCTGGCGCTCTTTGCGGTGGACCGGGTCTCGATCGACGGGGGAACCCTCTCATATCGCGACGAGTCCACCCCGAAACCGACCGAGTACACCGTCACTAATCTCGAGTTCCTGCTCACCTCGGTCCATCTCGGCGAAAGCCCCACCGTCCACCTAGGGGCAACCGTGCAGCCCTACAACCTGCCCGTCCGGCTCGATGGCACGTTCGGTCCACTCGTTGAAACCCTGGACCTGAAATCATTTACCTTCAACCTTGCACTGGGAAAGGTGGCGGTCGGCCTCAAAGGACGCGCGGTCGGTGGGAACCTGGACGCCACCGTCAATGCCCTGCAGATCGACACGGCGGATCTCCCTATCGCACTGCCGCTGACGAAGCCGGTCCAGATCAAGGATGTGCATCTCACCGTCCATGCCCTCTACCCGCTTCCGCCCGACACCCCGCCCGCCAATCAGGTCGATCTGACCGATCTGGGATTGACCCTGGTCATGGGCGGATCGGCGATCAACGTCAAAGGCACGGCCACTAAAGGTTTGGCCAACCTGACGGCGGCATCCGCCAGTATCAACTCCGCGGATCTTCCGGTAGCCATCCCCCTTACGAAGCCGGTCGAACTCAAGGACCTTCATGTGAACCTCCGGGCCAAATATCCGCCCAAGGAAGGAGCCGCGCCACTCGAACTCGCCGAGATTCCGAACCTGGGCCTCACCGTCGCCATGGGGAGCTCACGTATCGAGGTCAAAGGATCGGTGCTCGGCGGATTGGCGAAAATCACTGCCAACTCAAAACTCATCAACACGACTGACCTGCCAATCGCGCTGACACTGAAGAAGCCCGTGGAGGTCAAAGACCTGCAGGCCGCAGCCGAAATGAAGGGACAGGAGGCTCGCCTCACCAACGCCTCGCTCCAACTGTTCGGCGGATTCGTCCGCACGCAAGGAACGCTCGGCCTGGGTTCCGCCACTCCCCCCTTTAACGGCACGGTCTCGATTCAAGGCCTCCAACTCGGACCAGCCCTTCAGGCCGTCGGCACCGACCAGGTGTCCATGAGCGGAACCGCCAACGCCGAACTGGCAGTCAATGGGCGTGGATTTACCCATCCGGACCTCGTCAAGGCCCTCGCAGGTACCGGCCGTGTGGCAGTGAAAGAAGGGAAAATCGAGGGGATCAATTTATTGCAGCAGGCCTCGATGTTGCTCAAAGTGGTCGGCGTTTCCTTAGACAACGTCAAAGCCACCGCTTTTTCCACCATCGAAAGCGACTTTGCGATCAAACAAGGGCTGATCGCCGTCCAGCGACTCCTCATCGACAGCCATGATTTTCAGGCCACCGGCGGCGGGACGATCGGCCTCGATCAGTCGCTCGACATGAAACTGAATTTGAATCTATCCCAGGCCTTGAGCCAGAAGATTGCGGCCGGTTCTCCCATCGCCAGAGTCGCACTGACCGGCGGGCGTCTCTCGCTGCCGCTGCTCATTACCGGCAGCACGCAGGCCCCTTCCTATGGACTCGACACAAAAATGTTTGCCGGAAAGGTCAAAGAGCAGGTGAAAGAAAAGGTCAAAGGCGCCGTGGGAGACCTCTTGAAGGGGTCCGCGAAACCGGACGATCTCAAACAGCAAGGCAAGGACCTCTTGAAGGGGCTCTTCGGGCGGTAGCAGTTGCGGGGAGGACGCATGTCGTTGGCCAATCTGGTCACTCAATACATCGTGCAATACGGATTTCGAATTATGGGGGCGATCCTGGTCGTCGTCGCCGCCCTGTTCGTCGCCAAATCGGTGGGGCGACTCTTCGAGCGCTGGCTCAACGAGCAGGACCTGGAGCCACCGCTTCGCCTGCTGCTGCTGCGTCTGGTGAAGGCCCTCGTGGTAATCCTCGGCCTTCTGATCGCGCTGGATCAACTCGGCCTGCAAATCGCGCCGCTGGTCGCCGGGCTCGGCGTGGCCGGCTTGGGGATGGGCCTTGCCCTGCAGGGCGTCTTGAGCAATGTCGTGGCCGGCCTCTCGATCATCTTCACCAAACCCTACCGGGTCGGCGAACATGTGTCGCTCTTAGGGGTGCACGGGGATGTCGCAAAAATCGATATCTTCACGACGACGCTCATGCATCCGGATCACTCCCGGATCGTGATCCCCAATCGCAAAGTCGTCGGAGAGATTCTGCACAACTTCGGCACGATTCGGCAGCTGGATCTCTCCATCGGGGTGTCATACCAAACCGATATCGACACCACACTACGCGTGCTGCGCGACCTCGTCACCCGACACCCCAAAGTACTTCAGGACCCGGCTCCGATGATCGGGATTGCAGGTTTCGCCGATTCCTCCATTACCCTGTCCATTCGGCCCTGGGTCCAAGTCGCGTCCGTCGGAGCCGCACACATCGAACTCAACCAAGCGATCCTTCAACGATTACAAGCCGATGGGGTGGACATCCCCTTTCCCCAGCGCGAGGTACGACTACTTAATCCTTCCTAAGACCAGAGCCGAAAATCACCCTCCAGAGCGCACATCCACGCCGTCGGCCTCCGGCCTGACTTGTTGACCCCGGCGCAACATGCTAGTCTAGACCCCTTTCGTGATAGAACGAGCGACCAAGGAGATCCCATCATGAGCAGGCAGACGGACCTCGATCGCCCCCGACGTTCAGAACGAACCTCGGGCAGCAGTCTCGCCGACACAGAAACGGAATCCGCGCTGACCGACGAACATGCAGCCGGCACCAACCTCGACAAGATCCGCGACATTCTGTTCGGCGCCCAGGTCCGTGATCATGAGCGCCGGTTCGCCAAACTTGAAGCTCAGCTGTTGGCAGAAGCCGCACAATTACGGAACGACCTCAAGGAACGATTCGCCTCGCTGGAGCAATACATTCGAAAAGAAGTGGACACGGTGACGGGCCGCTTGACGGCGGAAGAACAGGACCGCACCGATGCCGTCGGACGCCTGACCACGGAACTGCAGACGCTGGCCGGCGTGCTCCAACAGACCGCGACCCAGCTGCGGGAACAGAGCGAGCAAGCGCATCACGATTTGCGCACCCAACTCCAGAACCAGGCGACATCCCTCTCCGGTGATTTCACCCAGCAGCACGCCGCCTTATCGGCCACCCTCGACGATGCGGTTCGCCAACTCTCACACCAAAAGACCGACCGCGCATCCCTTGCGACGTTGTTCCAGGAACTCTCACAGAGGCTCTCGCATGATCAGCCTCCGCAGCAGGCCTAACTCCACGCCGATTGGTCAACGGTTCCGGTCTGCCCTTCAGATCGCGCATACGACTGTTTCCCCGGCAACGATGTGTCGTATAGAATACTCTCCTTCCTTCAGGCCACGGAGACGGGATGGCGCACGCACCTAAAGCTCTCACGCCGGCAGTCGATCGCGACTATGCCGAATTGCGGAGCCTCCTCCTGGCGCCCGAGCAATCGCGTCTGGAGCAACTACAGGAGCAGGTCGAACACCTCGACCTGAACGCTCACAATCTGAATCGTGTGCTTCCCGAAGCGATCGCGCTCCGTGGAGAGACCGACCACCGGCTGACCCATGCGCTGACTCCTCACGTCTCAGAGGCGCTGGGGGTCTCCGTGCGCAAACAGCCCCACATGATCGTCGATGCGATCGCCCCGATCATGATGCCGGCGATCCGCCAGGCCATCGCCAATGCCTTGCGCAGCATGGTGCAATCGCTCAACCAAACCATTGAACACAGCCTCTCGATCCGAAGCATACAGTGGCGGCTGGAGGCCTTGCGCACCGGCAAACCGTTCGCTGAAATCGTCCTGCTGCATACCCTCTGCTATCGCGTCGAGCAGGTCTTTCTCATTCATGCACAGACCGGGCTGCTGCTCGCGCATGCGGCCGGCGACGCGGTCGCCGTGCAGGATCAGACCCTGGTCTCGGGCATGTTGTCGGCGATTCGGAGCTTCGTCCAGGATTCGTTCGGCGCAACGCCCGACCAAGCGTTGAACACGTTGCAAGTCGGTGATCTGACGGTCTGGATCGAACAGGGCCCCTCGGCAATTCTCGCGGCCGTCATACGGGGCACGCCACCGGAGACGTTTCACGTTCACCTCCAGGACACGCTCACTCGCATTCACGCCGAACATTTCGATGCGCTGACACGTTTCAGCGGTGATGCGGCACCCTTTGCCGGGACCACCCCGCTCCTGGAAGAGTGCCTGCGGACCCAGGTTGAACCGCACCGGCGTGCCATCGCGCCCATCACATGGATCTTCCTGGCGGCGATCGTCCTGGCAGCAGTCTGGTGGGGAGTGTCGGCCTTTCAAGACCGCCGACACTGGCAGGCCTATCTGGAGCGACTGGCCTCGGAACCGGGCCTCGTCGTCACCTCCACACATGCAGAAGGCAACCGGTATGTGCTCACCGGGCTGCGCGACCCGTTGGCCGCTGATCCGGCTACGTTGCTGCAAGACAGTGGAGTGGCCGCCGATCGGGTCGAAGCGAAATGGAGTCCCTACTACGCCCTCGACGCCGCGTTCACCCTGACACGAGCCGGAAGCGTCCTGTCCCCCCCGGACACCGTTCGCCTGACCCTCAAAGGGCCGCGCCTGACGGCCATCGGCACAGCCACCGCAGAGTGGATCCGGCAGAGCCGGCCGTTGGCGCGGCTGCTCCCCGGCATTACCGAATATGACGACGACGCCGTCGTCGCTCAATCCCTTGAGGCACTGGCCCAACGGATGGCAGGAGTCTGGATTTTGTTCGAACAAGGAACCGTGACGATCCAATCACCAGAACAACTTCAGGGGGTACGTCGCATTTCAGAGCTTCTGCATCAGCTGGACGAGATGGCACGACTCTCCGGCGCCACGGTAACGATGGAGGTCACCGGCCAGACCGACGTCCTGGGCCGGCCAAACCGGAACCAGCGACTCAGTGAAGATCGCGCCCGGTCGGTGCTCGAGGCCCTTCATCCGGCGACCTTTTCCGCGATCACGTTTCACGCGCGCGGGATCGGCCCGGCCCCTGAATCTGCACCATCTCAGGGTGCCGCCACATTGCCCCAGGACCGGCGAGTATCCTTTCAGGCGACTGTTCACCCCGCTTCATGAGACGCCCCTGACATGATCGAAAAAAAGATCTGCATGCTGGGCGCCTTTGCTGTGGGAAAAACCAGCCTCGTGCGCCGCTTTGTCACCAGCTGTTTCTCCGAGCAATATCAAACAACCATCGGAGTGACCGTCGACAAGAAAACGCTGTCGATGGACGGCCAGGCCGTGACGTTGGTGCTCTGGGATCTCTACGGCGAAGACGAATTCCAAAAGTTGCGCCGCTCGTATCTGCGCGGATCGTCCGGGTACCTGCTGGTCCTGGACGGAATGCGGCGGGCCACGCTGGACATCGCGTTGCACATCCAACTGACCGTGGCGGATGCACTCGGTCCGGTTCCGTTTGTGGTCCTCATCAATAAACTGGACCGACGGGCGGATTGGGAAGTGACCGACCAGGACCTCGCCCAGCTCGCCCAACGTGGGTGGACGGTGCTCGTGACCAGTGCCAAGACAGGGCAGGGCGTCGAGGAGGCCTTCACGATTCTCACCCGCGCCATGCTCGGCACACTACAGGAAACACCCCCTGCAGGAACAACCGATGGCGTATAACACCCGCCCGTCTGCACCGGACCGACTTTGCACGGATCTGCTGCAGCGGCTCCAAATTGCCATCCTCGAACACGTGACCGGTTCAGAATTCCGCATCATCGGGCACCCGCCGTCCTGGCTTTTCACCCTCTACCCCGATGCCCGGGACACTCTGCAACTGTCCGTCGGGGTCCACACTCCAGTGCTTCAAAATTTCCTGGCCGACGCAGCCGATGCATGGCAGAAAGACGGCGACGACATCGCGCACTCGGGGTTTTGGAGCCAGCAGCCCGCGGCCGAGGAACCCTGGCACTTTCATGCCATGGCACTGCGACTGGGTCCCAGCCGTCTCTTGCTGATCCAACGAAGCACGGCAGCCTATGACCAACAGGCCACTCTCCTCCAGCGAGCCCGCGACCAAGTGCTTCAGCAGCATGAACACAATCGCGGACACCAACGCACCCAGCACGAGCTCACCACAAAACTGGTGGATATGGAGCGGTCGCGGGACGACGTCGCCGTCATTTTGCAGCAGCTCGGACTGGCCACCCTCCTCATCAACCAGGAGGGGCAGGTGCGGTTTCTCAGCGCCTCCGCAGCTCGTCTGCTGGACACGCCCGCAACCGGCAGGCCCGACGGTCTGCTCTGGGAGACCCTGCTCCCGCTGACGAAACCGGACCGCCTGGCCCTGCAGTCGATGTTGCAGCAACCCGCACCCCGGCGCGAACGAGTGCAGTGCCATGTCGAAACCCAGGCCGGGCGGCACCTCTGGCTGGAGATCGAACTGCAAGACGATCCACGGGACACCGGAACCAAGATCATGTTTCTCCACGACATGACCGACGTCCACCACTTGCGTCGCCTGCTGGAGTTGAAAGCGCACTATCATGATTTAGTCGGTAAGAGCCGAGGGATGACGCAGATCTACGAACAGATTCAGGATCTGGCCCGTGTCGACTCCACGGTCCTGATTGAAGGTGAGACCGGCACGGGGAAAGAATTGGTGGCCCGCGCGTTACATCAGGCGAGCGCACGGCATAAAGGCCCCTTCATTGCAGCCAACTGCGCCGGGCTCACGGATTCGCTGCTGGGCAGCCAACTCTTCGGCCACAAGAAAGGCGCCTTCACCGGAGCCATCGACGACCAGCAGGGGCTCTTCGAGGCCGCGCAGGGCGGAGTCTTGTTCCTCGACGAGATCGGCGATATCCCCCACAACGTCCAAACCAACCTACTTCGCGTACTGCAGGAGAAGGAAGTCACTCGGCTCGGTGAAACCAGACCGCGAAAAGTGAACGTGCGCGTGTTGACCGCCACCCACCACAATTTGAGCCAGGACGTGGCGAAAGGAATCTTTCGCGCCGACCTTCTCTACCGGATTCGAGTCTCACGAATCCAGCTTCCGTCGCTGAGGGAGCGAAAGGAGGATATTCCCCTTCTCGTCGCCTCCTTCCTCACCGAGGGACGGGCCAGCATGGGGAAAGTCATCCATCGCGCCAGCCCGGCGGCGATGGCGGCCCTGATGGAGTACCATTGGCCCGGCAATGTGCGGGAACTCAAGAGCACGATCGAGTGCGCAATGATTCATTGCAAGGGCGACACGCTCGAAGCCACAGATCTTCCTCCCGAACTTCGTCAGGGGCCGATGGACTCTCCCTCCGCAGTGGTTGTCAGCGGAGACGAGCGCAGTCGTTTCGTGGCCGCCCTCGGACAAGCCCGTGGCAACCGAACGAAGGCCGCGCGCCTCCTGGGAATGAGCCGCGCCACGTTTTACCGCCGACTGAGTGAACTCGATCTCCCGACCAGCTGACCTCTCCCGCAACCACTCGCCCCCACTCACTGTCTCGATATGTCTCGTGCGACACAGCGCGAGACAAAAGCGTTTGTCTCATACGCAGACAATCCTGGGAGCTTCTTAAGGGTCCTCACCCGAGAACCCAGATTTTATCGTCGCGCAGCAACACGTACAGTGTATGGCATGGAGCTTGATAGGTGGGTTACCGCGAAAACCACTGCGCGCAAAACCCTGAAGACGGGCGACGCAGCAGACCTATCGAAGCGATCGCAAGGAGAACCGATGGATAAGCTCATTCCCTTCTCACGCCCACGACCAGATGCGCCCACGGCAAGAGAGCGCGAGATACTCACTCACATTTGGGCCGGCCTGACGAGCCAGGAAATTGCGGCGCGGCTACAGATCGCCCCCAAGACCGTGGAATCACACCGTGCGAATCTCCTGAGAAAGTTCCGCGCGACGAACTCGGCACAACTGCTTCGCCTGGCGCTGCTTGAGGGCATACTCCGTATGCCCTCAGCGAATAGCACAGATCCATCCCACACCTCGGCGGACTCGCAGAGCGCCAAAGAGACACGGAAGCTGACGAACGTCAAATGACGCTCTCAGCTCCCACACGTATGACTGGCGCACCGGTGCGCAGATGAGCAGCGACCGCGCCGAGGGGCTCAGACTCACAGGACTGTCGCATAGTGATCCACTCCTTCGCGCCATCGGCCCTGCTGGGTCCAGGCGCTCACCAGACGGCATGACACTCCGCTCTCTACGTATACTCAACAGGACGAGCCATTCATGCGTGCGGAAAGGCCCTCCGGCGCGAGACCCACAATTCAAATCGAACAGCCGCGCGACGGATTTCTTGAGCCAGAATGTTGATCTCCTACGAAGAATCAATTATACATCGCGAGCATTTCCTATTGATCAGGCAACAATAGGCTGTTGCCGTTCGCAAGCCCCGGGAGGAGGACCTGAACGATGCGACGACTTGGATCTCTCTTTTTTGCACTACTCGTTATGGCGCTCGCTGCCTCAATCGTGCGGGCGGAAGCTCCGGCACCTGCTGATACGACACCCGCGGCGCCCGCGCTCGATGCCGTCACGCTCAAGGACGGCACGGTGATCTATGGGCAGGTCCTGGGCATGATCGCAGACGAGCTGCACATCAAAACCAGCTTCGGGCCGACCGCCGGTGACGATATCGTCAAGATCATGTGGCCGAACGTCGCCAAGCTCGTGGTCAATCGTCCCGTCCCTTTCAGCCTCAAAGAGGGCACGACGGTAGTGGGTACGGCACAACCAGGCGAGCCCGGCACCATGATCCTGAAAGCCGCCCCCACAGGGACACCGATGGCCATTCCACTCGATACGGTCATCGGCATGAACCAGCCGGCCGTGATCTATACCGGCGCCCTCCAGGCAGGATTTTCACAAACGACCGGCAACAGCCATCTCCGAAACGGCAGCTTGCTCGGCGAACTGTCCGCCCGTAGTGAATCACTCCGCCTGACGATCCTCGGACGGTACATCTACGGCGATAACGCCCAGAACCTGATCGTACGGAACAGCCGCGGCACCATCAAGCTTGACTTCTTCCTGTCGAAACGTTTGTATTGGTTCGCGTCGGCGTATTTCGAGCAAGACACCTTTCAAGATCTGAAGCTACGCACCGCGCTCGCCACCGGCCCAGGCTATCAACTCCTTGACCGAGGCGACCTGACGGGCTTCTTTAAAGATATGACGCTCTGGGCGGAAGCGGGCGCAGCTTACTTCAACGAAGATTTTAAGCTCGCCGACGATAAATCCAGCACCCGAGGTCGATGGGCCGTGAAATGGAATTGGCCGCTCTGGGGCGGCGACCAGGTCAGCCTGTACCACTTCCAGGAAGGATTTCAGTCACTCGCCAACTCCAAGGATCTCTACCTGACTGCCGACACCGGCTTGCGCTTCAAAGTGTGGGGAGGGCTCGTGAGCGGCTTCCAGTGGACCATGCGGTACAACAAAAACCCGCCGCCGGGCGTTTCGGATACGGACAACCTCTACCTGATCACGCTGGGGTACAGCTTCGACACCAGCCGGAAACAGTAAGGGCCGAATCGGGCTCGGGACATAATCGGTTCACACAAGGAGGTGGCAGGATGAGCATGATGAGTGAATTTAAAGAGTTCGCCGTGAAGGGCAATGTGCTCGATATGGCCGTGGGGGTCATCATCGGAGGTGCATTCGGGAAAATCGTATCCTCTGTCGTCAGCGACATCCTGATGCCGCCCATCGGTCTCTTGATGGGGAAAGTCGACTTCTCCAGTCTTTTTATTCCGTTGACCGAAGATGCCAAAGGAAAATCGCTGGCCGCAGCTAAAGCCGCCGGTGCCGCCACCATCAACTACGGCGTCTTTCTGCAAACCCTGCTCGATTTTACGATTCTGGCCTTCGTCATTTTCATGGTGATCAAACAAATGAACCGTTTTAAGAAAGCGGCCCCTCCCGGTCCGCCTCCTGCGCCACCCAAGGAAGAAGTGTTACTGACGGAGATTCGGGACCTCTTGAAGAATCAACGCCACTAATAGTTCGCGCGTCCGCAGGACTCGTCCCCGCTGCCTGGGATAGACCCGGCGGCTCCGATATTTTTGAAGGAGGATTGCATGATAACACCCCGTACCATTCCTGTACTGTTGAGCGCCCTGCTGCTCGCGGCCTGCACAACGGCCCCGTCCCCTAACGACTCGGCGAGCCGAGCGTTGAATGAAATGAAGGCGGTCGCCAGACCGCTCCCACCCAAACCCGACCCGAAAGACGCACGAATTGCCGAACTCGAGCGGCAGAAAGCCGCGCTCGAATCGGAGCTGGCACAGGTTCGTTCTTCCCTCACCGGCGATCTGGACCAGGCAAAAGCCCGAACCAGCGCGCTGGAATCACAACTCAGCCAACGTGATCAGGAATTAGCGGCACTCCGCAACGCAACCGGAGACAAAGAGCGGCTCGCGGGACAGTTGTCGGATGCCGAACGCCAACTGTCAGCGAAGGACCAGGAGCTCGCGGCCCTCAGGAGCGGCGCCGGAGACAAGGACCGCCTTGCCGCACAACTGGCGGCGCTCCAGGGGCAACTATCCTCAAAGGATCAGGAACTCGCCGGACTGAAAGGGAATGCCGGAGACCGGGATCGCTTGTCCTCCGAACTGGCACAGGCCAAACAACGGATCACTCAGCTGGAGCAGCAACTGGATGCCAAGAGTCATGAGGTCGCCGGGTTAAAACATGCCGCCGGCGACCGGGAAAAACTCGTGGCAGACCTTGCGGCGGCCAGACAGCGGGCCTCGGACCTCGAGAGTGAACTCGGGCGCAGAGACCAGGAAATGACCGCGCTGAAAGGCGCGTTGGATCAGCAAAAAACCAGTCTGGCCGAAGCGAAGGACGATTTATCGAAACTGCTGCAGGCCGAAGTGGCCAAAGGCAACGTGACCATGAAGCAGCTGGGGGACCAGCTCACCTTGGGGCTTGCCACCACGTTGCTGTTCGATTCCGGCGAAGCGACACTTAAGCCGGGGGGAGCCGATGTCTTGCACCGCATCGGTGGTGTGCTCAAACAATACCCCGATCGTTCAATTCATGTGGCCGGCCACACGGACAACGTGCCCATCAAGGGGAGACTGGCCAAGACCTATCCGACCAACGTCGAACTCTCTCAAGCACGTGCCGACAGTGCACGTCAGGCACTGACCGAAGGGGGTATGGCCCCGGACAAGATCGACGCCAAAGGGCATGCCGACAGCCGGCCGATTGCGAGCAATTCGACCGCCGAAGGGCGGCAGAAGAATCGACGCGTCGAAATCGTCGTCGGACACTAACCGGCTACCCTCAACTCCACCAGCCTTGCATCAGCCCCAGGAACGCGATAGATTGCTGTCGTGTTCTTGGGGCCTGCAGGTCGCTCAACAGATTCTACCGGAACGGATGGCTCACATCAGCTGATCACCATCCGTCAGCTCCATCACGGTCGCCTCACGTTCTTGGATGCGTTGGTTCCCCTCGGGCGACTGGCGACCCCATGCAACCGGCGCCGTCCTCCTATCAATGACCGGGGAGAGATCGTATGAGACGAGCAGTATGGACGCTCATGGTTCTCAGTTCCCTCGCCGCAGGCTGTGAAACCGCTCCACACGTCCAGCCCATCGCATCGAGCCCGGCAGCGGTAGAACCTAAGCTGCTGGCTCTTCAACAGGAGCGAGAACAATTACTGACCACACTGGGTGAATTCCACGATCGCATTCGCGACCTGGAAAGCAAACTGGGAGACCGCCAGAGTCAACCCGCCGCGGCATCGTACGACCAATTGCTCAGCGCGAAAGAAGCGGAACTTGTCGAACTGAGGCGGTTGGCACCGGAACGCGATCGACTCACCGGCCAATTGACGACCGCCACCAACGAGCTCATCCAAGCCCGTCAACGAATCGGGACGCTTGAACAACAGGTGGCAACGCGAGACAAAGATCTGGCTGCCCTCCAAACCCGGGCCACGGCCGTCACCGACCTGGAAGTTGCCCGACGCAGGATCTCGGAGCTGGAAGCGCACATCGCCCGTCAAGACCGCGACCTTCACACAGTGCGTACGGGGTCAGCCGAACGGGACAGCCTGGCGGCTCAACTACAAACCGCCACCGCCACCATCGAATCCTTAAAAGCCCGTATCAGCACACTCGATCAGCAGCTCAAAGACCGCGAGCAGGCCTATGACACAGTCCGGTCGCGCCTCATGGAGCGCGACAAGCTGGTCCCCCAATACAATGCAATGATTGCAGAAATCTACCAGGCCAGGCACCGCATCGCAGCGCTCGAACAGCGCCTCAACGAGAAGGGGCGGGACCTGTCGCCGCGGCAGAAGGGGACTCAACTCACCACCAGTCAGCGCGCCGGAGGACCGCTGAACCAGCGCTCCGGCGCTGCCAACCCATCTCCTGGCGATACGGCCAAGTCGATACCCGATGGGAAATCAGCCCCCCAGGGAAAGGACTCCTCACGCAGCGGTGTGGCATTTCCAGGAAACCCCGCTCAGGCTGAGGCTCGGAACGGAAGCATTGCTGCGGTGAAAGAAGAACTTCTCAAAGTCCTGCCGGGCGACAATAGACAGAAAACGATCAGCCTGCGGCAGGATGGAAATCGATTAACGGTCGCGCTGGACAGCAACTTGCTGTTCACATCGGGTGACGCTGCGCTGAGCCCGGAAGGCGCAACGATCCTCAAACGCATTGGTGCGGTCCTGGGACAGCCTCCGGACAAGTTCGTGCAGGTCGCAGGACACACCGACAATCAAGCACTCAGCAAAACGCTTCAAAAAACCTTCCCAGACAACAAGGCGCTCTCATGGGCTCGCGCTGAAAATGCCCGCAGGGCACTGGTCAATGGAGGGATACCCGCGGACAGGACGAAAGCCGTCGGGCTGGCCGACACACGCCCACTCACATCCAATGCCACCGAGCAGGGCAGGCAAAAAAATCGCCGACTCGAATTGATTATCGTCCAGGGGCCGACCGTTGCCGCGACGGTCGAAGAATCGAGGCGCGGGCAGGTTCGACTCGCAACCCTCAGCACAACACCCTAGCCTGTCCCACAAGCGGAATCGCCGCCGACCAACCAACGACTCGACACCGTCACATCAGGGCCTGTTCACGACAACTGACAGACACCCGCGTGAACAGGCGCCGCAAGACTGTCGCCTGGAACCGTTGCCAGAATCTTATAATGCCCAAGCCCCAACTCCTTCCCATAGGCTTCACCGACCATCACATCCTGCATATGCTGATGGGTTGAGGCCTGGAAGTAGGAGCGTCCCTCTTTCAGCCCGTCAAACTCACGCCCCTCCAACGCCTTAATGAGTGCGGCAGCGTCCGTCGTTCCGGCTCGTTGAATCGCCTCAAGGATCTGCGTCATGGCGGCAAACCCAAGATAGCAGCGCGAAGTTGGCGTGTGATTGTATTTATCGACGACTGCTCGAATAAACTGCCTGGATCCTTCCGTGTTGACCTTTGGATCCCAGATGAGCCCCCAAATGCCGGCGTTATTGGCATAGCCGAGGGGCCGGCCGATTTGTTCACCCGCAATCATCCCGCCCACGCCGATCTTCTCCTTCGCAAACTCAAGTTTAGTGTAGGCCTTCAGTGCGTGGACTAAATCCCATCCATAGAGATTGAGCACCAGCAGCGTCGGCTGTTTATCCTTGGCCGCCGTGAAGGCCGCAGTGAAATCCGTCGCCCCGAAAGGCACCAGCGTCTCTCCCACGAACTCAACACCATGAGCTTGGCCGGCCGTCACCATAGCCTGGGCCATGGCTTTGCCGTCCAATGAGCTGGTCGTCAGCATATACCAGCGAGTGCCGTAGGCCTTAACCAAGTGGGGCACGACAGCCTGCCCCATCATCGAGGCATTCGGCATAAACACGAACGTGTGCGAGTTGCACGCGGCTCCGGTCAGTTCGGGGAGAAGGGAGCCCGTGACCATAAACAATTTGTTCTCCCTCTTCGCCAACTCCGAAACCACGAGCGCACAATCCGCATTAAACGTGCCCATCAGGACATCAACCTGATCGTCCTGCACAAACTTTGTGGCAACTCTGATCGCCGTCTCAGGATTCGAGGCATCATCGCCTTCAACAATCACCACCGGCCGCCCTAACACACCGCCACGTTTATTGAACAGATCGACGGCCACATTGGCCCCATGCACATCATGAATGGAAGAGGTCTTGTAGGGGCTCGAGAGCGGATCCAGGATCCCGATCTTGATCGGCTCTGCGGCAGAGGCCACCGCTAGACCGGGCGCCGCACCGAGCACACGGTCGACCAAGTCGCCACAGAGCAACGCGCCGCCGGTCATGGCTGATAGTTGCAAGAACCGTCTGCGTGAGATCCTATTCATACTGTTACCCCCTCGTTTTCATTTGCCCTCTCATGCACCACGATCCCGATGGTAACTCCATGATCGCACCGAGAGGGATTGTCTCTCTTAACAGAGTGCTCTGCCTTTTCACAGCATGAAGTTGGACCCCTGGGACGACGATTTACTCTCACAATGGGCGAGGGATAGCCCTCGCACATGATGGGCATCAAAACCACTGGGAGAGCCTGGCAGGAATCTTCCTGGAGTGCGGGGGATTCGCTGGTTGCGGCACGAGGACGAAGCGGGACTGAGAACACGCATCTCAGCCTCCATCCCGGTAACCGCGGCTGGAACGTACCGGGAGAGTGTGAATGACGGGTTAGCTGTATTGGTCTTCGGTGTAGACCTGCTTAATCGACCAGAATACGGCCTCTTTTAGCTTCTTGATCTGAGGGTCCGGGGGATCGTTGCGGATCTTCTGCAGTTTCCTATCAAGTGCAAACAGTGGCTCAACCGATCGCCGGTCTGGAACCCGCCCCAACGCCCAGGCAATCTCCGTTTGAACAGCGATGTCAATGCCAGGTGCGTCCAACATCTCAAGAAGCGGCGGAACCACTCTCGGGTCACTATGGGTATTCCCAAGATCGCCCAACCCCTTAGCCGCCGCAGCCTGCAAATCTGGTTGTTTGGAGTGCTTCAGAATATCGATGAGAACTGGGATTCCCTCCTGCCCCATATTGCCTAGCGCCACCGCCGCTTGCTTTGCCAAGTCTTTATCCTTCAACGCCTCTGTCAGATGGGGCAGTGCCTCATCGGCCACCATCTCTCCCAGGAGGGAAATGATATTCAATTTCCGGAGCTGGCTGGTGTCCGGAGAATCCATTAGCTTCAGCAGTCGATCGGGCTGCCCCCATTCGGCCGTCAAGAAGAGCGGAAATTCATACTTCTCTAACTCGCCCGTGAGTGCGGTCAGGGCATAGGGGCCTGGCGCGCCCCCCTGAGCCGATTGGGCGGCCTGATTGGCATCTTCAAATTCCGTCCGAACCTCTTTCTGCCATTTGATCTTCATCCCTCCCAGTGCATATGTCACCTGACACGCCGGTCCCTTCCACAGGCGAGAAGGAGCATCCGGCAAATCATTGTCTCCACCGGCCGACGCGGTACCTTCCCACGTCTTGCGTTGCTCGCACTTTACCCGGACGACGACATCGTGCGGAAGGGCCGGATCCGCAATGACTACATAGCCCATTTCCTTCATGCGTCGCATCACAACTTCTCTGATTCCATCGGGGCTACCAGCGCCCGTATCAGTAAGCGCAACCACCTCAACAAGCACGGTCTGAATGTGTGCCAATTGCGCCTTCTGCGTTTCACTGAAGTAGTCTCGATAGGCCCATGCTGAAGAGCCGATGCCAAAGAGAAGCAGAGGGACGATAGCTGCGGCAAAGGAAGTGCTCCGCGCCATTTGGACATCCTCCTTTTCCAATAGGATCTTGAATGAAGGTCCGCCAACAAAGAATGGACGCTTTATTATACGCTCCAGGGCCTCCCGACTCTATGAAGGAGCGCCAAGCATCGCCACGGAACCGATAGGGCCCAGCCGCCGCCCGGCGTCTTATCATCAGCATCCTTTTTCCACTCCGACCTACATGCCAACACGCAGGCCCCACCTGCGTATGGGTTGACAGGCAGACTCGATCGACGGTACAAAATGTCATTATTCATCGTGTCTTTCCACGCGCAGGCACATTCCATATGTAGCATCGGTGAGCAACCTAGTACTCAGCGTCGCGCGAGAGTGGCGGAACTGGCAGACGCGCGAGACTTAGGATCTCGTGGGTAACCGTGGGGGTTCAAGTCCCCCCTCTCGCACCACCTCTCACAGATCCGCATGGCGCAAATAACTTTTCGGACCCGGAGGACGTGAACAGCTTTATGAAGATGGAAATGACCGAACTCGGCCCCATGAAGCGGGCCCTCAAAATTGAAGTCCCGGCAGATGAAGTGAACCTACGCTTTGTTCAGGCCTACTCCGAATTGAACCGGCAGGTTCGCATTCCCGGATTCAGGCCCGGTAAGGCTCCGCTCCAGTTACTTGAGAAGCGATATGCAAAAACGATCGAAGAGGACGTGATTCGCAGCCTGGTCCCGGATTATTATGATCGAGCCATCCGCCAGGCGGGCATCGTTCCGGTTCTGGTAGAAATTCCGCCTTTGGAACGGGTCAAAGTCAAGAAAGACACGCCCTTTAGCTTTACCGCAACCGTTGAGATCAAGCCGACCATCGAGCTTCGAGATTACAAGGCTCCGAATCCTATCTCCCTCAAGCAGGACCAGAGAACCGTCACGGATGAACAGGTCGAAAAAGCCCTCAACGTTCTCCGCGAGCAAATGGCCCAATTACACCCTGCTCCCGCCGGAACAACATTGGCCGATGGCGACTATGCGGTCCTAGATATTGAAGGAACCTTGGATGGCAAACCGCTCGAAGGAACGACCAAAGAAGGGCACCTTCACAAAATGGGCTCACATGCCTCCGTGCTTGGCATCGACATTGAAGCTCATCTCCCAGGCAAAAAGGAAGGTGAAGCGATAACTATTCCACAAGCCTATCCCGCGACACACCCTGATACTCGCGTCGCCGGCAAGACCGTGAGCTTTCGCTGTACCATCAAGTCCGTAAAGCAGAAACAGCTCCCCGCGCTAGACGACGAGTTCGCAAAGGATTGCGGTCCCTACCAATCATTGCAGGAAATCCGAGAGAAGCTTCGCACCGAAATGGAACGGGCCCTGAAGAAAGATATCGAGGATAGCTACAAGGACACCATCTTAAAGCGACTGGCTGAAACCCATCATTTTGAACTTCCCGGAACACTGGTTGAGCGAGAGCTGTCGGCCATGGTCCGGCAACAATTGCAATCCCGCCAGCGGAAATCCGGCGACAATCCAGACACTTCACCTACCGCGCCTCAAACAGAGGACGCCAAGAAACTCCAGGATGAACTGCGCCCAGAGGCCGAACGGCGCGTCAAAGTTGGACTCATCCTTGAGGCACTGGCGGCGAAGGAAAACATCACCGTCACGAATGAAGATCTTAGCAGCGAAATCACGAGGCTCGCTGCGGAGGTCAAACTGTCAGTCGAAGAAGTCACCCGCATGATTCAGGCCGGTGGGCAAGATACCCTAGACGACCTTCGATCGCGGATTTTGGCCGATAAAGCGTTGGATTTTGTCTACAAGCACGCAATGATCCAGGGGTAGCATAGTTGGCTGCCATGGCCGCAGCACTGGTTAGCGGGGCGGCGATCACCCAAATCCAGGTCATATGAGTATGGTAAACTGAAGAGTTTCCACCTGTCAGGCCTCTAGCGGAAAGGATTCAGCCGAATGCTAGTTCCGATTGTCATCGAACAGACGAACCGCGGCGAACGTGCCTACGACATTTACTCACGCCTGCTTAAAGACCGCATCATCTTTCTCGGCGCACCGATCGATGACGTCTTTGCAAACCTGATCATCGCTCAATTGCTGTTCCTGGAAGCCGAAGACCCTGAAAAGGATATCAATCTGTACATCAATTCACCCGGGGGAAGTGTCACGGCTGGACTTGGCATCTACGATACGATGCAATACGTCAAACCTGCCATCAACACGATCTGCTTAGGCCAGGCTGCCAGCATGGGAGCCTTCCTGCTGACAGCCGGCACAAAGGGCAAGCGCTACGCTTTGCCAAATGCCCGAGTCATGATCCATCAACCGATGGGAGGATTTCAGGGCCAGGCCACCGAGATCGATATTCACGCGCGCGAGATCCTGAAGATTCGCGAACGCCTGAACGAAATCATGGCGAAGCACACCGGACAGCCACTCGACAAGATTTCACAAGACACCGAGCGGGACTACTTCATGTCAAGCGAAGAAGCAAAGCGGTATGGATTGATCGATGAAGTCATCACACGCCCCCTGAAGAGCCTCAAGCCCGTAGGGTCCGCGGACTCAGGGAAGGACGCCGGCAAGAGCTAGTTGACCTTTGGTGTACAGGAGGCAGCATGGCTAAGCAAGAAAAGATTGATCGGCACCTGCGATGCTCGTTTTGCGGGAAAAGCCGTGACGAAGTGCGTAAGCTCATCGCCGGTCCAACCGTCTACATTTGCGATGAATGTGTCAACCTCTGCAACGACATCATTGCGGAGGATTGGGAAGAGGCGAAGGAAGAAATATCTTCGAAGCTGAAGAAACCTGCCGAAATCAAACACCACCTTGATCAATACGTGGTGGGACAGGATCGTGCCAAGCGAATCCTCTCCGTCGCCGTACACAACCACTACAAGCGCATCTCCGCCAAGGAGAAAGACGTCGACGATGTCGAACTCCAAAAAGGCAATATTCTGGTCATAGGCCCAACCGGCACCGGCAAAACACTCCTGGCTCAAACCCTGGCCAAATTCCTTGACGTCCCGTTCACCCTTGCGGATGCCACCACGCTCACAGAAGCAGGCTACGTCGGTGAAGACGTTGAGAACATTATCCTAAAACTGCTTCAGGCCGCTGACTACGATGTCGAACGCGCTGAGCGCGGGATTGTGTATATCGACGAAATCGATAAGATTAGTCGAAAGAGCGATAGCCCTTCCATCACGAGAGATGTGTCCGGCGAGGGCGTACAGCAAGCGCTGCTGAAACTTATTGAAGGGACTGTCGCGAATGTGCCGCCACAAGGTGGGCGCAAACACCCGCACCAAGAGTTCATTCAGGTCAACACCTCAAACATCTTGTTCATCTGCGGCGGAGCATTTGTCGGGCTGGAGCATATCATCGAACAACGCATGAACAGAAAATCGATGGGGTTCGGAGCGGAGGTCCGAGGCCGCAACGACATCCGATTGGGTGAATTGCTGCCACATGTCCAACCGGAAGATCTCCTGAAGTATGGATTAATCCCGGAGTTCATCGGCCGCTTGCCGGTCGTCGCCACTCTGGATGAACTCGACGAGCAGGCGTTGATTCGCATCCTCACCGAGCCTCGAAACGCGCTCACCAAGCAATATGAAAAGTTGCTTTCCTTCGAGAAGGTCAAGCTCCGTTTTACGGAGGGAGCCCTGAGCGCCGTTGCACGGAAAGCCTTCACACAAAAGACCGGCGCACGCGGGTTACGCTCAATCCTAGAAGAGGCCATGCTCGACGTGATGTACGATGCGCCTTCGCAGAAACAAATTAAAGAAGTCGTCATAACCGAAGACGCTATCAGCGGAAAACACGCTCCGATCCGGATCTTTGAGCAGGATAAGGACGTGAAAAGCGCCTAGCTTACCCCTGCCAGTTCATTCACATGACTACCGTTGCTGTTCCAGAGGGGGCCTAGCGCCCCCTCATTTTTTAGCTCCCCCAGTACCGCCTCCGGCCTGCCCTCTAGGTAACCCGCTCCCCAAATGTCAGGTTTTTATCGACAAGACCATTTCGTGCGGTATACTTGCGGAAAGACGGATATCCCTCCACTGGTGCCTTTTCCGAAGGGCGGCGCATGTGAAATTCCCAGTCGTATCGAGCAATAGACACAAGGGCAAAACGCTTGAGATTGATTCATCCAAAGAAGTGATCACCTTGGTGGGCATCAACGGCGAGCCAATGGGGAGCTTGGCCTGGGACTTTCTCGTCGATCAAATTCTAACCTACCGGAAACCACAACAGTCCCGAGAGGCGCGGTCTGAGCCACGCATCTCGCTCTCCATACGGGTCAAATACCACACCCCCGAGGGCACTCAATTCGAAAGTCGAGCGGGGGGGATCGGCGGCGGAGGCTTGTTTATCGAAAGCTTTACGCCCTTAGCCGTAGGAACGAAACTCGCCATGGAGTTTACCCTGCCTGAAAGTCCTGGCGAGTGGTTGTCGGCCAAAGGCGTAATCGCGTGGGTTTGCCCGAAGGCCGACCAATATACATTCAGCCCGGGACTGGGCGTCCGCTTCAGCGACATCGCGACGGAAACACGGAATCGAGTGATCAGCCTGGTCCATTCCGTCAAGGGCATCCCCCCGGACGAACCAAAGTAAGCAACTCCCGTACAAAACCGCAATTCAAATCCTCTAATACACGGACAAGAGATCTGAGCCAAGGATGAAGTTTCCCGTTACCGCCACTCGCGAGCACCAAGGGAAGACGCTCAGCATTGACTGCGACCAAGAAACTCTCTCTTTATTCGATGTCACCGGGCAACGCCTCTGCATACTTACCTGGGGCACGTTAATCGAACACATGCTCTCGGTTGACGAAGACGCACGCTTCGCGCATAGCCGCGTGCATCCCCGAGCGCCGCTCGCAATCAAGGTACACTGCACCACCACCGATGGAAAACACTTCGACAGTCTGACCGGCGGGATCGGCGGAGGGGGACTATTTATCGAAAGTAGTGCGCCGTTATCACCCGGCACTGAATTGAAGGTTGAATTTGCCTTACCAGACCGGCCAAATCAGAAATTCGAAACGCGCGCGAAGGTGGCGTGGACGCGTTCAAAACCAGAAAGATACTTATTATTTCCCGGGATGGGCATTCAGTTCACCGATATCGACCCGGAGGCCCAAGCACGGCTCATTGACCTGGTTGCCTCTCTGAACCGGACTCGTGCGACAGCCTAATCTGTTGCACAGCCCATCGAGCCCATCTACGCACCCTCGCATCTGGATCTGCCTCAGCCGCCCTCGACAACTCCGCCAAGACCGAGTTTTCACCGATCTTCCCTAAGCGAAACGCGGCCTCCGCGCGAACACTTGCCGCCCCATCTGTCCTGAGCAGTGAGCGAAGGTGAGGCACTCCCCCAGGATTTCCGGTTTCCCCCAACGCTGCCGCAGCTCCCTGACGAACACGCACATCCGGATCTCGAAGCGCATTGATCAAATCAGTGGAGAGCGACACGGTATCCAGACTGAGCAACGCCCGAGTTGCGGCCGTACGAGCAGAACCCTGCGGATGCCGAAGCACCGGAAGAACCTGAACCTCGCGATCCGCAGAAAACTCAATTTCACCGAGGGCCAGCGCCGACGCCATCCGAACCGACTCATCCGGATCGGTCAGATGCGCTGTGAGCGCCGTGCCACTTTCCCCGTTACCCAACCGACCGAGAGCAACTGCCGCGGCTTCCCGTACACGAGCGTGTTGATCATTGAGCGCCAGGATCAGGCTGGAATTCGAAGACATATGGCCGACCTTCCCCAACGCTTCCGCAGCAGTCCGCCGGACATCCGGGTCTGGGTCGATAAGCAACTCAACAAGCTGCCGGGATACCGCCTCCGGGGACCCTGATGGAGTTTCGACGTAACACCCGTACACCACGGAGCACAGCAGCAGGCAGACAAGGAAATGGAATCGAAAATGAGCACGCATTGATAGAGCAGGACGTTTAGGAGTGACCGAATTCAGCAGAATTGAAACGTCCATCCCAGCAGGAGGAAAAGAACCCTAGACCATACATTACGACAAAACTGGAAGAGAACCGAGACGAAGTGTTTGGCTGGATTGCCCCCAACACCCATCAACACGACACCGGTGGAAATAGAATCGGTCGACATCCTCTAACCACCGGCTAAGCACTCACCTATGTTCGCAGAAGCGCAGAGACTTTTTGAGCGTTTGCTAGACCGATTTTGCGGGGGCATCATCGTCCAGCACAGGTGCCTGCTTGGCTGCTTCGATGGACTGCTCCAGTTCCTTTTGCGCCGAATCCATCTCGGCCCGGATTGTTCGCATTTCAGGATCAACTGAACTTCGCACATCCGCAACCGCCTGACGGAAGGTGCGCACGGCATCTCCCAATCCCTCCCCTAAACCCTGCATATCTTGGGCAGACAATCCCGACGGTTGAGCCTGAGCCGCTTTTGCCCGAATGGCTGCCTGAGCCGCCTGCACCCGAGCCACGGCATCCTTGTTCACAATCGCCGACGGACGCTTGGCCACCGGCTTGCTCTGAGCCCCGGCAGGAAGAGGCGGATACTGCGCTCGCATCACAGGTGCCGGAGCCGCCATACGGTCTTCCATCGTGGGAGGCTGATGGCTATGCGCAACCGCCGACCCTGCTGCCGCTTGCCCCGGCGTGACCGTCGCCACCCGCGGCTTCGCCGGTTGAGTCGCTTGCGGACCCTGTGGCCCAGCCGCGGCCATCAGAGCCGCTGTCGTACCGGGAGTCAGCTCAGGGCCCGGCGTGTAGGGAGAGGTGGCTTTAGGAGCCGATGCCGCCGGCGCAACGGTGGCAGGCTGTGCGGCCTGAGGGATTTCTACCGCCGGCTGAGCCTGGATCTGAGCCGACATTCCAGCGGTTTCGTTCTGTTCTGGAGCGTTATCAGGAGGCGGAATATCATTCACCTCCTTCTTAAACCCTTTGAGCGCTTTGCCGACCCCCTCACCGATTTGCGGAAGTTTCCCGGCCCCGAAAATGATCAACACAATGACCAGGATAATAATCAACTCGGAAAATCCCATAGTGCCAAACATGTTCGATATCCTTCCTCGGCAGATACGAGTCAATCCAGCGCCAGAGGGCGTCTTTGGCCATTTTCACTCCCACGATAGCTGCCCGATGCAAAGGGTGTCAAGAAAGGTGAGCGGCCACAGTCGGCTCAGAAATAGAATCGAAGCACCTAGCTCGCCAGGACGGGAATCGGGAGAAGATCGGCCTGAACCGGCTGTCCGTACACCACCGCATCGTGAGAAGAGAGATACACATCCAATTCACTTCGAATACCGAAATCCTCGGGCAGGTAGATGCCAGGCTCAATCGAAAAGCAAGTGCCGGGCAACAACCGGCGCGCATCCTGCGTCTCCAGATTGTCGATATTCGCGCCGTTGCCATGTACTTCCTCACCGATGGAATGGCCGGTTCGGTGCACGAAATACTGCCCATACCCCGCATCCTGAATCACCTGGCGGCAGATATCATCCACTTCCCACCCATAGGGGAATTCACCGGCTCGTACACGACCCTGCACAAAGGTGACGGCCGCATCCCGAGCCCGTCGAACAATCTGAAAAATGTCCTGGTGCCGGGTAGGCACAGTCGCCCCGACGAACCCCGTCCAGGTGATATCCGCATAGACCGCCCCTGGTCCAGGCTGTTTAGCCCACAGATCTATCAGTACCAAGTCACCCTGCCGGATAGGTGCTGATCCTTGGGAAGCCGGCCCGTAGTGAGGATCGGCGCTATGCGCATTCACCGCAGCAATCGGCGGACTCGAGGTCACCAAGCCACGGGCCTGCATGCGGGAAAGAATGTATTGCTGTAATCCGTATTCCGTCAGGCTGGACCGAGCAGCCAGCGAGGTTCCGACAAATCCAAACGCCTCGTCGACAATTGCGCGGAGTCCTTCGGCGGCCACCTGATGTGACGACAATTGTGCGCCATCCCACACGGCTTCAAATTGCTGAACCAGATCGGCAGAGGTCACCACCTCTGCGCCGAGGCTGCGCACCAGATCAATCGTGCCGGCATCCACGCGTGAAAGATAGGGGATAGCATTCATCGGCGAATATTGCATTGCGACCCGCTTGGCAGAGTGCAGCAGGGAACCGAGAGCCGCCTGCTGATCGCGCCAGGAGACGTACGCACGGGCGTCTCCGGGCAACCCGTCCAGGACATGAGGCTCAATGCCATGTTGGAGCTTCACCGGCGTACCCTGCGCGGGAACCCAGTAGTACCAACGCCGCGTGACATGGAGCGAGGGGTCTAACAACAAGACGCGATACGCGATAGGGTCGAGGTGGCGAAAATCATAAAAAAGCCATCCATCAAGCCCAGGCTGTTCCCGAATAGCCTGCTGAATCCGAAGCACCCGTGCGTGAGATCGATCCGCCGCGTTCATGGTTGCCATCATAGCGTCATTCCGCAATCGATACCACTAGGCAATCACGCTGTTTTCTGCCGTCCACGCAATGCTAGAATGAGCCCAATCCCGCTATGGCTATCGTTCCCTCATCCGATCTCACTCAGTACCGCGTCACCTTCTTCTTCGGGCCGGAAGCCGTCGAAGAGCGACCGGATCATCTGCGATGCGTCTTCAATGTGAAGAAGCGGAGCTGGAAAGGTGGCGTGCAAGTGGCTGTGGATGTGGCCCTGAACCATCTCGACCAGGCCCGCGAACGAATTCGTTATACATCCTGGCTGGCCGGACTCGTTCAAGCAAGCAGCCAAGAAGAACGCGAGGAGCTGACCCGCCGAGCCGATGACCTCTTCGTTCAATCACTCTGTACCAGTGCGCTCAACCTGGCCCTCCAGGCGGGAATTGAACAGGTCAATCAACAGATCGACGCCGCCACGTTCTCCGACGAACTGCACGAGCTCCTCGACGAACAACCGGAACAGGTGACCGATCGAATTCGCCTCGAATTGGACTTGGGAGAGACTTCCGAAATCTAACGAGCAACATGCGGCAGCAAATCCGGAAGGGGTTTGAAAACGGGGGGGAATTTGTTATAACGACAACGGACTCATCGGCATTCATTTTTCTTTCCACCGAATCAGAACTTCAGCACGAAGGAGGCACCCAACGTGAACGTCTCTGTCTATTCGCCCCTTAAAAGACGACGCAGCCTCTGGGCACAAGTCCTCGTCTTCAGCCTGGTCACAGTCTGTTCTCTGGCCTTACTCATCGCCCCCGTCTCCGCGCAGGAATCGGGAGGCGCTTCCAATGTGCCGGTCTCGTCGACCGATGCCAGCCCGTCGGGTGTCGGCATTCAAGCAGGCTCCGCACTGGCCACCATCGTCTATTTCCCGCTCAAACTGGCCTTCGCAATCGGCGGCGGGGTCGTCGGTGGATTGGCCTATGGCTTCTCAGGAGGCAGTGAGCAGACGGCCAAGAATATCTGGATCCCCAGCATGTACGGCACCTACATCATCACGCCGGACCATCTCAAGGGCGATAAACCGATCCGCTTCCTCGGCGTCTCAGGGGAGCCTGCGCGAGAGGCCGGCGATTACACCCCGCAAGAACCAGCGCCGCTGCCTTTGGAACCGATCCGCTAGCATGAAACCCGTCATCGGAGTCACCCCCGACTTCAATGCCGGTGATCGTCAAGAATGGGGCGGCAAGGAGCCCACATATTTTTTGCGGGCCCGGTATGTCCGCGCCATTGAGGAACTCGGCGGCGTGCCGGTGATTCTGCCACTTGTGGCGAACCGATCCGCACGCCGGCGCCTGCTGGAAGGGGTCGACGGACTCCTCCTGACAGGAAGCGGGCCGGACTTGGATCCAACCCTGTACGGAGAAAAAAAGCGATATACCTTTCCGGTCGTCGCTAAACGACGCTCCAGCTTTGAATTGGACTTGGTGCGGTTGGCCATCCGGAACCACATCCCCACGCTGGCCATTTGCGGAGGCATGCAAAGCATGAATGTCGCCTGCGGAGGGAGCCTGTATCAGGATATTCCGGCCCAGGTCGACCATGTGTTACAGCACCGACAGACAACACCGGCGGTTCGACTCTCTCACAGCATCTCCATCACACCCGGCAGCCTGCTCAATCGCATCGTCAAGCGCGCCCGCATGCAGGTCAACAGCTCGCATCACCAATCGGTGAAAGCGGTCGGGCACGCCCTTATTGCCAGCGCAACCGCGCCGGATGGCATCGTTGAAGCGATCGAACTTCCGACGCACCCCTTCTTTCTCGGCCTGCAATGGCACCCCGAATTTTTGTTCGAACGCCACCTCTTGCACCGACGACTCTTTCAGACATTTTTGCGGGCCGCCTCGCGCCGCCCGTCACTCCAACCTTCGCCTGCGAGACGCAGGAACAACTCATGACACGGGGTTCATTTCGCCATAACAGCGGACATGGACGTGGCGCCGCCGGAGAGAGGACACTGCGTGGGCAATCCGCTGTTTCGCACCAAATCCATCGAACGAATCCTCGCTGATTCCGACGCCCCTGAACATCGCCTGAAACGGACCCTGACGGCCTGGGACCTGACCGGACTCGGCATCGGCGCGATTATCGGCACCGGCATCTTCGTGTTGATCGGCACCGCTATCGTCGGTGATGCGCACCGGCCAGGCGCGGGGCCCGGCATCATGCTGTCGTTCATTCTTTCAGGCATCACCTGCGCACTCGCCGCCCTCTGCTATGCCGAATTTGCCGCCATGATCCCGGTCGCCGGCAGTGCCTATACCTATTCTTATGCCACCTTGGGAGAATTTCTGGCCTGGCTGACCGGCTGGAATCTGATCCTGGAATATGGCGTGGCCTGCGTGGCCGTCGCGATCGGGTGGTCCGGATACTTTAACAACATTCTCAAACTCTGCGGCCTTGAACTCCCATACTGGGCCACTCATCCTCCCGGCGCGGACGGCGGCATTGCGAACATTCCGGCCGCGATCATCGTGCTTCTCGTCACCGGCATCCTGATCGTCGGAGTCAAAGAGAGCGCGCGCGCCACCTGCGGCATTGTGCTCATCAAGCTGGCCGTGATCGCCTTCTTCATTGCGGTCGGCACATCCTCCGTCGACACGGCTAATTGGTCCCCCTTCATGCCGTTCGGATTTGCCGGCGTCGGCGCCGCCGCCGCCATCGTGTTCTTCGCCTATATCGGGTTTGACGCTGTGTCCACCACCGCCGAAGAAGCCAAGAACCCCCAACGGGATTTGCCCATCGGGATCTTCGCTTCGCTGGCCATCTGCACCGTGCTCTATATTTCTGTGGCCGCGGTCCTGACCGGGTTAGTGCCTTATTCGCAAATCGACGTGCATGCTCCGGTGGCTGAAGGGCTTCGCATGGTGGGATTCAAGTGGGGAGCCGCCATCGTGGCAACCGGGGCAGTAGCGGGCATTACCAGTGTCCTGGTGGTGATGATGTTGGGCCAGATTCGGGTCTTTTTTGCCATGTCGCGGGACGGTCTCCTGGGTCCCTGGCTTTCAGGCGTCCATCCGAAGTTTCGCACGCCCCACCACGCGACCTATTTGACCGGCGTGGCCGTCGCCATCATGGCCGCGCTCATTCCGATCGGTGAGGCAGCGGATATGACGAACATCGGGACGCTCTTCGCCTTTGTCCTCGTCTGTATCGGCATCATGGTCCTGCGCTACACGAAGCCCGACCATCCACGCCCCTTCCGTATGCCATTCATGCCGGTCGTCCCCATTTTAGGAGTCTTGGCCTGCCTCGGTCTGATGTATTTTCTACCCTGGATGACCTGGATACGGTTCTTTGTGTGGACCATCATCGGCATTGTCGTTTACGCCACGTATGGGATGCGCCATAGCAAACTCGCCACAAGGCCCTCGACAGAACAGTCCGAGACACCTCGACCGGCATAGTCGAATTACAAGCCAAGAAACTGGTGACGGGAAAAACTAGGACGACGCTTCGGACGGAGCCACAGGAGCGGCCGCAGGAGGTACCGTTGCAGCAGGAGCCGGAGCCGTCGGCTTGGCCGCAACTGCCGCAGGAGAAGAAGAGCCGGACGCCGTAGTTGGGGCGCCTGCCGCTGCCGGAGCGGCCGCACCGGCAGCCGGGGCAGCCGGTGGTTTTGGTGGAGCAGCGGGCTTCGGCGGAGCAGGCCGCTCCGGTTTAATCCCGCCTTCCCAAGAAGGACCTGAATACATATCGGCGGCCAGCCCTTTGCCTTTCCACTTTTCTTCGAAATCTGCAGCCGCTTTGTTCGGGGTTTCTCCCGCACCCACCACGTCATTCCAGGGATAGGCCCGGGGACCAATCTGGCACCCGGTCTCCGTACGCCTCAAATAGAGGGCAATCGGGTTCCCCCGGTACGGCCCGAGATAGATATGCACTGACCCCACATATTCGAGCAATGTGGCCACCGCGCCTCCAAGAAGAGGTGCATGATGCCATAAGAGGCGGGAAGAGGGCAAGATGGACCTATCACCCCCCTGCTCTTTGGTCCAGAATCGATTAGGTCGTAGCGGGGCGCTCTCTCGTAGGGCGCATGCGCAGCAGGTACACACCTAGGATGAGGACGATGATAACGATCACGTTGAGGCCGACATCCATCACATACTGCTGAAAGAGTTCCTGGCGCGTCTCCCGCGTTACCATCTCAAGCTGATGGGATAATTCTGCACTGGCCGTCAGCACCCGTCGCGTGCAGGCAATGATGCCGACCGCCAGGTAGGGCTCCAATTCAAGCACCTCGGTCTGAAGAAACCGCACCACCGTACGGAACAATTCCAGCAAGATGATGACGAGTAGCAGATCATTCAACAGCTTGAGGCCGGCAGGCAGGAGCGGGACATCGGTGGAGCGCAAGAAAAAGGCGTACCAGGCATGAACAAAAATCAGCATGCCGAGGGCCAGCAAGCTGAATCCCGCCGCGACATAGCCCAACCGATCTAAATGGTCCATGAATCCGAGCAACCACTGCATGGTTGCCCGGCGGGACTTCTCAAGAGGCCCGGGAGGGGTCACCGGCGGGGTCATGCTGTACCTGCCGGACCAGTCTGCATGGGGAAGTCCTCACGTGGTTCACCGAATTTCAAGCCGTTGACCGCCTTGGCTGTGATGATGTGGCCACAACAGTCGATCCCCTGAAAGCCGGCGCCTCCGTCGATCACCATGAGTCGCAGACCGCAAGAGTCGGTGAACTGCCGCTTTTCCTCCAGCATAGCCCCGGGAAGCAATGCACCTTTTTTCCGGCCTCTCGACGAGATGATATCCGGTACCACATCCTCTTCAGTCAGCTCGTGCCCGCAACAGAGAATCTTCTGGAAACCCTCACCGCCCCCGGTCACCTTGACCACCAACCCGCACGAATCCGGAAAGCGTTTTCGCTCGTCGAGAATGTCACCTTTTTTGATCGCCATAGCGCCTCGACATGAAAGGAGAGAAACAAGCCGTCAGCTGAGTTGATAGTGAATCAGATCGTCTGGCGAAAAGCCAGTATAGACTGGAGTGACCGCGTTCTCCACCAGACAGCCCTGGAGGCTGACCAGGCATCAGACGGGCACCCATTGCTCGCGGGAAAGGACGGGCCGTTACGCGATGGGTTTCGAGCGAGAAGCGATGGCAACAGGATGCGCGCCGGTCACACGTGCGTGACCGGAGAATCCTGTGAGGATGTGGCTTGCGCCGTCTCGACTGACTTGGGTTGGGGAATACGCGCATAGGCCTTGTGCCATGAATCGAGCAGGACTTTGTGCGACCGGCACCCCACCACCAACCGCGCATCGGAAATCGTGACCGGTTTGTAGGGATGGAGGTACCGTGCCTTCAGGTGTGCCACACGGGCCAGCGACTGGTCCAGCCTCTCTTGAGTGATCCGGCCATCTTTCACCGCACGCTCCATGGCTTGCATGGCGGTCATGACACGATCCTGGTCCTTGCAGATCAGCAGGACATCGCATCCGGCCACAAACGACCGGACGGCCGCTTCGCCGATCCCGTCGTGATCGATAATGGCATGCATCTCCAGATCGTCGGTAAAGACCACGCCCTCATATCGAAACTCCTCGCGCAGCAAGCGCTGGATCACCGCAGAAGAGAGGGTTGCCGGCGCCTCCGGATCCAAGGCCCGATACAGTACATGGGCGGTCATCAAGCTGGCGACACCATAGCGAATGGCTTGCTGAAAGGGAGGAAACTCCGTATCGCGCAACCGTTGAAGCCCCGCATCCACGACGGGAAGCTCTTTGTGCGAATCCGTCGCCGTGTCGCCATGGCCGGGGAAGTGCTTCCCGCACGCGACCACCAGATTGTCCTGCAGCCCTCCGATAGTCGCCAACCCCATCTCGCCGACAAGCTCGGGAGACGCGCCGAACGCCCGATCGCCGATGACAGGATTGTCCGGGTTGCTGTTCACGTCCAACACCGGCGCCATGTTCATATTGATCCCCACCGCCCGCAACTCTTTGGCAATGGTCGCGGCAGCGGAGTAGGCCAGTTCACTGGAGTTGCACTGCCCCAGCTGTCCGCAGGGGGGGAAAATCGTAAATTCGGCGGGCAGCCGGGATACCCGGCCGCCCTCCTGGTCAATCGCGATCAGCAGCGGCTGAACGGGCGACAGTTTCTGCAGCCCGTTGGTGAGATCGACGATCTGCTGAACCGACTCGAGATTGCGGCGGAAAAAGATGACGCCACCCGGCTTGTACGCTGTCAGAAACGAGGCCAGCTCTTTGGTGACCGTGGTCCCGGTGAAGCCCATCATAAACAGCTGACCGATCTGCTCGCGTAATGTCATCACTCGTTACTCCGACGATCTGGTGAGAAGCAGGCGCTACGGCAACGTGCGGTCCAGGAGGAACTGAATGAGCAGGCGTGTGCCGATCCCGGTCGGACCCTTCGGCAGATACGCTCGCTCACGTTCGCTCCAGTCGGTGCTCGCAATGTCCAGATGGATCCAGGGGCAATCGCCGACAAATTTGCTCAGGAACAAGGCGGCGGTAATCATCCCTCCGCCCCGGCCGCCGATATTCCGCATATCCGCCACGTCGCTGCGGAGCTGCTCGAAATACTCCTCCCACAACGGCATCTCCCACACGCGCTCGCCTGCGCGTTGACCGGCGATCCGGACCTGTTCTTTCACCTGATCGTTGTTGCCGAACATCCCGATGGCAAATTGGCCGAGCGCCACCACGCAGGCGCCGGTCAGGGTCGCAATATCGATCAACACCGCCGGTTTGTACCGGGTGGCATAGGCCAACGCATCGGAGAGGATCAGTCGGCCTTCGGCATCGGTGTTCTGAACCTCTACCGTTTTTCCGGACAGCGTCGTCACGATATCGCCCGGCCGCATCGCCCGCCCGCCCGGCATATTTTCGGCTACGGGCAGAATGCTGACGAGGTGGAGGGGAAGCTTGAGCCGCGCGGCAGCCCGCATCGTCGCCAGCACTTCAGCGCCGCCCGTCATATCGGCCTTCATATGTTCCATATTTTCGGCCGGCTTCAGCGAAATGCCGCCGGTGTCAAAGGTGATGGTCTTTCCCACCAGCACCACCGGAGGATCGCCCTTCTTCGCTTTGGTACCCTTGTATTCCAGGATGATGAACTTGGGCGGTTCATGGCTGCCACGCGCCACACCCAGCAGGGCACCCATGCCGAGCTGTTCCATGTCCTTCTGTTCGAGCACCTTCAGACGCACACCGGATTCTTTGGCCACCGCCTTGGCCTCGCGTACGATGCGCGTCGGCGTCATCACGTTGGCCGGATGGTTGCACAGGTCGCGAACCAGCACCGTCGCTTCAGCAGTCGCCACACCGCGCCGGATGCCCTCGATCATTTGGGGGAGCAGCGAGGCTTGCGACGTGTAGATGGTCAGCCGTTCGACGTCGATCGGCTTGTTTCCATTGGGGCTACGATAGGCGGTGAATTGATAGTTACCGAGAATGGCGCCCTCCGCCATTGCCTGCGCCACATCCTGGACCGGAATCTCCTCCAGCATGGCGGCCGGCAACACGACGGCGAAGGAGGTCACTTTCGCCTGACGGACACGTTTGATCGCAGTACCAAGCGCCTGGCGGAACGCATCCAAACGGAGATCTTTTTCCTTACCCAATCCAGCCAACAACAGCCGTTTTGCTCTGGCCTTGCCCTGGGTATGGACCAGCAATCCTTCGCCGAGCTTCCCTTCGAATTCTCCGCGCTGAATCAAAGCGGCGAGCTGTCCTCCGAGTTGCGCATCGATGGCGGCAGCCTCCTGCGTGAGATCAGAGCCACCCTCGCAATGGAGCAACACCAGAACCTCGGCCGCCTCGTTTTCTGCCCGTCCGACCTGTGCGTGAACTTGGATCTTCTTCATCAATCCTCCCCTGGTTCTTGCCGTTCAGCGTTCATCATCAGCCGCTCACAGACTGCCCGTCCTTAAGAATCACACCCCTCTCAAACGCCGCGCATATCCGGCGCCCAAATGTATTTGTGCATTTGGAGCTGGAACCGCACCGGCAACTTATCGGCCAGTATCCACTCCGCCAGGTGCCGCACCTCCACTTCGCCGAACACCGGACTCATGAGCACCGTGCACCGCGCCGGAAGATCGTAACGATGGAGCACGTCCCGCGCCCATTCATAGTCCGATCGATCCTTGATCACAAATTTCACTTCATCGTGAGGTGCGAGCCGATCGAGGTTCGGCCAATACATTCGATCCGTCATCCCACTCCCGGGACATTTCACATCAAGAATCACATGGACACGCCGATCGACGCCGGCCGTATCGATGGCCCCGCTGGTTTCCACCAGCACCTCGAACCCCTCGTCACACAGGCGGCTCAGCAACGGAAGAGACGCCGGCTGGCTGAGCGGCTCTCCTCCGGTCACTTCAACAAGATCGCACGCGAAGGCGCGGACCTGATCGACGATGTCGTCGATCGTCAGATCTCGACCGCCGTAGAAGGCATACGCCGTGTCGCACCAGGTGCACCGGAGCGGACAACCAGTTAGACGGACGAAGACGCAGGGACGGCCGGCATAGGTGGACTCGCCCTGGATACTGTAAAAAATTTCGGTAATCTTGACCATCATCGATTGACTCAGCAGCTCAACGTCGCACCGATGGATGAATCGGGGGACTTATTTCCATCTCGTCACAGGCCATCCATTGCGTCGCGCGATGCGATCCATTCCGCGAATCGGATTCACGACCAACGGGTGCCCCACCATTTCCAGCAACTCAACATCGCCGGGACTATCGCCATAGGCAAACGACTGCGTCAGATCAATGCGTGATTCCTGTGTCAACCGAGCGATCAAGGCACGCTTGCCGGGTCCATAAGGAAGAGGGGCACAGACCTGGCCGGTAAAACGACGCTGTTGCCGTTCCAGTTTCGCGGCCAGCAGGGTGGGCACCTCCAGCAAGGTGGCCAACGGAGCAATGAGGAAGTCGAGGGATCCGGTCACCAACACGATATGGTGTCCGGCCCGACGATGTTCGTCCATCCGCGCGAGCCCTTGCGCCGAGAGACGCGAAAACAGCTCGGCACGACAGAACTCCTCGGCCAGCGACTCCACCTCTGCCGCAGCCTTCCCGGCCAGATAAAGCTTCCGCTCACGCAGGGGGTGCAATGACACCGGGGGTGCATTACGAAGCACCCAGCCGACACTGTCCCGTAGCTCGCGCCACCCCACAAGACCCCGCTTCCAGAGAAAGCGAAAAAACCGGACTTCACTCGCCTGACCGGGAAGCAAGGTATTATCGACATCAAACAACGCGGCGATGTCAGTCTGCCGACTAGTGCCCGAAATATGTGACAGTGAGAGAGGCGTCATCTCGCTTGTTGGCCTGCTGATCGCTGTGATGAGGAAGGATCTGCGACAGGTCCGCGCAGCACGCGTGAATTCTACTGGACAACTAGTTGATTGACAAGCATTTTGGACCACTTCTATAATGCGTTTCCTCTGAAGCCTGGCGCCTGCGTAGCGAGAACGCGCGTTTCACTGCCGTCTCGCTGGTGTGTACCTGGCTTCATGTTTCGACGGAGAGACTCTCGGTTGCCGAAGTGGTGGAATGGCAGACACGCACGTTTGAGGGGCGTGTGGCGCAAGCCGTGCGGGTTCAAGTCCCGCCTTCGGCACCAACTTTCAACCCCTGCTGATTCTTCAAGCACTTACGTTTTCTCCTTCTCTCTCCTGCAAACGATTCGCTAACCGTGGAGCAATCGCCCCAGCTTTGCAGCCGCCTCTTGCTGCATGGAGGGTAGAGCATGCGCGTACACGTTGAGCGTGATCTCTATCCGCTTGTGTCCGAGTCGTTCCGATACCACCTTCACCGGAACCCCTTCCTTGAGGGCCAACGTCGCGCAGGTGTGGCGAAGGCCGTGAAACGTGATCGGTTTCACACCGGCCGCTTTAATAAGCCTGGCGAACTCCCGTTGCCCGATATTGTTCAAGGTGAGGGGTTGGCCGAAGTCACGGGCAAAGACAAGCCCATGGTCCTTGTAGGCCGTTCCGAGAAGCAGTTTTTGAGCGGCTTGCGCGGCCTTTTGCTTCCTCAGAACCTCGATGGTCTTCTCATCTAGCAGAACCGTCCGTGACTTCCCGTTCTTCGGTGGGCCGAATAGTGGCTCGTTGCGGACCTTGACCAACTGGCGAACGATGGAAATGGACTGTCGTTCAACATCGACCTCCGACCACTTGAGCCCGCACAGTTCCGCCTTTCTGGCCCCGCTATCGAGTGCCAGAGAGTACAGAGCGGCCCCTTGTGGGCTGTCCGCCTTGGCCGTGTCCAGGAACTTCCGCGCCTCTTCGGGCTCCCAGCAGTTTTGGAGAATGCTTTCATGCCCATCCCTGCGCCGAGGCTTGCCTATGACCAAACTCGCGGCATTGCGTGGAATAAGATCCTGCATCGTGGCCGCTTTCAAAGCGCTGTGCAGGATCGTGTGATGCTGCTGAAGGGTAGCTGAAGCAAGCTTTTCAGCCTGGTAGTAGGCCTGAAGGTGACTCGCCCTCAAATCGCATAGCCGGTATTGGCCTAAAACGGGCTTCAGATGGCGATCAATGACGGATCGGTAGGTTTCATAGGTCCGAAGCCGTTTGTGTGGCTGGATGGCCGATTTGATCCACTCCTCCAGCCATTCCCCCAAGGTCATGCGTGAGGGGCTGATCACTTGTCCACGGCTCAGGTTGTGGAGCATGTTCGTCAGTTCGGCCTGAGCTTCCTTCTTGGTCCCCCGAACCGTCTTCCATTTTTGAATGCGCTTGAGCTTGCCTGTCGCCGGATCCACCTTCCGGCCTATGTCGAGCACGATGGTCCAGCTTCCTTCCGAACGCTGAAAGATATGGCCGCGCATGTGTCACCGTCCTTTCTTGGCCGGCACGTATCGAGCGTAGGTTATTTTTGCAATGTAGACGTCTGGGTACCGCACCTTCACAGTCTTCAATTTCTTTTTGACATCGGCGAGGCTGCTCATTTGAAAACCGATTGGATCAAACGGATTCCCCGGCTCATCGCGCACCACTTCGTACACCGTCATTGATTTGGCCATCATTCACCGTCCTTCCTGCTGAATATGTTCTTACTGCTAGCCATTTGTTTTATTCCTGCTGCGCCAGATCCTTCAGCGTGTCAGTGAGCCGATTCTCGATAAGACCGAGCATGTAGCGCACTTCGTCGTGTTCGTCCCATTGGCTCTTTGCAATTCGGCAATAACCCCGCAAATCCTCCACCCGTTGAGAGGCGCGTTTAATAGGGCTGTCCTGCTGTGCCGTCTGTGGCTCCATTGATCACCGTCCTTTCTTGACCGCTTTTTTGCGGTACGGGGCATGGATAACCTTCGCAATATAGGCTCGAGGATATTCCAGGCGTTGCTCTTTCAATTCTTGCAACGCCTCCGCAAGAGTTGGGAATAAGAGGCCCAGTGAAGGAGTAGGATTTAAGCCTACTGAGTCATCGCACACGTCGTACATAACGATTGTCTTACCCATCGTACTCACCTGCCTTTCTGCCCTTTCGCGGGCTGGTTGAAATGTTCGAAGCTTGCCTAACTCTTCGCTTCGTCCTTCAAATACTCTTCGATCTGATCAATCGACGCGTCAAACGTTGACCCCATAACCACCATGCCTCTATCGTTCACAAGCTGGTATTCCCCGAGGTTGTTCAAATGAATCCCCCGCTGATCTTTCAAGAGTCGATACCCCAAGCCATTCGCTAACTTTCGAACACGGCGCTCTTGTTGTGCGTTGATAGTTTCCATGACTAGCCCCTCCTTTTGGTTGTGGTTTGCTGCAGACCGAAGTGTTGATTGAGTAAATGCCGAATCAGGCCGCTGGCAGTCGTTCCGGTTGATCGGAGCGCGTTCAACCTGGCTTTGATCGGCTTTGGGATATGAACGAGGATCTTAACCATTTCCATAGGACCTCCATGTGATTATCTGATAGCAGTATATCTAATTATTCAAATGACTGTCAATCTATAGGATTGACTAGTGATTTCTAGAGCTTGTAATCTGCCGCCCTATGAGCCGAAAAAAAGACCCAATAGAAAAGAAAGCGTTCGGTATTCGCCTCGATCCGGCGCTGATGAAAGAGCTGCAGTATTTAGCTGTGGACAAAGAACGGTGGGTTAACGATTTGATCGATGAGTCAATCCGAGACTTACTGAAGAAATACCGCGAAAAGAAAAAACCCTGATGACTGACATGTCAGTCATGTCATACAGGGACGCTGAAGAACGTTTGCGAGTGGTTTGTAAGCCCTGTAAGTATTTGAAGATGTGAAGGGAAAAAGATGGTGCCGAACAAGATAATGGAAAATGTGTCAGCCATGTGAACCAGAGGGCGAACTGTGCCCTAATTCCCGTTGGAGGAAGTATGAGTGATAAAGGCGTTGAAGGCATAGCCTATATAGGGTTGTGGCTCATCGTGTACTTCCTCCCAACCATCGTTGCTCAAGCACGCAGCCACCACAATACGCTTGCCATTTTCATTCTGAATCTACTCACCGGATGGACGGTTCTCGGATGGATCATTGCCATTGTCTGGGCCTGCACGCGCGCACAGCCACAACAGCCAATCATTATTCAGCAAGACTTTAGCGAGAAATATGGACGGCCAGAATGGGAGCGCGGCCAATTACCGCGCAGAACTCCGACCATTCTTCCACCAAATCAATTGCCGGATCATCTATTTGATAAAAAGCGCGATGATTGAATGATGATATGCGCCTCACGAGACAGGTTTGATTGGTGGAGACCATCGATGAACAGATTTAGAGTGGCACTCATTCCTGCCTTACTGAGTCTTTCAGCCTGCGCCATGACGGTGAAAGAGTTTAGAGAAACGCCGTTAACGTACCTTGCGGAAGTTCCTGGTCACCATGCAGAGCTGGCGAATTGTCTCATGCATCGGCTTGAGGAGTCGGTGGATACCTGGCCCAACATGTTTCGGCTGACATCGGAAAAGAATCACTCCTCCCTCATGATCAATCGCCAACAGCTATCCGGCGCCTTCATGACAGAGCTTGCGCCGTTGGCTGAACTGATTATTACGCAAACCGATCCTTCACAAGTCCTCATCGAGGAACGTCATCGCAGCGGATGGAACGCCTACGAATATCCGCAAAAAGCACGTCGGTTTTTTTCAGCCTGCGGTCAACAATCGATCAGCCACCTCACCTTCACTTTCCATACTTCTAGTCATCTGAATTAATTATTCTCCACACGACCTTACAACCAAGGTATGCAGGAGAGAGGCACACCTAAACCTCTCTCCCGCACTACAGCCGGACACCCAGCCATACACGTAGCGGCGATAAAACGCCCGTGACCTGCTCCCTAGCTGCGAGCTGCCACAAACTTAGAAGGAGACAGTCCTTCAAGTTCCGTGTCACTCGCCAACATCCGGGTGTTGGGATCTAGCTTTAATATCTCGATGATCGCTTCCCTGGTGACAGCCAACCATCGCAGCCAATTTCCCACGCTCTCTCGAATCATGTTCAGCACATCGAGTAGCAGCTTGTTCTGTTCGTAGATCTTGTAATCTTCCGGGAACACGCGCTTGGCACGCGCCTCAAGTGCCCTGGTCTTCACGTCCTCACTGACCATCTGTCCAACTGGAGCGTCCAGAAGAGCCAGCAGGGTTTCGTCTCCGTCGTGTTCAGCGGCATGAAGAAACACAGCATCCCGTTCCGGCTGAGTCATATCGACATAGTGGCCCCGAATCTCCTGTTCCCGGAGGAACTGAATCGTTTCATCCCGCTTTGGTCGCACCACGGTAAAGAGGCGAGTCGATAACTGTCTCAGGTGGTCCTCGATCTCTCCGATCTTGACCCCAAACCCTTTGAAACCTGCCAACGCCTTCGTAGCTTCTTCAGCGAGTTTCGCCCGCTTGCCTTCGTCGCTCATGAAGCGATCGGCCGTGATGCGCTTCTCGATGACTTCATAACTTTCGACGTTCTTCAGCACGCCGCCAAGTAGCTCTGTTCGACGGTTCAGGAAAGGTGTCTCCATGTTCCGCCGGTTGTAATTGATCATCTCGTTCGAGATGAGAATCCTGAGTGATGGTGTGTTTAACATAGGGTCTGGAACCTCCTTGGTTGTTGTGAATGCCTGTTCAAGCTCCTGTCAGCCTGTTCAGGTTGTTGGTGACTTCCATGAGTGATAGCGCCATCATGCCCCGTGGCGCTTGCCGGCTGGAGCCCTTCTCTAACTCCACGATGTAGGGCAGATTGTTGGTGATATAGATCGGGGGAAGCCGTTTCCTCGCATCGGCGCCATAGGTCGCGAGTACTGTTGCAGCCTTGAGGCCGCTCAGCTGCTCGCCGGTATACGCCCCCTCAGGCATCACCCGAAGATCAGGCGCACCGATGGCAATATTCCAAGAGGCGCGAGCGCGTCCGGTGTCCACTGGCGTCTTTTGGATGATCCGCCTGAACAGATCGACCGCAACCCGCTTGGTGAGGATTGCTCCATCAAGTTCTACTTTTTGCGCGAACCGTTTGAGGGCGCGTTCAAATTTTGGATAGTCGGCCTTCAACATCGATTCAGGCCCTTCCGTTTGCAAAATCGGTTTAGCATTGGTGCTGATCTCCTGCATTCATGCCGGTTCTAGCCTCTTGTGTTCCGAACAGTCTCTTCGGCTTCACCTTAGCCGCGCCTCACGGGTACGCGATTCGCGCCGAATTGTTTCATGAATGGATCATATTCCCCATTTCTCATGCCGCGCTTGACCACGTTGTTAATAAACACGTCGATCTGCGGATTCCCATCCGGCCCTTGTCGCGTTTCGGTCTGCACGTCCGCATTCGCGGAGTTATGCACGTTCACCGTGACCGGCATGGACATGGTTGTTGAAGGCCGCTGGGGGGTGAAGTGATCACCTCTCCATTCCACCGGAATGGAACGGCCGTTCGGCAATGGAACGATGGCTTCTCTGTATCGACCTTCCCCGGCAATCGCGGGACCATCCGTGATTCCCCCATCGGCGAAGCCTTTCATTCCCAACAACGAGGCCGCGTTGAATCCGCCAGCTGGTATGGCACCGCCACCGCTACTGAACAGACCAGGCAGCGCATCAAGCCCCGTCAGTAGGCTTCGACTGATGAGCTTCGAGCCCACATCCGCCACCATGTTCTTCATAAAGTCAGTGAGCCCTTGCAGGACATCTTTCAGCCCTTTGACCTTTCCCTCCATCGCATCGAAGAAGAACGTCTTGAAGCTTTGTTGCATAGCTTGAGCGACGGATCGGGCCTGATCTGCGCCAAGCCCGAACATGCTTTGATCTTGGACATACCGTTTCATCGACTTGGCAAATCCGCCAAAGAAGTCATCGGAGAACTTCTCCGACACCGCCCGTTGATCCGCCAAAGCCCCCATCATGATCGTGGTGACTTGGTCCCAGGTGTATCGTGTGTTTTCCAGCAATTCAGCCGCACGGATGCTGTCGCCATTCCTCCAGGCGTTCAGCACCTTCTCCGCTGTCTCAAAGGTGACATCCAACTCCTTTGCGAGAGTGGCCCTCACGAGGTCATATTGAGTCGTAAGTTGATTCTCGCGGGAGGTGCCGTAGGCCTCTTGGAACTTGGCAAGGTTCTGGTAATACGCAATCGTGTCATCTTGGGATTTGTGCCGAAGGTCTTCCTCAACTTTGAAAGTCGAGATCAACCCATCCGTAATCTGTCGCCCCATTTGCTCTTGCAGGCTACCCTGCAGGACCTTCTGTTCCTCTAGGAATTCGGTTGAAGCATGATTGAACTCCTGTACGCTCTTCGCCACTTCCGCATTGATCGATGCGACTTTGGTCTTATAGGTTTCTTCCGCTTTGATCTTTTCCTCTGTGGTTTCGAAGCCCAACGCAATACGGGCGTGATACGTCTCTGTTTCCAGCTGCAGCAGTTTGCTTTGCGTTTCTCCCTCAAGTGCCAGCTCACG
Source organism: Nitrospira sp. (assembly GCA_024998565.1). NCBI lineage: Bacteria > Pseudomonadati > Nitrospirota > Nitrospiria > Nitrospirales > Nitrospiraceae > Nitrospira > Nitrospira sp. Next base: position 293,515 of record JACOEM010000001.1, read on the forward strand.
CAACTTCGCGTCCTGCTGAGCCTTGAGAAAGTCCAGTGCGCCCACACCGGCCCCGACTCCCTGTTGCCCCTGCTGCTGATCAAATCCCAGCAGCCTGCTTTGATGCTGTAATCCCGAAATGGTGCTGTTACGTTCCGCCTCGATCTGCGCCCGCATACGCTCAGCGCTACCCTCAGCTTGAATCGCCCGCAGCTTAGGATCGAGCTGAAAGGCCTCTGCGCTGCTCTTTCCCTGCAGGCTCTTGTCCAGCGCCATCGGCTTGAGCGAGAAGAACTCATTAAACTTCTTCTCGCCTTCTCCGATGATCGGGAGTAGCTGAGTTAATTTGTCGTATAAGTAATTCACGCCTTGATCGGCCAGGAACAAAAGCGACGTGCTGAGCCGAGACGCTTCATTCCCCATATCTTTCAACCGCGCTTCCATCTCGGCCATTTTGTCCGCCGAGGAAGGGGCCGAATCTCCGACCTTCTGCATAGTCTTGTCGAGGCTCTCAAGAATGGCATTCGCTCCCAACGTGGCCCGCTCCTGCTTAGAAATCTGCTCAACGGTGCGATTCGTCGAGACCGCATACCTCCTGACCGTTTCCTCAAGATCGATGTAAATTCCCTTCGCCTGCAAAGACCGTGAACTCATCGTCGCGGTGGACTGCAACAGCTCGTCAATCGAACTCTTGACGGTACCTCCGTAAACATCGCTCAACACTTCCCCGGCTGCTGCCATCTTCTCGATCTGATCGGGATTCATACTTTGCATGAGCCCTTTGCTGGCGATCTCAGCCGCTTCAGCCATGGACAGCTGTCCACCTGTCACACTCTTCAAGCGGCTCACCATGTGATCAGCCGTTTGATTGAACACCCCGGCTTGCCGGTTCAAACGAGCCAGGGTTTCATCGAATTCAGCCCCTTGCTTGGCCACTCTCCAAGCTTGTTCCATGGTCCGCTCGAACACGAAGACCTTAGCGGACATGCCAACCCAGGAATTGGAAATCCTTTGGATGGTGGCCTCCATCGTCGCCGCGCCCTGTTGAAACCCACTCGGATCGATTCGTGTACTTAGAACTGCCTCATCGGACATAGGGCCTCCAGCGTTTGTAAGTGGCTTGCATGGCTCTGTAACTGTGCGTTTTCATGCGTTCAATTTTCCGCCGTCGAACTTCAGCTTCGGCACCTTTGCACTTCCCCCGGCCCAGAACGGCAGCTCATGCCACTTTGCGCCGTTCACGATGCATTCATGCCAAAGCGGGACAAGTGCCTCCCAGTCTTCCAAAGTGATTTGGACAGGAAACACCATCAAAGCATCACCAGGCTTCAGCAGGCCGCACTTGTGGGCCTGATCCACGGCTTCGTCTTCCGTCATTTCTGAAGAGTCATAGTTGACCACCACCCAGCGAGGCTTCCCACTGGTTTGACCGTCGAGGCGTTCCAGTCTTTTCCGAAGCGATCGATTCAAGGCTAGGCCTCCGGGTACATCACGGCTACTAGCTCGTTCCACTCGCTAGAGCCTTTGACGATCCGCAATTCTCGATCGTGGTAATAAATGACGCAGAGCGGCTGCCCCTGGCTCTGCGCCTCTTCCCTCACATACGCAATCTCTCTCACGTCGATATGCGCCCCCTGAATTCGCAGGTACGTTGAAGGAAGCAGCGCTTGAAGCTCTGTCCATTTGGGGGAGTCAGATCGAATTCGAAAATGACGGCCGATGTAATACACAACGATCATCGGCGCAGCCTGCTGGTGCTGCGGCTCTTCCTGAATGAAGTCGATCTTTGCTAAATCGATATGCGTATCTTCGACCTGAAAAAACTTCACGATGCCCTCCCTACTTCGAAATTAAGAACCCGCCCGCGCCGTCTGGAAATTGGCCCCGATTCGTACGAAAACCCGCTGGCCGAATGCCGCATGTTCGCTTCACTTTGTCCGGCCTCGTAGTGCTGCCAGTCCTTCGCCCATTCATCGAATGATGGGTACGTCTCCGGGACAAGAAGAAATCCGCCACGATCCTCAGTCCGGACTTCGAGACGTTCCAGCCGTTTAAGCAATCCCTGCTTCATGCGTTCACCGTGATGCTGACTCCACCTTCGAATTCATTTCCCACGCGCCCGCCTTCGAGCTTCGCAAGGCGAGACTCAAACTCTTCGACCTCAATGCAGTTGATAAGCTGGTTCGCCAGGTAGCCCATGGTGTTGGCCTTTTTGGTCGAAAGGCGTCCGCGTTTCACTTCCAAGATGCAGAACCGAAGCATCCGGCGAACGTCGCCAATCGTCGCCAGCGCTTGCCAATCCCTCCCCCCAGTCCTGCCCGCATTGCCTTGATTTGACGCCACGTTATTTGCTCCCTGTGTCATGCCAGCGCTCTTGCGGATCGCGCTCTGTGACTGGTTCATAGGTCTTTCCAGGTCTCGCCGCCGGTTCGGCTTCCTCGGCCTTCTGAATCAGCAGACTGCCAAGATTCAGCGCAGCCGCCCAAGAAAGCCTGATCTCGTTTCCCTCGCCTCGAATAATCACCTGATTTCGACTTGGATCAGTGAACACTTGCATAGAGCCTCCTTTGTGAACCCCATGGCCTCAGGCCGGCACTTGAGCACCGACCTGAGGGGATACTTATCCATGGTAGTCGCCTCCGTTCATGGAGGCGTTCAGACGGGGATGAGCCGTCTGAAGATGTGAAATTTTGACAAATGAACGCGAAAACGCCGCACCAGCATTGCTTAGGATGGTGCTTCTGCATGAGAGGAGGAGAGGAGATCATCTCTTCTCTCTTCATCTCCTCTCTGCTCTCTTCATCTTTCACTTCACTTCTGCTCATTTCAGTTCATCCGAGGGGTACCCTTTGACCCCCTCCTAGAAGACAAAACCGGCGCTCCTGCTGCGCGTTCGATCAGACTCAACACAACCAATCGAGGCATTTCGTAAGTTTCCAATTCGCGCAACTTCCCGTCGCGCCCTGCTTTCTTTTTCGTGTGCCCAAGCTCTGCCAACCAGTACCCATGAAAGACTTGAGGCGTCATGCGGTCGCCTCGCTTCGGCTTTCCGCCGTTCGCCAAACACCACACTTCAAAATATTTTGAGCTAGGGCTGATCGGTCCATTCTCAGGAGCGGCGAAATACATCGTGACAACTTTCTTCGCCCATCGGGCTGGTTCAACAATCACAAAATCCATTTCAATCTTGTTCCGATTGAAGCGCACGACCCTTCTAGATCGCGCATAGCTGATAAGATATTTACCCGCTGGTGGCTGCTCATGGTCTGGTGCCTCTGGCCAATCTTCATCCTGATATTCCGTCACGCTTCGCCCTCTGCCACGTAAGGATGTGCAACGATCACTTCGCCTCTGGTCCCGTGACAGTGGGCCGCAAGGACTCCTTCGGGATTCGCACAAGCCTGCCAAACCGACGTGATGGCAAGGTGCCTTTTCGGCAGAGGTCATACACCGTGACAAGGCCACTTCTTAGAAACTGTGCCGCTTGAGCCGGTGGAACCCAGTCCGGAAGGTCATGAAATTGGATCGGCGGGCCAAGTGGTCGACGGGGGCGCTTTGAGGCTGATTTGACGTGCGGCATCTGATTCCTCCTTTACATTGAACACATGGAATGTGTTCCCGAAAGAAAGGCTACCGCTCGCACAGAAGTTTAAGAATATGTTTTATCGACTGGCGTTAAAGCTAAGAAACTGGGGCTAGGGTGGGGTAAGGAAAATATTGATCCAGATCATCAGGGGGAAAGTTCAGTGCTAGGTAAATCGCTTCATCGTGAAATTGTTTGCCCCGAGGGGCGGCTTGATCATTAGATGATTCCAGGTGCTCCCCTAAGAGAACCTTGCCAATCTTCTCATAGGTCACACCTTGATCTCGGGCATCCAGAGTACGCAAATAAAGTGGCCACGCATCTTTCTTCGGTCGTCTAAACAATTCCTTTCCGAATCGGTGAACTTGCATGTGTTTCAGTAACCGATGAACCATCTTTACTTGTTGGTGGAGAGGACTGGAAAGGTCGAAGGAGAACATGACTTCATTCTCTTTCAGAACAAAACCTCCAGTACCATCCATAGGACCTTCTAACATTCCGCAGAAGCCTAAAAGGAACTGCAAATTAGAAGGAACTCTGATTGATGGATTCGGCAGGAGTCCCCCCGCAAGGCCATATCGCTTGATACGAGACATGGCTGCTGTGAACAATGCCGGATTCTGATCGTAGAGGTATACCGCCTCAGCTCGGAAAGCCGGATCGTCTGGTGTGGGAACGTGGATTGCGGGTATCTCTCCAGCGGCTCGCTCAAGCTGCCACCTATACGAGGCTTCCGCGTGAGTTTTCCAATCTTCTCGATAATCAGACAAACGCCGCAAGAATTCCCAACGCCAGAGGGTAAGACTCAATCCCTCTGGCCTGGGATACTCGTCCGGATCACGCCAATCCGGAATATTCCAAGGATTCTGTTTGCGAGGCCTTTTTAAGGGCCGGCGAGAAGGTGACATGCTATACGTTTTACAAACCCTACTAGCCGAATAGGAAGACTTGTAAACATGTTATACGAACTGCTAATAGAGGAAAAGCCGTAACATCGCGCTAATTTGAAAGCAAACCATCCATGCGTATGAATGTTGCTTCATCCCGCCTTCGGCACCAACCTCAACAGTCGTTCGACGAACTCGCGGTCCTTCAGCAATTCCCGCAGAGACGGTACGTTCCCTTCAGCACTATCTTCAGGCGCCTCTTCCTTCCGGCAGGTGCACCCAGCCAGCACGTACGCCGTCCGCCTCGTTGTGCGGCCACCAGCCAGGATCGACGGCTCTGCGATGACTCCTCCGCCACAGATAAACGGCCCTATTCCACTAGGGCCCAATTACATTCCCAATTGTCAATCATCTCTAACCGCCTGCTCCGGCTTGGTGCTATGATGTGCGGCGTGTATGCCTGTTCACTGGATGGGGAGTGCAACACTTCAAACCTTACGAACGTTCCGCCGAAGCAGTCCTGCCAACCCTCTCGCATCCATGCTTGGTGAAGGAACGCCTACTGAGGATGCAACCCGCTGACAACAGACGAAGGAGGCACCTGTGACTGCGCAAGACGTGACAACGGCCCTCCCGCCATCGGGAGATTCCAGCACCGTTGAGGCCCTTGTCCGAACCCTGTCCGGTCAAGCATCCATCGGCATCTTTCTGTCGGACCCCGAAGGCCGCACGCTGTACCTGAATGAGCGGCTGCGCCGCATCGCGGGACTTCCTGTCACATCGACGCCCGGGGAATGCTGGCGCAATGCGCTGGCACCTGAAGACCATGACCCGATCTGTAGCGAATGGTCCGGCGCCACCAGCGCCGAACGGAGCTTTTCACGGGAGTTTCGCTTCCGGCGGCCGGACGGGTCGCTACGCTGGGTCATGGCGGAAGCCTTCCCGTTGCGCACCGGCGAAGGACCCTCCGGCGGTTACGTCGGCATCGTGCGCGACATTACCCCCAGACAACTGGCACTGGACGCCCTGCACGCCAACGAGGAGCGCTACCGGACGCTGGCGCAACAATCGCCCCACGCAATCCTTGTCTATGCAGACAATGTCGTCCTCTTCATCAATGAAGCCGGGGCCCGGCTTTTCGGACTCACAACCGCACACCCGATTGAGGGACGCGCGTTGTGGGATTGTTTCCCGAAAGAGTTTCTGCACGACCTCCCCCTGGCCGAAACTACGCCCGTTCCCCCGGTCGAGCGACAATTGGTACGACCCGATGGAATGGTCATTGACGTCGAATTGACAGCGGCCCCGGTCATGTTCGACGGACATCCAGCCATCCAAATTCTGGGCACCGATATCACCGAACGGAAGGTCATCGCCGGGCAACTGCATCGGACAAAAAAAATGGCGACCGTGGCGACGCTGGCCGGCGGCATCGCCCATGAATTTAACAATTGCCTGACCGCCATCATGGGGTTCTCGGACTTGGCGCTGCCGTCACTCGTGCCGGACAGTCGCGTCCATGGCCACATCCAGCAGGTAATCCTCGCATCGAAACGAGCTCGTGATCTCGTCACACAAATGCTCATGGTCGGTCGACTGGCGGACGGCGCGAAACAGCCGCTCTCCCTGGATATCCTCCTCAAAGAAACACTGCGAGGCCTGAAGATGAAATTGCCGGAGTCCATCAGCCTCCGCGAATGGATTCCCGGTGCAACCAACCCCGTGCTGGCCGACCCAACCCAGATACACGAACTCTGCCTGACCCTGCTGGCACGGGCCCAACAGGTCATGACGATCAGCGGAGGGGTCTTGGAAGTCCGCCTCGACAATATGGGTCTCGATGCTTCGATGACCGGTCACGACCTTCCGCTCCCACCGGGTCAATATGTGCGCCTCATGATCTCGGATACCGGTGACGGCATTCCCCCTGACATCCGGACGCCCAACATGTATCCGCTTTTCGCACCCCCCCCGACGGGAAGCAAAGCGGGAGCAGGGCTCGGGGAGTTGCAGCGAATCGTGAGCGAGCATGGCGGA